>CAKPYN010000017.1 GCA_934202965.1 uncultured Megasphaera sp.
CCGTGGGTCGCACGGGAATCTACGCCTGTGGAGAGAGTGTAAGCCGCAGCAGTTCCTCGGAGCTGTAGTGCTGTTCTTGTTGAAGCAGGAAGCTACCGCCTCTGTAGGCGGGGGTACGTTCACTAAATGAAATTGGAAAGATGCTTACTTCATTAATTTTGACATTAAAACGGACTCTGTAATGGTAATGAGGATGCAGTGGTTAAATGTTAGTGATTGGTTATTAGTAGTTAGAACTAGTCACTAATGTCTAATAATTTGAAACTTGAAAATAACCAATGCATCCTCGAAAGGAGGATACATTGGTTATTTTTGTAACAGGTGTCAATGGGCAGCTAGGGCATGATGTGATGAATGAATTGGCAAAACGAGGGTATACTGGGATTGGCAGTGACTTGGCGCCTGCCTATAGCGGGATTGCCGATGGTTCGGCTGTAACAACGATGCCGTATTTGTCTTTGGATATTACGGATCAAAAGGCTGTACAGGAAACGATTTCTCGTGTGCATCCCGATGCGGTCATTCATTGCGCGGCTTGGACGGCAGTGGATTTGGCAGAAGACGATGACAAAATTGCCAAAGTACGGGCTGTCAATGCCAACGGCACGCAGTATATTGCGTCAGCCTGCAAAGGGATAGACTGTAAGATGGTATATATTAGTACGGATTACGTATTTGACGGTCAGGGGACGACGCCATGGCAGCCGGACTGCAAGGACTATAAGCCACTGAATGTATATGGCCAGACCAAACTGGAAGGGGAATTGGCCGTAGCCAACACGCTGGAAAAATACTTTATCGTCCGCATTGCTTGGGTATTTGGCCAAAACGGCAAGAATTTTATTAAAACGATGTTGAATGTTGGCAAAACCCATGACACCGTGCGTGTTGTCAATGATCAGATTGGTACGCCGACGTATACGCTGGATTTGGCGCGGCTGTTGGTCGATATGATAGAAACCGACAAATACGGGTATTACCATGCGACGAATGAAGGCGGCTATATTTCATGGTATGATTTTACGTGTGAAATTTTCCGTCAAGCAGGCTACACGACAAAAGTGATTCCCGTTACGACGGCTGAATACGGTTTGTCCAAGGCAGCCCGTCCTTTTAACAGCCGGCTGGATAAACGCAAGCTGAAAGAAAACGGATTTATGCCGCTTCCGGATTGGAAAGATGCCGTTCGACGGTATTTGGAAGCGATTCGTGCGTAAGTATTCGTACGGACAAAAATCATGTGAGATACATTTTTTACTAAAGGAGATAGTACGATGGGGCAGATACAGGTTGAAAAGAATGTCGGTGGTATAGAAGGATTATGCGTCATTACACCGACTGTGCATGGTGATGGACGCGGCTATTTTATGGAAACATATAATCAGAAAGATATGGAAGAAGCTGGTTTTCGTATCCAATTTGTCCAGGACAATCAGTCGATGTCTACGAAAGGCGTACTGCGGGGGCTTCATTTTCAAAAGCATTTTCCCCAATGCAAATTAGTGCGGGCTGTTCGTGGCAGTGTGTTTGATGTGGCCGTCGATTTGCGCCGTGATTCGAACACATTTGGTAAGTGGTATGGCGTAACATTGACAGAAGAAAATAAAAAACAGTTTCTCATTCCCGAAGGCTTTGCCCATGGGTTCCTTGTACTTAGCGATGTTGCCGAATTTTGCTATAAAGTCAATGATTTTTGGCATCCCAATGACGAAGGCGGCATGGCGTGGAACGACCCGGAAATCGGAATTCAGTGGCCTAAGCTAACAGGCCCATACCAAGGAACGCCAAGTGCGGCCGGATACTGCTTGGAAAACGGCACGCCGCTCAATCTTAGCGATAAAGACCAGAAATGGCTGGGATTAAAGGATACGTTTACGTTTTAGACAGCGATTTCGTTCCGATCGCAGAAATGAGAAGATGTAAAGAATATTTGTATTGAGAAACGCATATAGAATAAACCAAGAACCTCCTGACCAGTGTATATGACACACGGTCAGGAGGTTCTTGTATCTTGCCATCGAAACATACACTTTCTATTCGATTAACAGATGAAGAACGCAAATTAGCGGACAGCTATGCAAAGTTGCATTCTATGACAGTGGGAGAAGCATGTAAACGCGCGTTATTTGAACGAATTGATGAAGAATATGATCGGGCTGTTTTTGAAGAAGCCTATCGGGATTATGTAAAAGATGGAAAGAAAAGCAGAACTATGGAGGGAGATAGGCGAATAATATGTATTCTATAGAAATAACCACTCGATTTGATAGAGAATTTAAGAAGCTGGACAAATATACACAACGCATGATGAAATCTTGGATTGAAAAAAATTTAGTGGGATGTGAAAACCTAAGGATTCATGGGAAAGGATTAACAGCGAATCGAAGTTACCGTATTGGCGATTATCGTCTAATTTGTCAAATTCAAGACGAACGGCTTGTTATATTAGCATTACCAATTTAAATTATTTGTATCTGGAGGACTGACAGGCATATGGATCATGATGATTTTAGCGAAAAAGCATTGCAAGAAGTAATGACGGCATCTGAGGCAGCAGTATTGTGGGGAAAGGCGCCTATAACAGTGCAACAGGCATGTAAAGGTTATGCTAAGATTCCGCCTAGAATGAAACATACTGAATCTCGGAAAGCGGGAAAGACTTGGCTAGTAATGAAAACCGGCATGGAACGGGTATTCGGACCACAGCCACAGACTAAAACAGAATAAAAAAGTCCCGTCAGAGTAGTGTTTCTAATTTGGCGGGATTTTTTTTGTTATGAATATGTGTTTTATATAATTACACCAATTTTTACATATTTCTATCGAAATAAGCGGCAAAGTAAAAAATAAGCGGTCTCACATTGCTGTGAAACCGCTTATTACCTGTGGTGCGCCTAGAAGGATTCGAACCTTCGCACCCGGTTCCGGAGACCGGTGCTCTATCCCCTGAGCTATAGGCGCATGTATCTGATACATCGCATAGCGAATACTTCACTATATTAACACATCGTATGATAAAAAACAAGGGTATATAGGTATTTATTTATAAAATAGAAACAGAAGGAGGTTCGGCCGCATAAGTATATCCAAACGTATATATTTTGTAATACTATCTACTAAATAAATATTATTAGTTGATTATTTTTAAAAATCATGTATAATATACATGTAATACATGACATACATCTCGTTTGGTGAAGGAGGTATATATATGAATATTGTTGTATTAGTAAAACAAGTACCGGCTGTATCGGATATACATATGGATGCAAAAGAGAATAATTTGGTTCGTATTGGCGCGCCGTCTATGTTAAATCCCGTAGACGCCCATGCCATCGAAGCTGGCGTGGCGTTAAAAGAAGCTATAGGAGGAACGGTCACGTTGCTGACGATGGGGAATGCAACGGTCGTAGACATTCTTCGTGATGGTATTGCCAAGGGAGCCGATGCGGGTGTGCTTGTTTCGGATGAACGCATGGCTGGTTCAGATACGCTGGCAACGGGCAGAATACTTGCCAAAGCGATTAAAAAAATCGGCAGTGCCGATATCGTGCTGACAGGCAAACAGTCAACCGATGGTGAAACAGGACAGATTCCGCCGATTATTGCCCAGCAATTAGGAATGTCCTTGCTTTCGTATGCTACGTCTCTTCAGATAGATAATGCAACCGTTTTAGGAACTCGTAAGAATGAAGATTGTGTGGAAACGGTGCAAGTATCGCTGCCGGCAGTATGTTCTGTCATGGAAAGCATCAATACGCCGCGGGCTCCTAAAATCCGAGATGCCATGAAAGCGAAAAAAGCCGTATTTACGGTATGGCGGCTGGAAGATTTGGGATTGACACCGCACGATGCAGGGATAACGGGTTCAGCAACCAAGGTAACGTCTGTATTTGCTCCTGCGCCGGAACCGGTAGGAACGATGCTGCAAGGCGATTCGACAGCGGATGCTGTACGGCAGTTAGCAGATTTATTACGGACGAAAAATCGGATATAAGGAGGGATACAGAATGGAATGGAATAACGCAGTTTGGGTATATGGTGAAATCCGACACGATACGTTACGTTCGACAAGTATAGAATTATTGGGGAAAGGACGTGCATTAGCGGATGCACGCCAGGCTTCATTGGTCATGGTGCTCTTGGGAAGTCAGGCTGAATCGTTAGCGCATACGGCTGTTTCATATGGCGCAGACGGCGTGATCATTGTGCCTCAGCCGGAATATACGGCTTTTCATGCAACGCGATATGCCCAGGCATTGGCTACATTATCCCGTAAATATACACCGCAGGTTATTTTAATCGGTGCTTCGCCGGATGGCCGTGATTTGGGCGGCCGCTTGTCTGCGGTACTGCAGGTTGGACTGGCAGCAGATTGTATTGATGTATATTACGGTGGCGACGATGATACACTGACTTGGGTTCGCCCGACTTATACGGGGAAATTGTTTGCTAATATTCAGATGGCAACACGGCCGCAACTAGCAACGATTCGTGAACATACTTTTCATGCCCCTGCCTCGGATGCAAAACGAGAAGGAACGATTATACCAGAAACAGTTGCTGTTGGTGATGTACCTGCATACACGATTATAAAATCGATACCGTTACCACCGCAAGATCAGAAAATCGATTTGGAACATGCCGATATTGTCGTGGGAGCTGGACGCGGTGTCGGTGATGAACAAGGCATGCAGCGTGTGCAAGCCTTTGCTGATGCGATTGGAGCCGCTTTTGGCGTTTCGAAACCGTTAGTAGATAATGGCTGGGCAACGCATGATATACAGATTGGTATTACGGGTAAAAAAATAGCCCCCAAGCTCTATATTGCCTTAGGGATTTCCGGTGCGATTCAGCATAAATTAGGCGTTCAGGATGCCAACGTGATTGTGGCTGTCAATACCGATCCAGATGCGCCGATTTTTAAATTTGCTCATTATGGTATCGTTGGCGACGTATGGGATGCCCTGCCCGTATTAGAAGAAATACTGAAAAAACGAGCATAAGATACATTATATATGTTATGTGAAAAATAATGGGGACTGTAACAAAAGGAGAAGGTTTCATTCATTTTGTTGCAGTCCCTTTGTCATACCCTTTTACGTGTATCCGTTGTGGTGCCAGGGCCGGCACCTCGTATCGAGGTTAGGGTACGTTGAAAAACGCAGGTATGATATAATACGTATATATGGGCTATATACTGTATCGTCAGCTATGTATCCCCAAAGGAGGTATATCAAATGGGACTTTTTAATGGATTAATGGGACATGCCAGTGAAATTGATGCAGAAGAAGTACGGGAAAAATACGCGCCCATGCTCATGCGGGGCGAACTGATTAATCAGGCCTATAAAATCGTTCGCGATATGTGGATTTTTACGAACTGTCGATTAATTATCGTCAATGTCCAGGGCATGACAGGGAAAAAAGTCGAGTATCATTCCATTCCGTATCGCAATATTACGCATTTTTCTGTCGAATCAGCCGGTAATTTTGATTTGGATGCAGAACTTAACATTTGGGTCAATGGGATGGGAACGGAAGCGATTACGCAAAAATTCAGCACGGACACCAATATTTATAAGATCCAAGCCTTGCTGGCTGCCTATGTGATGGGATAATGCTGCAAAATATGATACAATACAAGCAGAGTATGAATAGGAAGGATGGAGAAACAGGTGAAGAAATTTTTAGAAGAATCTGCCATTGTAATCAATGAAGCGATTATTCCTGATGTTTGGAAAATGGTTTTCCATGCACCGCAAATTGCCGCAGCAGCAAAGCCCGGTCAATTTGTCAATGTGCAAAAAACAGAAGGGAAAACTTTTTTGCGTCGTCCCTTTGGGATTGTCGATGCTGATACGAAAGCAGGTACGGTGACGATTATTTATCGACTGGTTGGCAAAGGAACCCATGAAATGGCGGCCATGAAAACGGGCGAAACGATTAGTGTCGAAGGCCCTTTGGGAGAGGGTGTATTTACGACGGCTCCCGGCAAAGCCTTATTAGTTGGCGGCGGTGTGGGATTGGCTCCGCTTATTTTCCTGGCGAAGACATTGGATCATCCTGTTGTATTGGTTGGCGGCAAAACAGCGTCGGAAACATTTTGGACGAAGTTCTTTGAACCCTATGCCGATACGGTGTATGTAACGACTGATGACGGCTCACTGGGCATCAAAGGATTTGCCGTACAGGCACTGCCGACTATTTTTGCCAAGCATCCCATCGATCGCGTATCGACCTGCGGCCCGACGGTCATGATGAAAACGATTGCCGAAGCGTCTGAAAAAGCCGGCATTGCTTGTGAAGTATCCATGGAAAAGCGCATGGCCTGCGGCATTGGCGTTTGTCTGGGTTGTACATTTGAAAGCAAAGTGAGCGGCAAACGGTATAAAGTTTGCGCAGACGGTCCTGTATTTTCGGCAAAGGAGGTCTTCTAATGAATACCAATCGTATAGCTGTAAACTTTGCCGGCATTTCGATGAAAACACCAGTAATGGGGGCATCCGGCACCTTTGGCTTTGGACTGGAATATGCTGATTTTTTAGATATCGATACCATTGGCGCGATTATTTCCAAAGGCATTACGCCCTTGCCGCGTGCCGGCAATCCTGGCGTACGCGTGGCTGAAACGCCGTCGGGCATGCTCAACTGCATCGGCTTGGAAAATCCCGGTGTCGATGTATTTAAGAAAGATATTTTACCAAAAGTCAGTCAGCATCCGACGCCGCTGATTGTCAATATTTCTGCCGGTACGGCGGAAGAATACGGCGAATTAGCAGCGAAATTGGATGTAGACGGCGTAGCGGCCCTGGAAGTCAACATTTCCTGTCCGAATGTCAAAGAAGGGGGCATTGTGTTTGGCACGAAGCCGGAAGCGGCAGCAGCAGTCACACGCAGTGTCAAAGCTCATACGTCCAAGCCGGTCATTATGAAGCTGTCTCCGAATGTGACGGACATTACGGTTATGGCTAAAGCTGTCGAAGAAGCCGGTGCCGATGCCATCTCCCTTATCAATACCTTGACGGGCATGGCCATTGATATTCATACGCAAAAACCACTGCTTGGTAATATTACTGGTGGTTTGTCCGGCCCGGCTATTAAACCGGTTGCGTTGCGTATGGTTTGGCAGACGGCCAAAGCCGTACGCATTCCGATTTTGGGATTGGGTGGCATTGCTTCTTGGCAGGATGCGATCGAATTTATGCTCGCCGGTGCCAGTGCCGTAGCCGTAGGCGCGTATAATTTTGTCAATCCCCGGGCCGTAGAAGAAATTGCTGCCGGTATGGATCGCTATTGCCAGGATATGGGCGTTTCTCATATCAGCGATATTGTGGGCATGATTACGCAATAAATGTAAAACAATAGTATTGTAGCTAGTTTATAGGTTGGCTACAATACTATTGACCACATTTTGACCACAGTTCATTATTTATTATGTGTTTCTTCGAAAAAATCAGCGATTTTATCATTTTTTGTTTTGTACGCATGTGAATAAACTTTTAATGTTGTTTCCGGCGAACAATGTCCCATACGTTTGGCTATTAAATTTATATCTTGTCCGTTTGATATAAGTATAGAAGCATGGGAGTGACGCAAATCATATAACCGTATAATTGGTAGATTTAATTTTTTTGAATGCCGAACAAGAAACGAATATAATGAACCTTCTGTTATATAAAACAATCTATCCACTCCAGTTTTATTTGTTTTTTCGACGATTTTTATCAAGTCGTTACGCATGAAAGCAGGGAAAACAATTTTTCGTACTGAATACGGATTTTTAGTATCTGCAAAATAACCGCCGCCGTCATTGTGATACGATTTGTTAATCGATACCGTATTTTGTTCAAAATCTATATCGTTCGGTGTAATCCCTAGAAGTTCGGACGGACGAAGACCGAGATAAAATAATAAGCGGAAGGCAAGAGCGTGTATAGGAAATTGTTTTTCAAATGATTTACAAAAAAATTCTAATTGTTCTATCGTCCATATCGTATATTCCTCTTTTCTTTTTAAAGATCCAACCGGGCCCGCTAAAATAACGGGGTTTTCTTTTAGCTTGTAATATTTTTTTGCATAATTAAAAATTGCAGAAAGGCGGCTATTTATTGTTTTTATTGAAGACGGTGCAAAACCACTTTTCAATAAAAAATTGTCATGCCAGTCGATGACTTCACGCACTGATATTTTTGACATTTTGATATTACCAAAAAATGGGAGAATATATTTAGCTATCATATTTTTGATATTTCTAAATGTCGTTTTTCTAACGATATTTTCCTGATGCTGTAAATATCTTTGTGTAATCACCGAAAAGGGGAGGCTTGAAAAATCGCCGTTGTGTGCCTGTTTGAAGTTAATTTCATATTGCTGTGCATCTTTTTTACGTTTAAATCCGCGTTTTGTCGTGTCTTTTAGTTTTCCGGTAAAATCACGGTATCTAAATTTTACATACCACGTCTTTTTCTTTTCGTCAAAATATGCCGGCATGATGCTCACCTCACAGATGTTGTATAAAATATGTGTAAAATATAGCATATGTGGTATAAAATTTGTCTGTTTTTATACAAAATTATTTGAGATGCGCCAAAAACATGATATAATATATGCGGAGTTAATATTTTTCTTCTGCACCTCAAATTCATCAGAAATCATGGTAAAAGAGCGATACTTCTAGTATCGCTCTTTTTCTTTGTTATTTTAGTAATTTTTCTTTTGCAAGTTTAAATTCCTCATCAGTTATAAGCCCTTCTTGCTTTAGCTGTCCAAGTTCTTTCAACTCTTGGATAAAATCTTTTTTCGGCGACGGTGGTGGGGTTTGTTGCTGATACATCTGCTGGTTTAAAATATCCATAGATTTTTTTACTTGATTACAAAATTTCGGAGCCGCATCTGCTTCAATTTGTTCTATTTGCATTGCAGCGTTCGCCGTGTAAATCAATATTTTTGACGACAGCCATCCTTTTTTATACTCAATGGAAGATATTTTATCAAGAGGAATATTATTTACAGATATTTTTTTCAAAAATGTACTTTCTGTAATATAAACAATCCGTTTATTTGTTGCAAACAAAATACCGCCTTTTACATCGCCTTTATTTAACCCTGTTACAGCATTTATTAGGATTTCATCATCATCTGTAAGCTGTATGAACTCTTTTAGTAACGATTCTTTTTTCTTTAATAGTTTTGCTTCGTCAAATGTCGATATTTTTTCAATCAATTTTCCGTAATTCATTTCATTTCTCCTTTTTTTAATATGCTATATGTCCAGGATTTTTTTCATGTCTTCGTATTCGACGTGCTTTTTATCTCTTCCGATCAATCCGCTGACAACATAGGCGATTTGTTCAGCTCCAGTGCCAGGATATATATCATATGGTTTTTCTGTTTTCCAGTATTTTACTGTGCCGTCACTTTTAAAAGTCCTGGCCGATAATTCTTGATACGTATTTTTAGTAAAATCTATCTTTACATTAGTTATTTGCCGCATTTTATCAGCGGGATATACTTCTAATGTGTAAAATGTAGCGGTGTCGTTCGCTACATCATACTTTAAATTAATCTTATCAACATACATTGTGCATTCACTACTAGATAATGCCCAATACCACCGGTCTTTGTTATTCCAATCCGTGTGTGTCACGGCAAAGGTTGACGAGCAAAAACAAAGCAGGACACAAACCAGTAAAACGATCTTTTTCATGTTACACCTTCTTTTATTTTTAAAAGATATTCTGCAAATAAATTTGCCTTGTTTTCTATATCTGATTCTTGATTATATACCGAATCTGCTTCAAGTCCCAAGGATGGGACTTGACCAAGGATGATGTACCCGATTTCATGGGCTAAAACTATGGCATATTCTGATTTTTCTATCGATTTATTAATAACAATTACAAAATTATCATCAAACGGCTGCATGACAAATCCTCTCAGTGTCTTTGGCAGCCGCTTGTATAATACTGCTACGTCTAGCCTCTCTGCAATTAAAAATGGACTATTTGTTTTTAGGCGGGCGACTAGATGAAAGACCTTTTTATAAATTTCACTGTCAACCACAAAATAACATCTCCTTATTTCTTCTTATTCTTTCTTTTTAGTTGCTGTTTACGCTTATTTTCTTTTTCTCTTGCCGTTATCAACCCCATTTCAATAGCATTTTTAAATAATTGTCTGTCTTCGTCAGATAAGTTATAAATTACGCCATCGCAGCGAAAACGGGCATGATTTAAAAAATCATCAACATCAACAATAAAATTAGAGGATTCGTTATTTTCTTTTATTTCTTGTTTTACATCAGAAATGCACAACAAGTAATCCGTGGATACGTTAAAAATATCAGATAATTTTTTAATTCTCTGATATGTTGGTGATGCAATTCCTGTTTCCCATTTTGATACAGCAACTCTATTTATTCCGATCATATCAGCAAGTTCTTGTTGTGAAATTCCTTTTTCATCCCTTAATTCTCTAATTCGCATACCAGTTTTGTTTATCATTTTTACCTCTTTTGTTAAATAGTGCAAGCATTATTTAAATTACATAATAAATTATATAGTAAATTTTATTTACAGTAAATTGTAAAAAATAGTTACGTTTTCTATTGACTGTAAATAGTTTTTACTATATAATACAGATGTAGTAAAAAATAGTTACATAAGGAAGTGATAGATTGAAAGAAAATAGTATAAAAAAATACAGATTGGAAAGAGGGCTTACCCAAGAAGAATTAGCTAAAAAACTCGGCGTAAACAGAGTATCTATCTCATATTGGGAAAGAGGATTAGCTCTTCCTAAAGGTTCTAGGCTATTAGATGTTTCAACGGCGTTGGGCGTTTCCGTTGATAAATTATTGCGCCCTCAAACGTAACCCGTGGTTACATAGTACCATATAGTTACGTAATAAAAAATAGCATACTTTATACAAAATTATACTAAAAGGAGAAACAAAAATGACATTAACCGAAAAAATGATCAAGGCAGCGCAAGAAAAAGCCCGTTATATGGGCATAGACGAAAATAAGTATAAAGAAGCAAGTGAAAAATATTATTGCTTGCTTGATGAATGGAAAGAACAGAAAGGGTGGAAATAATGAAATATAAACAATTCAAAACCCGTGAAAAAAATCGTGAACTTGCCGATATGGTAAGTGTCGCTATCGAACGAAGCGGCGAGCCAATAAAGGCTATTGCTGCTGATAGCGGTGTAAACGCCTCGTCTATTTATGCAACGCTGACGGGAGACAGGCAAATTCCTGCGGCAACGATGCGCAGTTTCTCTCAAACCAATGTTATCGCTGCCGCTTGCATGGCGTTGCAGGGTACAGGCTTATCTAAATTGTTCCAATACCGTAAAAGCGACCGCCACATCATGGCACGGGTCGAAGAATTAAAGATATACGACCACGTTGCAGATGATGCGATGAACGCCTTGCCGCCGCTTCTGTTTAATAAAAACAGTTATGACGATTTGAACGAAGACGACAAAAAGACGCTCATTCAAACCGCCGAGAAATTAGCGGACCGAATGAACGTCACGTTGAACCTGCTGATGGAATTGGATGTGCGGTACAATCTCCATTTAATGGAGATTTTCGAGAAAAAGAAAAACACCGCCAGCAGCGTACCAGCGGTGAATTTCTGATTGAATTTGTAGTTTTGTAAAGACAAGGAAAAATCTCCGGTTGGAAATCATCCGAAAGGAGAAACAAAACTTACACTTATATTATAGCACGATAAAGGGGATGGGCGCAATTATTTTTTAAAGCTGTTTATAAGATTGATTAGGCTATCAAGCTGCGTATCGCTTAAATGCTCAACGGCTTGCAGGAGTTCATATTGTTTGGGTGGCAGTTCTTTTTGCTGGGGTGAGAAAAAATCACTCAACGAAACATCAAGAGCATCGCAGACTTTTTCTAGTGTTTCGATGGATAGCGTTTTTTTACCATTCTCAACATTTGATAGTGACGGTTGGCTAATCCCACTATCATGGGCAAGATTGATAAGTTTTATATTACGATCTTTGCGTATTTGTTTTAATCGTGCGCCCATATCAAACATTTTATATGCTCCTTTTGTTCCCTATAAGTAATAATGATAGCACGTGTGCAATGTAAAAAACAGATAAAAATATATATAAAAATATATAAAAACTATATAAAAAATATTTACAAATTATATAGGATTGTGTATAATACAAGAGAGGAGAAAATAGCCTATGGATATAATTGATAAATTAAACGACAAAAGAAAAAAGAAAAAAATGTCAATCGAGGAATTGGCGAAAGGTGCAGGCATTAGTTATCGACATGCCTACATGACATTGCATCACATGGTCAATCCTGGGATAAAAACATTGGAAAAAATTGCCAACTACCTTGGCATGAAGCTATATGTCAAATAGTAGCATGAAAACCATGTAAGAAAAAAGATGATGTTTTATCACAAAGGCGGTGAGTAGATGAATAAAACGAAAGAAATGCGTTTTTTTGACGTAAACGACGTTTGTGAAATACTAGGCGTTGGAAAATCGAAAGCCTATCAAGTCATACGAAAACTAAACAAGGAGCTGGAAAGTAACGGTTACTTGATTGTAGCCGGTAAAATTCCAAAGAAATTTTTTCTAGAAAGGATATACGGATGAAACACAGCGTGCCGGAATGGGTAAACAGCCGCTACAATCCTAAAGTGTATATCGCTGAAACAGATTGCACGGCAAAAAACAAAATTAAATTAGGCGTTTCAAAAGTCCTGTTGATTGCCTTTGGTGCGGCTGTCTTGATTGGCGGTTGCTATGCAAGTAGCACACCGACGACCATCAAGCCGACAACTTACACGGTGCAGCAGGGTGAAACTTTGTGGGACATCTCGAAAAAGATTGTCGGTGAAGAAAAGGACTGCCGGCCGGTGTATCAGAAAATTGCTGATGACAACGGCATCAAGAACGGCCATATCGTGCCGGGGCAGAAATTAATTATTAAATAAGGAGCGATTGAATGATAGTTGTTGTAAAGAAAGTCGGGGAAAAGCCGACATTACAGGAAGTAGACAAGAAAAAATTATTGAGCGAACTGCAACACCTGGTCAAGGGATTTATTCAAAGCATCCCAGCAGACGATCAAGGGAAGTATGATTTAGTCGTCAACGAAGAAGGAAAGATAAACAATTTAGAACCCAATTTCTTCTTTTACGGTGATGTTATTTGTGGGGATGCCGTACTGGTTCGCAATAACAGCGAAGGTGATTATATTTCAATACCATATAACGAACGGTTATTCGCATTGGAATATATGAAGTCATTCGAGAAAGGACAACAAAACTATGTATAGAGTTAAATTATTATCACTGAAAATTCACAATTTCAAAGGGATTAGCGATTTACAAGTTACATTTCTTGGGGCGAATTGCGATATTTCCGGCAAGAATGCCAGCGGTAAAACGTCTATTGCCGATGCGTATTTATGGCTCATTAATGGCAAGAGCTACGAGCAGGGCCGGAATATTGATGAAATCATCAAGCGTATCGATGAAAACGGCAATCCGGTCACTGACAACGGTGAAGAACACACTGTTGAAATGACATTGAATTGCAACGGAACAGATAAGACGTTTAAAAAGTCTTATCAAGAAGTTTGGAAGAAAGTTCGCGGCAGTGCCAGCAAGACATTTTCCGGACATAAAACCATGTACTTCTTGGATGGTATGTCCTGCACCAAGTCGGTATATGATAAAGAATTAAAATCCATCCATGGCGATGTGCTGCCGATGCTCGCAAGGCCGCAGACATTTACAGAAATGGAAACAAAGAAAAAACGCCAGCTGCTGATGCAGATTGTCGGCGAAGGGAAGAAAATCGAATATCCGGAACGTATTCAAAAGTATCTGAATACGTACGGTGATTTAAATTCCTCGCTGGATGCCGTCAATAAACAGCTGTCCGGGATAAACAACCAGCTCGACGAAATTCCGGTGCGGATTGATGAAATTAAAAAATCCATGCCGGAAAAAATCGAGGCATCATGCTTGAAAGAAGAAATCAATTCTTTAACAGACGACAAAGAAAAGCTGCGCCGGAAAATCGCGACGTACTCAGTAGACGACAAGGTGGCAGAGCTTGAAGTAACCTGTCGGCGGAAACAAAACGAAGCCGAAAATACAAAACGGCTGATTGCTACACTGCAAGATAATCAGCGGCAGAAAGTAACCGCAGCTCTTGGGAGTGCGCAAGATAAAAAGAAATCGCTTGTCAATCAGCTGAGCTATGAAAAAAGCCGGCTGCAAGCAAATTCAGCTAGCAAGGACGAAATGCTTGCGAAATGGGTAGAAGTCAAAAAGTCGGGATACAGTGGCTCGGATACTTGCCCAACCTGCGGGCAGCCACTCCCCGCAGATATGATTAATAATGCAAAGGAAAACTTCAATCTTGACAAAGCGGAAAAACTGAAAGAAATCGGCGACCGCGGCAAGAAACTACACGAATTAATGTCTTTATCGTATGAAAAAATCAAAGAGCTGGAAGCAGAAATTGTGGAAGCAGATAAAGATATTGCGAAATATCAAGAAGAATCCAAGAAGCTGGTAGAAAGCACCGCAGAAATTCTTGAATTGAATACAAAGCTTAATGGGCTGAACGCTGAAATCCAAGAACTTGTAAAGAAAATACAGGCATACGGCGAAAACGATATAAAAGCAAGCGAAGAAAAAGAAAACCTTGCCAGTGCCATGCGCGCAATCGACGCAGAGATTGAAAAGAAAATGGATTTACTTGCAAAATCCAAGGTCTACGATGATATGCAGGCGCGTGCCGACGGATTGAAACAACAGCAAAAAACATTGTCGGAACAATATGACGACTTGATGGAAATTAAAAAAGAAATGGAAAACATCATCAAGAAAATCGTAGATGATATAAAAACCCGGATTGCCGAAAAATTTAAGTTTGCAAGATTTTCGATGTATCAGCCGCAGATAAACGGCGGTATCAAAGAATGCTGCGAAGTACTCGACAAAGACGGCATACCGATTGACCGGGCGAGCAATCACGCCAGCCGGGTAAATACAAACATCGATATTGTTGATGCGCTCAGTAAATTCTACGATGTATCGGCGCCGGTGTTCATTGATAACTGCGAAAGTGTCAATCAAGTACTCGATAGCGGTATAAATCAATTGATTCTTCTCACTGTTTCAAACGATGAGCTACGTATAGAATCCAACTTAAAAGGTGTATGTATTACGAGAGGAGAATAAAATGGAAAACAATTTAACAGTAAAACAGCAGGAAACGGCTATTGTTCCGGGATTCGGAACAGTACAGGGGTTCGAATCCTTGCAGCGAATTGCCAAAATGTTTGCAACAAGCAAGATTGTCCCGGATGCGTTTAAAAATAACGTGTCTGATTGCGCGATAGCTGTTGAAATGGCTGGACGGCTCAAAGCATCGCCGCTCATGGTCATGCAAAACCTATATATCGTATACGGTACGCCTTCCTGGTCGAGTAAGTTTTTAATCTCGACATTCAACCAGTGCGGACGGTTTGAACCTATTACGTATAAAGAAGTTGGGAAGAAAGGTACTGATACATGGGGTATGCAGGCTATCAGTGCAGATCTCAGAACAGGACAGGTTATTGAAGGACCGATTGTTACTATTGGAATGGCAAAGGCTGAGGGCTGGTATAACAAAAACGGTAGCAAATGGAAAACCATTCCGGAATTGATGCTCCGCTATCGGGCCGCCGCGTTCCTCATTCGCACGACGGCGCCTGAGATTAGCATGGGATTGATGAGTAACGACGAAGTCGAAGACAAACACGAAGAACAACTCGACATTCCGACGGATGAAATTCAAAAGCACGCCAATGCCCAAACCATCGACGTGCACCCGCTGCCGGCGGATGAAGAAGAATCGGATATTCCAGCAGCACCCGGCCCGGAAGTGCCGCAGCCGAAACCGGAAACACCGCAGACCAAGGAAGAGCCAAAAGAAGAACTTTTTGACGAACCGGACTGGGCATAGAAATGATTACATTTACATCGTTTGCCAGCGGCAGCCGTGGGAACCTCTACACTGCCGCGACGGCAAATACCAAAATTCTGTTGGATTGTGGCATCAGCAAAAATAAGCTGATGGGATGTGTGAAATTAAGCAGCATTGACGGCTGCTTTATCACACACGAACATCAAGACCATTGCAAGAGCGTGGGCGAAGTCATTAAAAGAGGTATCCCAACATACATGACCGCTGGAACCGCCGAAGCACTGGGGATTGATGCGAATGCAGTAGAAATCATTCGTCCAGGTACGCGCATTAAAGTATCCGATGATATGGCATTACTGCCGTTTGCCACACATCACGATGCACGCGAACCGTGTGGGTGTATTTTGCAGGATACGGACGGCGACGCACTATTATATGCGACCGATACGTATTATTTAAATGATATTGTTAATGGATTGACAACGATTTGTGTCGAGTGCAATCACTCGTATGAGATTTTAAAAAGAAAGATATGGTCGGGAGCAAATAAAAAGCTTTTGAATCGTATCACACATAGTCATTTAGCACTGGAAACGCTCCTTGAATGGCTTATAGAATGCGATTTATCGCGCTGCCGGGAAATATATTTATTGCATATGAGCGATGACAACGGCGACGCGGACGGATTTAGGAAAACGGTTGAGAAAGTTACCGGAGTACCGACTATTATTTGTTAAAAAGAAAGGGATTTTACGATGAAGGTATAAAACATGGCTAGACCGACAAAACAAGGGCTTGATTACTTTCCTTTGGACGTTGGGTTTTTGCAAGATGTAAAAATACGCAGGATTATGCGGGCTTGTGGAATACAATCTATCCCGATACTAATCAGCCTGCTGGCTAATATCTACAGAGATGACGGGTATTTTCTTAAGTGGGACAACGATATGCCTTTTCTAATTGCTGACGAGCTTGGGGTTAGCGAGGGCGCAGTATGCGAGACTGTCAATAAGGCGGTTCAGATAGATTTCTTCAATGCCGATATGTTTGAGCAATATAAAATACTTACCTCGATTGCGATACAAAAGCGTTTTTTTTCCGCAACATGTCGAAGAAAAGAGGTATTTTACGACGGGAGATTTATGCTCTTAAACAGCTCAGACTACAAAAATTTAGTTAATGTATACAAAAACCCAGTTAATGTATACAAAAACCCAGTTAATGTATACGGTAATGAACAAAGTAAAGTAAAGAAAAGTAAAGAAAAGAATATTAATAATAGTAGTAAGGAGGAAGTCGAACGTTCGGATACGAAAGAAATCATTAAATTTTTTCAAGACAACTTTCATCCGAACATTAGCTCATTTGAAAGTGAGACGCTTTTATCCTTGCTAGCTGAATTTAAAAAAGATGTATTGCTGGATGCAATGAAGATTGCTGTAAAAAGCAACGTCCGCAACCTGCGATACGTCGAAGGAATACTAAGAAGAAAGGAATCTAATCCGTTTGGTGGTGATGAATATGCAGCAAATAGGATCAGGAACAGAGGAGTTCAGAAAAAAGATAGCACTGCTAAGAGAAAAAACAAAGTGCTTACCGACTGGAGCCAAGTATCCGACAATTGGGACGACTACGTGTAATACTGAATTTTTGGAGCAGCACGGCATCTATAAACGATTTTGGGATGTCACGATAGACAATATGAAAAAACGCGGCATTCCGGCCGCTGCGGCTCAAAACTTCTCTATCGTGTGTGATTATATTAAAAATATCGAAAAACACGTCCAGAAGGGGCAGGGACTTATTTTTCTAGGCGGTGTGGGCACGATGAAGACCACCCTGGCCATTGCGGTGCTGCGATTTTATCTAGAGAAGAAAAAGCAGGGTTATTTCATTCCGATGGTGAGCCTGCTTGATACGCTGAACAGCATGCGAGAACGCCATGACGGCGGACTCATGAATTTCGAAAACAAAATACGAAATACGCCGCTGCTGGTGCTCGATGACCTTGGGGCGGAATACGATCATACTTTTATACAAGCCAAGGTCGATGCAATTATCGCTGAACGGTACAATCGCATGAAAGCGACGATTATTACAAGCAACCTGCCGCCTAAAGATATTTTAGATCGGTATCAGTTGCGGATTTTTGACAGATTAAAAGCGACGAACAAATTGCTGGTCTTTAATGGCCCGTCGCTGCGGCAGTATGAAGAATAAAAAATTAAGGAGAAATCAAATGACAGAAACGACAGACAAAATTATTGAATATATGCAAGATTTGATTCATGACGATATTTCCTCAGTGGTAGTTATCAATGACGACAAACCGGTTGTGTTTGCAGCAATGAATAAAGACGAAGAATTAGAAACGTTGAATTTAATGATAAACGCTATTGTTGGAATTGGGAAACAATGCAATATCAAGAAACGTTTTGAAATCTATCAAGGACTGCGTGATGTAGCCAATGCTGTTATGCGGGGTGAAAAATAATGAAGTACGGATTAGCAGGAACATTCAGCAAAATGAAATGGCTCAAAGCACGAGATATTATTGATGAGAGCATCGACTGGGCTGGCGCACTGGTATTTCAAGCCCTGCATGACATGAATTTCAAGTTCCGGTTTGGCGAAAAGCGGCTTGAAAAAATCGGAGACGATCTGGAAGATGTAGATAAAGAAAATAGCGGCTTTTTAATTAGATGGAAAGCAGAAATAGAAAAAAATGGTTACGACCATATGTTTACACTCAAATTAGCCGAAACGCTGGAAAAGAAGCTGACGAATAACACGCGTAACTTGGAATTAAAGAGAAATGTACAGGATATGATTATAGGATCTATCATTGTCATTATCTACAAAGCGGCGAAACGGTATGATTTTAAAAAGTGCAACATCACAGAAATTATGGAAAAGTTAAAGCTATATGAATATCTCATACGGAAAGATGAATTAAAGATATATGATTTCATGAAATGTTTACAACGTGAATGCAACGTGAAATTTCCCGTTTTACTTGAATATGAAACGAAAAATGGAACTGTGGATATTGGCCCACGGCATGCAATATATAAAGGAGCGTAGCAAGTGAATACAAGAAAGTTGATGCGAATCAAAGCATTAAAGTGGTTGCCGACGACGGAATTACTATATAAAGCAATGGTTAGACTAATGTATTCGGAATTTTTTAATAATAAAAATAAAGAACATATTTATTTTGAAGAAATAATGAAAGGAAGAAGATACCAATGAAGAGCATTAACAGGTGTACTCTTTTAGGAAGAGTGGGGAAAGAAGTAAACTTATCATATACAAAAGCGGGAACGGCATATTTACGGTTTTCCGTTGCATGTAGTGAAAATTACAAAGACAAAAACGGGGATTGGCAGGA
This sequence comes from uncultured Megasphaera sp., assembly GCA_934202965.1. GTDB lineage: Bacteria > Bacillota > Negativicutes > Veillonellales > Megasphaeraceae > Megasphaera. The sequence goes on from CAKPYN010000017.1 coordinate 19,377, forward strand.
AGCAACAACATGGATTCCGGTCGTAGCATTTCAGACGCTGGCAGAAAATGCAAGCACGCTGACGAGTGGACAATGGGTACACGTAGAGGGCAAGCTGCGGATACAGAAAGAAGAAAAAGACGGACAGAAAAAGACTTACATATCTGTCTTGGCCAACGTCATCTCACTGGCATACCGTGATTACGTGCCGAAAGATCAAAAGTCAAGCAGTGGCGGATTTAGTGACATGGGGCAGGATACTAACGAAGAAATCCCGTTTTAAATAATATTTGCAAGAAAGGACAAAAATGCAATGTATAGAACAAAAAAAAATAACGTGTATGGATACATCCGTGTATCCACGAAAGAACAGAACGAAGAACGGCAAGTAATTGCGCTGCGTGAAAGTGGTGTAACAGAAAATCACATTTTCATGGATAAGCAGTCAGGAAAAGATTTCGACAGGCCACAATACCAAATCATGATACAAAAAATGAAGCGTGGCGACTTGCTTTATATCAAAAGTATCGACCGGCTGGGAAGAAATTACGAAGAAATACTAATCCAGTGGCGAACTTTGACAAAAGACCGAGGAATTGACATTGCCGTTTTGAATATGCCGTTGCTTGATACACGGCGTGGTAAGGACCTTATCGGCACATTCTTGAGCGATGTCGTATTGCAGGTATTATCGTTTGTCGCCGAAAACGAACGCAACAATATCCGACAGCGACAAGCGGAAGGGATAGCAGCAGCCAAAGCACGAGGCGTAAAGTTCGGACGGCCCCGAAAACCGTTGCCAACTAATTTTTACAGCATGTACAAAAAATGGAAATGCGGCGAAATATCGGGAATGGCTGCGGCTAGAGAGTGCGGTATGCCACTATCTACATTTCGATACAAAGCGGGATTTGTGGAAAATATGCCGGCTGTGATTGGAGGAGTGGTGTAAATGACTGTACAAACGATTGATAGAAAAAATCTTATTGAAGTGCTTTCTAAGAATCCTGATTTACCGATTATCGCCAGCGTATACTCGGAAGTGGTCGCAGACGATGGGATAGCATATTGGTATGGAGATGTTGAAGAATCGAGCTGCTACACCGATACGTTATGGGCTGGTAAGCAGCAGATGTGGTCATTAGACGACGCTTTAGACGATATGATGGAGTTTTTTGATTTTGAATTCCCGGAAAAATCAATCGGAGATATTTACGATTTAAGCGATGAAGAAATTGATAAGTGGATGAAAAAAGCAGAGAAATTCATTTTAAGCCTGCCGTGGAAAAAATATATTGTAATAAATGTCACGACGCCGGACAGCTTGCAAGGAGATGATGGAAACGAAGACATTTGAGTGGCACGAGGCGTGGAAAGAAACGCCGAAAACAAACGACGGAATTAGTGAGCTGCTTATTGCTAATTATGTAGCCGGAAAAGATAGTAAGACAGGTAAAAACATATACGAATATGTGCTATGCGTTTATAACGAAGCCGAGCAATGCTTTGTTGCAATTGGGAGCAATCTTCTTGATGTTGCAGAAAATCAGATATGCCTTGATTGGAAATACGTACACCAGTGGGCATATATTCCGCACACTAAAGATGTCAATGAATTGAAATGCAAAATCAATCAGATAGCTAGATACATTGACTACTATTGTTGGGAATGCTCTGAATGCCCAGTTGTCGATAAATGCCGGGATTTAAAAACAGGAAATTGTAAAGAAACGATAGTCAAGTATTTGAAGGGAGAATAGACCATGTCAACGCGTGAAAAAAGGGGAAGAATTAAAAAAGCATTGAAATATATTGAAGACTACGCATTAAAGGGGACAGGGGAATTAGACAAAACGAGAAATCTAGCATCATTCATTTCAACGAGTGTATTTAACTGCTCAAAATGCCCAGCAAACCATACAATCGACTGTGATGGTAGCGCGTGCGAAGAAACAATGTTTAAGTACTTAAATGGAGAATAGATTATGAAATTCGGAAAATACGAAGCAAAAAAACGGGAAGGCACATACAACGATATTGTTGGCATCAGTCAATGGGTGATTGGATTTAAAAACGGCTACGAAGCAAGCATTATAACTGGTAAATACACACACACAAATAAAGAATATCCGTATGAATTAGCAGTGCTTAAAAATGGCGAAGTGTGCTATGATACGCCGATTGCGCACGACGTTATTGGGCATTTGACGGCAGACGAGGTCGGGGAAATACTGGCGAAGATTGAAGCACTGCCCAAGGCGTAGAAAGGAGAAATAATGGTGAATAAAAATAATGATACAGTGACTGTTAGAAAGAAAAGACTTGAAAAAATAATAAATTACATCAGTACATATACATCTGATTGTAGTGATTGCCCGGTTTGTGATGTGTGCGATAACTACGAAACGTGTACAGAGGCATTTCGGTGGTACATGAAAGGAGAAAATGGATGATTACGGACGAAAAAGCCAATATTTACAAAGATAGCCGAGGCTGGGAGTATAAAGTAGGTGCTGGCATTGGCGGGGATACGTACAAGGGAAAATATAAAAAGATAAGAACACTATCGTGGAAATGCATGAGAGCATTGCCGTGGAGAAAAACACGAAAAGAAGCACAAGCAGACCTTGATTTGTATGCAAAAGCTAAAGGATGGGAAAAGCAATGATTACAGATAAAGAAGCCGAAACCATAAAAAAAATAGATGCAATGTTCGAATTGGACATTTTAAAAATATGGGTTGATTACTGCGAGGGAAAAAACGATTGTTCCGCTTGCAAGCTTGGCAATGCGTGCGATAAATTGGGAGATGCGTATGCAACAATGATAAATGATTTACTTTTAGATTAAATAAAATGCCATGCAGCGAGGGAGCAAATTGGCTATAGCTATGGCATCGCAGATTATGAACAGGAAGGATTAGTACAGAATCATGAGAAAATCATAAGAAATGGCATAAAATCGTAAGAAAGGAAAATCAATGAGTAGATTATTAACGCTTGGGAGCCTATTCGATGGTATCGGCGGATGGCAGATAGCAGCCATCCGAGCAGGAGTAACGCCGTCATGGTCAAGCGAAATAGAAAAATTTCCGTTGGCTTTAACAAAGACACGATTCCCAGCTACTAAGCAGCTGGGAGATATAACACAAGTCGACGGCGGCACAATACCGCCGGTTGATATAGTCACAATGGGAAGTCCATGCCAAGACTTGAGTGTAGCAGGAAGGAGAGAGGGACTTGCAGGAAAAAGAAGCGGATTATTTATACGAGCAGTCGAGCTTATTCAACAAATGCGAACAGCAACACGAGGTCAATATCCCAAAATCGCAATCTGGGAAAACGTACTCGGAGCATTCACTAGTAATAAAGGGTTGGATTTTAAAACCGTGCTTGAAACGCTCACAGAAACCGATATTCCAATGCCTAGAAGCGGGAACTGGGCAAAATCAGGAATGGTGCGAAGTAGAGAGTGCAACATCGTCTGGCGGACATTGGATGCCCAGTTTTGGGGAGTCCCCCAACGTCGCCGTAGAGTGTTCCTTGTCGTCGATTATACAAAAAAAATAACGTCGAAGAAATACTATTTAAGCCCGAAAGCTTGTCTTGGGATATTACAAAGAGCAAAGAAATACGGCGTGAAACTGGACGACAGATTGATGAGCGTTCTGACAAAACAATCGCACTCGATATGACGCACCCGCACGACGTGATCAGAAAAGAAGACGGCATTGTATACACGTTGACGGCACGCATGGGAACTGGCGGCAATAATATACCACTTGTATACGCAAGACCTTCATATGCAGATTTAAAGCAAGATGAAATTGCCGTTACATTAAGAGCAAGCGGTGGCTGTAATGGCGGCGGTAGCGAGAATATCGTTTGCGGTGAAATGCTGCGGAAACTCACGCCATTGGAATGTGAGCGGTTGCAGGGGCTTCCTGATAACTGGACGCTGATAGATGATAAGTCGTGCAGCGACAGCGCAAGATATAAAGCGATCGGCAACGGAATGGCTCAGCCGTGCGCTGATTTCGTGATTAGACGAGTAGCCGAATTTTTAAGGAAGTGATTTAATGAGCAGATCATACATCAGATTTACAGCATATTTCCGAGTAGTTGCTATTAGTGCAGTAGATGCAAAAGAGACGATTGAAAGAGAATTAAAAAATATTGATGTAATATCATATGCTTTCCGTGGGTTTTCAAGAGAAAGGTACGACAAGGATTGTTACATAATATGTTTTGATATAACTGCCAGCGTTGATGGCATTCAATATCACAAGAAGATAGGAAGCATTGTAAATAAGCTTGAAAATACTGGATATTTAGACGGCATGAAATTGTAGAAAGAAGAAAATTATGCAGAAGTTAGCGAGGTGCACAAATGACGGAAAAAAGATTAAGAGATTACGCTAATAAGCAGATTGTGGAATCCCCAGATGAAGTTTTTTGGCGAGTAATGTATATACTTTCTCTGTATGACCAAGATGAGGTTATGAAACGTGTATCTAATGAGCAAATAGAAGAAATTAAAAAAGAAATAAGAGAATATGTGAAATAAACATATAAAGGAGCTGATAAATAATGGACAAAGAAATTGTAAAAATGTACTCAGAAAACGATAACATTGATATTTGCATCGAAGAATGCGGCGAACTCATACATGCATTGAGCAAATACAAAAGGAGCAAAGGGTACGGCTATTTAACAAAAACCACACAGAAAGAAGCATATACCAACCTGGTACAGGCGGTTGCAGATGCTATAAACGCTATAGAATCCGTATCGTACAAAATGGGATTAAATAAATATGATATAGGTTTTGAAGTAGCAAAAGCAGATGCAAAAGCCCATAGAAATTTACACGGAGAAACCGAAGAAGAAACCGAAGAAGAAAACGAAGATACACTTGCATCTGTAAAAAGATACTGGTTTAAAAAAGCACTTAAAAAAGACGAAGAAAAACAGGAAGAAATAACAAAAAACGAATTTCATAGTGAAAAATGCACTATGAAATCAGAAAAACACCCCGAAAAACAGGGTGAAAATGAATTTCATAGTGAAAAATGCACTATAAAATCAAAACACGATGCCGTCAATCATCCATCGCATTATTGCGTCGGCGGTATAGAATGCATTGATGTTATTAAAGCGACAACAAAAGGAATGAATGCATTTGACGCATTTTGCCAAGGGAATGCAATGAAATATCTATTCCGCTGGCAGTATAAAAACGGCGTCGAAGATTTAAAGAAAGCGAAATGGTATATAGATAAATTGATCGAAGGATTTGAAAAATAAGGGGAAATTTAAAATGATGATTCAAGACAAAGTGGAATTTTGCAAGCCACCGCAATTCAACGTACATTTAAAGGTCAAGAAAGTTTTAAGCGATTGCGTGGAAATGAAAGAAATCAAGATGCCGTGGTGCAAATTGGGTAATATCGGCATGGATTTCTACGCACCGGCAAAATACGTCATTGCGCCGCACACGTTCGGGAATAAAATTCCGACGGGAATTGCTATTGAATTTCCGGAAAACGTCGGCATGCTGCTCTTGCCGCGCAGCAGCTACGGAGCGAAGACGACGCTCAGATTATCCAATTCCGTGGGATTAATCGATACAAGCTATCGCGGTGAAATCTGCGCACTATTTGATAATTTGGGAGATACACCGCAGATTATCGAGAAAGGAGAACGATTCTGCCAAGGCGTAATTATTCCAGCGTTCCGCACGAGTATCGAAGAAGTAAGCAGCTTACAGGAAACGCAGCGGGGCGACGGCGGTTTTGGCAGTACAGGTAAATTTTAAGGAGAATAAATGAAGATAATAAAAGACACAGTGATTCTATTGCTTTTAATCATGTTTTGTATGTGCGTAACGATACTGGATAGTAAATATATAAACGCGGTATGCATTTTAAACACAATTATGTGGCTGATGATGGTGGTTACTATTTTGCATTGTATTTTACGTCATAAAGTAAAATGGTTTGTAATCCAAGTTGGCAGGAAGATATTTTTTTATAATTTAAAAATAAAGGAGTGGCAGCAACATGAGAGATAACGGTATAAACTGGTACGCGCCAGGCGAAGTTAAAATTAGCAAGCTACCACCGGAAGAAGTCGAAGCTTGGAAGCAAAAGAAAGCAGAAAGGGAAAAGACAAAGAAAAGCCGCAAGCTTGCTAAGGCAGACCTCGGCAATTACATCGCGAGAAAAATTTTCGAAACTCAAAAACGCATACGGAGGACAAAATGAAGAATGTTAAAAAAATTGCATCAAAAGCCTTTACCTGGCTGATGTTTGCAAAGCTGGTTGTAAAAATCAAATGGTTTAAATTTAAGTATCAATATATCAAGAGGTAGCGTTATGGATAAAATAAAAGAATGTTTACATTGCAAATGCAGCCATTGCCTGCATTTCGATATTTGCCACCGCCGCCGATCCATCTGTTTTGTGTGCAGGCAGCTGGGAGATAAAAACGAACGGCGGCCGGGTATGGCTACATGTGGCAGATATAAAAAAGTACATCGGTTATAAGAGAGAGCATGTTATGCAGGACGAAAATAAGACGGTATATGTTTTTGAGGTGCCGGGAGAACCTGTAGCACAGGGCAGGCCGAGATTTTCACGTCGAGGCGGTTTTATTACCGCCTACGACCCTGCCAAGTCACGAACTTACAAAGAAGCAGTTCGCCTGATGGTGCAACAGCAAATGCAGGGCAAGAAAATCATTGAGGACGGCTGTAAGGCGACGATAGATATTTTTAGGGGTATTCCCGCGTCGTGGAGCAAAAAGAAGCGCACGGAAGCTCTAGCGGGCAAAATCAGACCTGTTACAAAACCGGATACAGATAATTACATCAAAATTATACTTGATTCGCTAAACTCTATCGTATATAAAGACGATAATCTCATTTTAGAGATAACTGCGCGAAAGTGGTATTCAGACGCCCCCAGGGTTTTAGTTAAAATCGAAACACTATAAAAATAGGAAGCAAGAAAGGACTGGTGCAAGATGATAAAAACATGTTATGTGTGCAATAAGCAGTTCGACGCCAAGCCGTCGAATAAAAAGATATGCGATGCCTGCCGCAATCGTATTTTAAATGCTGTACAGCATCACAAGCCGGGAGTATGCACGGTATGCGGCAAGAAATTCAAGCCATTCAAGCCGACTAATTACTATTGCTCGGATAGATGCAGCCGCATTGCAAATCAGGTCACGACGAACTATCGGAAAGTATCGGATCGGAATCACATTCCACGCATGAAGAAACGGGTAGTCAATAAACGCAGTCTTGACGAGTTGGCCATAGCTGCTAGACAGTGTGGCATGGATTACGGCACGTATACGGCGGTTTTACGGATGAAAGGGAAATTATAAGAAGATGATTTTGAGGTGCGGAGTACTTTTGTTTTTTTTTATAAAAGCGGAGGGCACGCACAAAATGAGAGAGTACAGCGATTATGTAAACGCCGTGTACGGCTATTTAAAAAATTACAATAAATTTAAAGCGCAAGTAAAAATTCTTACTATTAAAATCAAAGACAAAGAGCAGGAAATAGAAACGTTCGGCGGGGCCAAAATCGCGAATTACAATATCACGGGCGGCTCTTCCGGCGGATCTGTTTCAAATGAAGTTGAGCAGCGGGCATTTTTAAAGATGAAATTGCAAGACGAATTAAAACAGCTAAAAAATAACAAGCTACATTTACAGCGACGCATGGAACTCATAGACGAAGCTATTCAATCGCTGAATGATACGGAGCAGAAGATAGTGCGGCTCAAATTTATCGACGGCTATCGTTGGATGTTTGTATCGTGTGAATGCGGCTATAGTGAACGGCAATGCCAAAACATCGGAAAAAAAGCCGTGCAAAAATTGGCCGATGTCATCTTTAATTTTGTACCGGCTCAAATGGGACTCAATTTTATTTTTATCGAAAATAAGCAGGATAAAGAGTATCATGCAAATGGATTATAATTTTTACACATATATAAAAGACGGTCGTATATTTCCCTGCGGCTGTCTTTTTGTGTATAAAATGTGGATAACTTGATTTGCATTTCGTGTTTTTTTGACCTCCTTTTCAATGTGATTTCATGATTTAACTAAAAAAGTACGGTACAATAATAGAGTGGAAAGCGGGAAGAACCGCCGAACACGCTCCTTAATGTAGGTGCCCGTTTTCTTGTCCTTTCTGAAACGGGCACCACATGGGGCCGGCCGAAGGCGGCTTTGACGTGGGTTCGATTCCTACCGGCCCCGCCAATTTATCATACGACGCTTGAAATTACTCAAGCGTCTTTTTTTTTATTAAGGAGCTGATCATATGAAAGTTATTGAAATGAAAATTGATGATGTAAAACCGTATGAGAATAATCCGAGAAATAACAATGAAGCTGTTCAGTATGTGGCAAACAGCATAAAAGAATTTGGGTTTAAAGTCCCGATTATTATTGATAAGGAAAATATTATTGTAGCTGGACATACGCGATTAAAAGCTGCGAAAAAATTAGGCATGGCAAAAGTACCGTGTATAATGGCTGATGATTTAACTGATGAGCAAATACGGGCTTTTAGGCTTGCTGATAATAAAGTTGGAGAAAAAGCAACTTGGGACGAAAAAAAAGAATATGAAGAACTACTGAATATTACCGATATAGATATGGGATTATTTGATTTTTCTCTCGATGATTTTAATTTTGACAAAGAAATTTTTGAGCCGGAAGAAAAAGAATTGAAACCATATGAAAAAGTACATTATCTCATTTCAGCAGATATAAATTTAAATGATGTTATTTTAAAATATCTTAAAGAGTTGAAAGATGTGGAGGGAATAGAAATTGAATCTACATGCAACTAAAACAGATAATGCTCATATAGAGTCAAAGATACATTTACGGCAGCTGGCGACAAAAGGACTAAAAGAATTAAGAGTATTAGATTGCTTTGCAGGAGAAAACAAACTATGGGAAAGCTTTGATAAAAAACGGTATTTTGGTATAGAAAAAGTAAAGGGAAAAGGAAATAATTTATACCAGGACAATTTACGAGTTATAAAATCTCTTGATTTATCCCAATTTAATGTTATCGACCTTGACAGTTATGGAATACCGGCTAATCAAATAGTAGAATTGTATAATAATGCAACATTAAAAAGAGGAAGTACGGTAATTATTTATACGTGCATTACCAGTAAAATGTCTGGATTAAATAAAACAATTTTAAAAATGTTTAATATGCAAAAAATGTACAAGAAAAGCAAGGTTCTTCTTAATGCGCATGCAAAAGAGCTTTTTTACGCAATGTTATATAATTATGGAGTTAAAAAAGTTTACGAATACAGCATAGAAGAAAATAGCTATAAAAAGACATATGGATATTTTAAAGTAGAATGATTTACGGTAATATTGAGGGGTAAGACATAGAAAATATGTATAATGTAACACAAGATTGCATAAATATGATATAATACATAGTGTAAGGGAAAGAAATTCCCAATCCAGAAAGGAGATTTTATCATGAGTGTAATTTATGAACCAAAAGGAAAGGCAAGAGAATATTCCCCGTTAGCTTTAAATTTATATTTGCAATGTACGCATGGTTGTAAATATTGTTATGCCCCATCAGCAATGCAAAGAAAACGGGAGCGGTATTTTGTTACTCCTCAACCGCGTAAAAATGTGTTACTTAATTTGCGGAAAGAATTGCAAAAATTTGCGCCCAAAAAACAAGTTATGTTATCATTTATAGGGGATGTGTATTCTCAAACGATTGATGATAATTTAACAACACGGGAAGCATTAAAACTGCTTAACTGGTATCATGTACCAGTTGCAATATTAACAAAAGGCGGTAAACGATGCTTAAAAGACCTTGAAATATTTAAGGATTTTGGTGAGCATATTCAAGTTGGTGCTACGCTCACTTTCCTAAACAACGAAAAATCGAATGAATGGGAACCGGGAGCAGCAGCACCAGAGGAAAGATTGCAAGTTTTAAAAAAGCTGCATGAAGAAGGAATAAAAACATTTGTTTCTTTCGAACCGGTTATCGACCCAAAAGAAAGTTTGATGCTTATTAAAAGAACGTTGGAAGATAATTCCGTTGATACGTATAAAATAGGTAAAATCAACAATTATCAAGGGATAGATAAAGCCATAGATTGGAATGAGTTTTTGAGCAATGCTCTTGAATTACTACGCCCTACAGGAAAAAATATATACATCAAGCATGATTTAAGGGTAGCAGCAAACCATGTGAAGTTATATGGCAATGAAGTTTTGCAAGACGAATACAATGTAAGATAAATTAAATATGGAAAGCCCTAGTGATTAACTAGGGCTTTTTGTTATATAAAGAAGGATGATAGCATGGCTAATAAAAAAAAGGGGGGCAGGCCACCGATAGAAATAGATAAAAAAAGCTTTGAGGGGCTTTGTGCTATTCAATGCACTTTGAGCGAAGTAGCTGAGTTTTTCAAGTGCTCAGAGGATACAGTACAGAGGTGGTGCAGAAAAACGTATGGACGATGTTTTGCGGTCGTTTTTGGGCAAAAAAGAAGTTTAGGCAAGGTAAGTCTTAGAAGGAGTCAGTTTAGACTGGCTGAAAAGAATGCTACCATGGCTATTTGGCTTGGCAAACAATACCTGGGACAAAAAGATGTTGAACGGCACGAAATCACCGGGGCGGATGGGAAACCCGTAGAAACTAAAAGTGAAAACATCGTACGGGTGTACCTTCCGGAAAATCACAGAGATGACAAATAACAGGTGGTGATCATATGATTTTAAAACCCCAGCCAGGACCGCAAGAACAATTTCTTTCCTGCCCTGCCGATATTTGTATATACGGAGGCGCGGCCGGGGGAGGTTAGGAAAAACATTTGCTTTACTTTTAGAATCACTGCGTCATGTAGATAACGGTGGCTTTGGTGCTGTTTTTTTTCGACGCAATATGAAACAGATAATGAATGAAGGCGGATTATGGGATACAGCAATTAAGATGTATTTGCCTATCGGCGGTATATCTAAGTTGTCGCCAATGCCAACGATTATATGGCCATCGGGAGCCAAGATAACATTTTCCCATTTGCAGCTCAAAGACGATGTCCTTGGGTGGCAGGGGTCGCAGGTTTGTCTTATTTGCTTTGACGAACTAACGCATTTTGAAGAATCACAGTTCTGGTATATGCTTTCTCGTAACCGTTCAACGTGTGGTGTTCGCCCGTATGTACGTGCATCAACCAACCCGGATGTTAATTCATGGGTTGCTGATTTAATAAAGTGGTGGATAGACCAAGACACAGGATACCCGATACCGGAGCGTTCGGGCGTTATTCGGTATATGTACCGTCAAGGCGGTGCAATTATATGGGATGACAGCCGGGAGCAGTTGGCAAAGAAAGTCGGTGTATCACCCGATAAGGCCAAGAATCTTATTAAATCATTTACATTTGTTGCGTCGTCAATTTTTGACAATAAAATTCTGCTCGAAAAAGATCCGTCCTATTTGGCCAACCTAAACGCATTAACGACAGTTGACCGGGAACGGCTTTTGCGCGGCAACTGGAAAATCAGACCAGCGGAAGGGCTCATATTTAATCGTACCGCCGTGCATTATATCGATGCCGCACCGACAAAATTAAGATACTGCCGTAAGTGGGACCTTGCAGCGACCGAGCCAAGCGAAACAAATCGTAACCCCGACGCAACGGCAGGCGTATTGCTTGGCGTTGACAACGAACGCAATTATTACATTCTCGATGTAATACGGCGTCAGGAAAATGCCGCATCTATACGCCGGCTTGTTTTACTAACAGCAGAGCAGGATAAAAAGAAATATCGTAATGTTACTATTAATATTTCACAAGACCCTGGGCAAGCTGGGAAAGAACAAGCACAAAGCTACGTTAAAATGCTTGCTGGATATAAAGTAGTAGCTCGTGCTGAATCGGGCGATAAAGTAACACGAGCCGAACCATTGGCTGCACAATGGCAGGCTGGAAACGTATATATTGTAAAAGGGGATTGGAACGGCATGTACGTTGATGAGATGGAAAAATTCCCGGACGGCGAACACGACGATATGGTTGATGCTTCCAGCGGCGCGTTTAATGAGCTGACAAAACACGGCGGCATTGACATCAACCCGTCTAATTTGCGGCCGAAGTTTAGGTGGTAAAAATGAAGATACATGAATCAATCATAGCAAGAAAAAATAAAAGGGTGTACACGGCAGATGATTACCGCCTGCCAAGCGATACGCTGGGAAACCCGCCGAAACGAGTAAAAAAGGCATTAGATAATAGCTTTGATGCCGTTCGATCGGTCCTCTCGCATTCGCTGGAAAATTTAGCGGATGAAGGGATGCCGGCATTTATCGGATACGGCGCATTGGCAGGGCTGGCGCAGAACGGACTTATTAGAGCAGGCGTCAGCATGCGGGCCGATGAGATGACACGCAAATGGGGAGAGTTCGTCACATCCGGAAATGATGGGAATGACGAGAACTCGGACATATTGAAACGATTGAAGCAGGATTCTACTGCATTTAAAATCAAAGCATTATTCAATAAAGTGTCGAATTACTGCGGATATTTTGGCGGCTGTCTTGTATTTGTCGATACCGGTGAAGATGCAAAAGAACTTGTAAATCCGCTGCGGCTTACAGCGCAGACATTCAAGCCGGGCAGCTTGAGGGGATTTAAGTTGATAGAACCGTATCTTGTAACGCCGGGTGTATACAACTCATACAACCCGCTGGCAAATGATTACTACAAACCGTCGGTGTGGTACATTCAAGGCGTGCCGGTGCATGAAAGCCGACTTTTGTATTTTACGGAAAACGAACTGCCTTCGCTTTTAAAACCTGCCTATAATTTTTTTGGACTGCCACTTGCACAAAAGGTGCTTGATGCCGTAGCTCATTACACATCGAGCCGGGAAAGTGCGGCGCGTCTTTTGAAGAAATACTCTATCACGGTTTTAAAAACCGACATGAGTGCAGCACTCAGCGGCGACTTTGACACTAATCTAATGCGGCGCGTTGATTATTTTACGCAGATGCGTGATAACGACGGCACGGCAATTATTGATAAAGAAATGGAAGACCTCGTTGTTATGACAACATCGCTTGCAGGTGTTGTCGATATTGTGCGGCAGGCAATGGAATACGTGGCGGCAATGTTCAACGAACCGGTTACGAAAATGTGGGGACTTAGCCCGAATGGATTTAACACCGGAGATGCTGACCTCAAAAACCATTACGACAACATTGCAAGTTTGCAGGAAAAAATGTTTCAAACGCAAATGGATAGAATCGTTCGCATTTTGCAGATGAACGCATTCGGCGAAATCAACGACAATATCGAGTTTAAGTTCATACCGCTCAATGAAGAAGATACGGCGTTAAAAGTGGCGAACAATAAAGTAAAAGCCGAAACAGATGCCTTGTTACTTGCTAATAATGTAGTATCGCCGGAAGAAGTACGGCAAAAGCTCATTGATGATAACGAAAGCGGGTACAACGGATTGACGCCGAACGACATCCCCGATATTGACCCCAATGAGCTGGGTGGGCTTGAGCCATTTAAAGAGGAAATAGAAGAAGGGCTGACAAATGGCGAAAAGAATACAATTCGGACGGAGCCAGCCGAATAAAGGCCGAGAACGTCGGTATCGGTTAGAACTCCAGCAATTAAACGAACAGATGCAGAATGATATGAGAGAAAGCCTCATATCATTTTTTCGTGCAAATTACGCAAGCGATGCAAAGAAACCGTCTGACACGGATAAGCCCAAGACATTAGCGCAGCTCATGCAGAAGATGCGTAAACGCTGGTATGACAAATACGAAAAGCGTGGGCGAATCTTGCAGCGTTGGATGGCGAATAGTACGAAGGAACTCACGGAAAAAGAAGTGCAGAATAAAATGCAGAGCATCGGCATGACACTCAAACCTAACTACAGTAAAAGCGATAAAAAGCTTGTAAAAAATATTGTTTCCGAGGGCGTTGGACTTATCAAGTCAATACCGCAGCAGTATATTGGCAAGGTACAGGAAAGCGCAACGGCCGCATTTTTACGCGGTTACGATTCCGAGAAATTGTACAATAAAATCAATGACATTCTCGACGATTTGGACGAACGCAACGAAAACCGGGCTTTCTTAATTTCACGCGATCAGATGCAGAAAGCCACACAAAAATTTATGGCGCAAAGTGCTATGGAGCTTGGAGCGACAAAAGGCAGATGGATACACGTTCCTGGCATGAAATCATCGCGTGAAACGCATCAAGCTTTCGACGGTCGTACTTTTGATTTAAGCGTCGGGCTGTTCGATGAGGACGTGGGGCTCAATGTACTGCCTGGCGACCTTCCTTATTGCATGTGTCAATTTGAGGTACTCATGCCGGGATTCGAAGATTAGAAAGGAGGTGAGAGGGATGGAGAAAAAAGACGTTTTGATTTTTGACGCGCAAAGCGTCAGAAGCATTGACAGCAACGGATATATGCACGTAGCTATGACGAATATCTCAAAGGCTGCGGTAAACCCGTATCTTGGCAGCGAGATAGAAGACTGGCAGGAACGCGGACTTGAACCCGATGGCATTTATTATGGACTCCGTGACCCGGACGAATTACAGAAAGCGGCTCCGACATTTAACGGATTGCCGCTGCTGATGAACCATCATGACATCGACGCATCCGTGCAGCCGAAAGATTTTATTGTAGGCAGCACCGGGACGGATGCACGGTTTGAAAATCCGTACCTGCAAAACAGCCTGTCGATTACAGACGAAAAAGCAATCAAGGCCGTGCAGGACGGCACGATGAAAGAAATATCTTGCGCATACTTTTTTACACCGGACTGGACGAGCGGCGACTACGAAGAGAGCGGCGACAAAATCCACTACGATTTTATTATGCGTGACATAGAAGGCAATCACGTCGCACTGGTTGCAGAGGGCAGGGCGGGGCATGACGTTGCCGTTGCAGATTCTAAAAAAGGAGTGAACGACAAAATGGCAAAAACAAAGAAAAATGCCGCGTTCGAAGCGCGCAGGGAAAACCTTGCAAAAGACGCGGATTTTATCAAATACATGAATGATGACAGATTAAAAGACGGGCTAACGAAAGCCGTCGATGCCGTAGCAAATCAAGTATACGGCAAAGAAATAAAAGGAATTGCAAAAGATATGGCCGTTGACGGTATCATTGGCACGTTCCTGCCGGATATTGACGGCGATTTAAAAACGGCTCTTTGTGCACTGCTCAGTAAATTACAGGGCGGCGATAAACCACCGGAAGGGGACGCTCAAGTTCCGACACAGGCGCAGCCGACGCCGGACGTGCCGAAAACCGAACCGGTACCACCGGTTGATCCGGACGGCGTGAAAGACGATGACATTACAGGCGGCGACCCGATGGATGTTATCGACGAAAACAGCCCCGCATATCAAGCAGGGTTTAAAGCAGGGCAGGCGGCAGCCAAAGACGAAGCCAATAAAAAAATCAAGGAGGCGCAGCAGTTGAGCAAGGATTCCATTGACAAAATCAAAAGCGAAATCAAAGAACAGATTGTCGCAGATACCAAAGCACATTACAAAACACTGAATGATGCAGCGATTAAAGTAAAACCGCTCGTCGGCACCATTACTGACCCGCTTGCATTTGACAGCGCAGCCGATATTTTTGCATTTGCGTTGAAGCAGTGCGGCAAGGACCCGGACAAGTACGACAAAGCAGGGTACGCCGGCATGGTCGATATGTTGATTGAAAGCAAGCCTGCATTTTCCGCAGCCGATGCCAAACCGATCGATAAATTCGACGAACACACGCAGAGCATTTTCGACAGATTAGAAAACATCGAATAGGATAAAAGGGGGATGTAAACTCATGGCAAAAGCAGATTTCCAAAAAAGCGTAAACATGTATCAGGCCCAAGGCGTGCCGGGTGCATTCGCATCTATTAATCCGGTCACTTCCACGGCACTCGGATATTTGGCAGGCGATAATGTGAAAGTTGGCTGCTTTGTAATTGAAGATGCACAAAATGCAGGACATGTTACCGGCACCAATACAAACGGTGCGCAGCCTATCGGCTTTATTGCCCGCGATATTGTATATCCGATTATGACAGTAGGCGACGGCTATTCTATGGACGTGCCGAAAGGATTTGAAGTCAATGTACAGACTGCCGGTGATTTTTGGGTACATGTTCCTAAAGCCGTTACAAAAGGGCAGTTTGTTGCTGTATCCAAAACAGACGGCAGTGTAACAGATGGTGCCGCTACCACCAGCACAGACGTTGAAGGTTCCATTGTAACCAACTTTAAATTTATGACGGATGCGCAGGCCGGCGAAATGGCTATTATCGGCAATACATATTTACGATAAAAAGGGGGATTTTTGAACTATGAATGATAGACAAGCTCTTGAAAAAATCCGCGAAAAAGGCTTTGTGTTTGACGGGGCAAAAGGATTCATTACAAAAGACAACCGCCAGCGGCTTGCATCGGATGCCGCAATGATTACGGGTGCTAACAGTGGCGTACCGGCTTTATTCACGACATATATTGACCCGATGGTTATTGATATTCTTACGGCACCGACACGGGCAAGAGAAATTTTCGGCGAAGTCAAAAAAGGAGACTGGACTAACACCGGTGCAATGTTCGAAACCGTCGAACAGATGGGTAACTCTACGGCATATTCCGATTACGGCAATGGCGCAATGTCTGACGTGAACGTCAATTATCCGTACCGCCAGAACTACCTCGCACAAACCCATATCCGCTACGGCGACCATGAAACGGCAGTATCCGGCAAGGCCATGATTGACCTTGTCAGCAAGAAACAGAAAGCCGTTGCAACCATCATTAACACGGATGAAAATAAATTTTATCTGTACGGCGTGCAGGGTAAAGAAATTTACGGCCTGCTCAATGAACCGAACCTGCCGGCAGCAATTACTGCTTCCACCGTCAACACCAACAAAACGAAATGGGCAGATAAAGACACGCAGCAGATTTACGACGACGTTTTGCTGTTGGCTGCTGAACTCTTTAAAAACAGCCAGGGCAATATTGACGAAAAATCTGATTTGGTTTTATGCGTCAGCCCGGCTTCTAACGTTTTGCTCGGCAAGGCCACAATCAACAACGTATCCGTCAAGGATATGCTGAATAAATATTTTAGCAATCTCTCCATCGTCACGCTCCCGGAACTTACCGCAGATTCCGGCACAAGCATTTTGTTAATTGCTCGCTCTGTTATGGGGACACCAACGGCACAGCTTGGCTATAGTGAAAAAATGCGTGCAATGCGCATCGTTCCGTACACGTCGTACTATGAACAGAAATTCGTTTTTGGCACATACGGCGCAATCGTTTATCTGCCGTTTGCTATTGCAAAAATGACAGGGGTTTAGAACATTTTCCTAGTGTTACGAAAATGGTATAGAAAAAAATAAAAATTAAAACGTGCAAGTTGTCGGGATTTCCGGCAACTTGTTTTTTATTAAAAAAGGAGCGGTTTACATGGCAAGAACAAGAAAGATAGAAGAAAATCTCACAGAAGAAAAAAACGTAATTATCAAAGACAATTCCATTCAAGACGGCGAAGTGATTAATGCCGTAAGTACAAAAAAAGCAAAGACAAAGCCGATTGAAGAAACCGGCGAAACCGTCGTTATTTGCTCGAATTATCCGCATGACATCAAGTACCGTGTACCCGATAAAACCGGGCGCATGCATGAATTTGTTTTTCACGGCAATGCGGTCAACCTGCGCGGCAAAGATAAGGGTGTTTTGCCGGTAGGAGCATTTGGCATTACAACCGGCGTTCCAAAAGACGCCTGGGAATGGATTAAAGAACACCGCCCGGACGATGAACTTATAAAAAAAGGTTACATCTTCGCATCGACGGAAGCCGACGCACGGGCATCCGTTATGGAAAGGGCAGGGATGCGCAATGGATACGAACCGATTGACCCCGCAGCAGGGAACACAACAGAATACAGCCGATAGCTGCCAGTGCTGCGCTGAAGGTGTTGTACAATTCGATCCGGTACATTTTGCCGTGCTCTATCCGCAGTTTGCGGAACTAGACAATAGTACTATCATGCAATACTTCCGCATGGCAGAGTTGATTCTCGACAATTCGCCAAAAAGCCCAGTTAAGGATTTAAATGAAAGAGAAACATTATACTTTCTTTTGGTTTGCCATATCGCGACTTTATCAAGCCGAGGCGATGGCCTAGTCGGGATGATAACATCGGCGGCAGAGGGAAAAGTAAATGTAAGCGTTGCGCCGCTTGCTAATGCTAACTGGTTTAATCAGACGGCGTGCGGCTCCATGTATTGGCAGGCAACCATGCCGTATAGGTTGGGGGTGCGTTATATTGGCTACCGTAAACGTTGAGTTCGTTAAATTCAAAGGGCAGGACAAACTGAATAAAAAGCTTAAAGAGTTATCTGTTATTCGTGCCAGTTTAAAAATTGGGTTCTTTCAAAATTCGACATACCCGGACGGAACTCCAGTTGCTGCGGTTGCGTACATCAATGAATATGGAGCAAACAACCATCCTGCAAGACCGTTTATGCAAAAGACGGCGACCGCAAACATGAATAAATGGGTTGATGGCATTGCGAAAAATATAAAAGGTGCGGGAAAGTTTAATTTAAATACAGTAAAAACGGCGTACAAAATGGCTGGGATAGTCGCCGTCGGCGACGTAAAAAAGACTATCAAAAGCTGGCCGCCTGGTGGCAACAGTAAACAGACTGTTGCACGCAAAGCAAAGCGCGCGCAGGCAGGCAAAGGAACGAGTGCAATTAATCCGGAAACCGTATTGATTGATACCGGTAAAATGATTAGCTCTGTTGCGTATGAAGTCAGGGGGTAGATTATGGCATTCGGGATAAACCTACACCGCATCGTTCGCGGCACCATCGAGAGCATTCACGGCGATGAAGAATGTCAGATCTATCAAGCGTGCGGGCAAAAAAATATAAAGGGTAAAGTACATCCTATTTATCAACCGCCAGTTGATGCCCGCATTAATTTTCAACCTCTTGATAGTCAAGCTTTGCAGCATCTTGAAGCCGTTGGCGATACGTCTACAAACATACAGGCGTTTTTATATTCCAACAAATCCTACCCAGTGGCTGGAATAAAGCGCATCCCTATCGCACGAGGCGGCGATTATATTCAGCGCGAGAACGGCGAATGGTTTAAAATAACCGCCGTGTTTGAGGACTGGTCGCAGGATGGATGGATAAACGTCGGGCTGAATCAGCAGCAGGACGGACCCGACTTGACGTATTCGGAAGGTGAATAAAATGCAAGTACTCGAAGCCGTTAATGATTTTTTATTAACATACGCGGAAGACCTCAAGCAAGATTATTTATTTTGGGGCTATCAAAACAATATGGCACTCCCGCCACATGATAATTATGTTGTCATATCCGTAACAACGACCCGGCGCATTGGAACTAACATCACCGACTACGACGAGTCGGAGCAATCTATATACGGCATGTCAACGCTTCGTGAATATGTTGTTGCTATTGATTTTTGCAATGAAGAATATGAGCCGGCAATGGATCTTGCAACACGAATTGAAACCATCGCAACTAGCGCGATAGGAGTTAAGTTTTTTAAAGAAAAAGGTATGAGTTTGGCATACTGTGAAGATGCCGATGCACTGCCTTTTGTTGGCGTCGATGAGGATTATATCCAGCGGTTTAGAGTGAGCCTGCACATAACCAATACTATAAGAAACAAGGTTAAGCAGGAATACGCCGAAGAGGTTAATTTTTACAATGAAAAAAGTAGAATCGAAAACGTTGATGTACATCATAAACCCAAATAAAGGGGGTATTTAAAAATGGCAATTAGTGCAAGTCAAATTGTAAACGTTTATCCAAGAATAGTTACAACGGGATCGAACGATTTAGAATTTTCGGGGTTATTTTTAACTAAAAATAAATTGGCCGTATATCCAAGAACACTTACTTTTTCAAGCGCTAAAATGGTTGGTCAATATTTTGGCATGGATAGCGATGAATATAAAACAGCTGTTCAATATTTCCAAGGCTATGACAATAGCTTTAAGAAACCACTGCGCATTCATTTTTCACGGCTGGCGACAGAAGATATTGCAGCTTTTCTTATCGGCGGTCAAGCTGGCGATGTAAAAGATTTGAAAGCAGTTAAAACCGGCACGCTGTCTATGACAATCGATGGAAAAGCGGTAACCGCAAACGGTCTTGATTTAAGCACTATTAACACACAGAGCGACGCAGCGACGATTATTCAAGGTAAGTTGACCGGCACGACGGTTGTATATAACAGCCTGCTCAATGCGTTTATCGTGACAAGCGCAACAACCGGCGATAAATCATCTGTCAGTTATGCAACAGGAACGGCGGCGGATGCATTGGGGTTGTCGCAGGAAAAAGGCGCAGTCATCAGCGAAGGAACAAAAGCTCTTGACCCTTCCACATTGATGGAAACCATCGTAGACAAAACGGAAAATTGGGTAAGCTTTACGACGTTGACGGAAGCCGACGACGATACTGTTCTTGGCTTTGCGAAATGGACAAGCAGTAAAAACTGTGACTATATGTATTGCCCATGGACGACGAAAGCCGTTGATGTAAGCACGGCATCCGGAACAAACCTGCCGAAAAAATTAAAAGAAGCTAACTATGACGGCGTTGCTCTTTCCTACGGCGGTCTTGATGTTGCTACGCTCATCATGAGCATTGGTGCCTGCATTGATTGGGACCGACAAAACGGCCTCGTCGATTGGGCGTTCAAATCGCAGGACGGCATGGCGGCAAGCGTAACGGATAATAAAACCGCGTATGCGTGCGAAGAATTACGAGTTAATTTTTACGGTAAATTTGCAACGCGAAACGACCAATTTATTCAGCTTTATGAAGGTTCGCTCGTTGGCGGCGACCACGGTTATATTGATGCGTACATGGGCCATTTGTGGCTGCGTAATGCATTGCAAGTATCAATTATGGATGGTTTAAAAAATACGCCGCGCGTGCCGTATCTCGATGAAGGGTATACATTTATTCGAGCATGGTGCATGGACCCGATTAATAAAGCTATGACAAACGGTATTATTCAGGCTGGCGTTTCGCTCAGTGAAAGCCAAAAATCCGAATTGTTTAATGAAATCGGCTCCGACCAGTCAGCAACACTTAGCACGAATGGATATTATTTACAAATCAGCGACCCCGGCGCAAAGGCAAGAGGTCAAAGAAAATCGCCCATCTTGGGACTTTGGTACACGTACGGCGGCTCTGTTCATAAAGTCGATTTGCCAGTAACGCTGGTCGAATAGGAGAGTGATACACAATGGGAAGAGATATTACAGCGTCGAATGCAACGGCGATATTGACAGTTGAAAGCCTGTTTCCAAATGGGTTTAAATTGCAACAGTTTTCAACGGATACATTCGCAAGTACAAGCGACGATACATATGCAGAGACACGCATGGGCATAGATTTACAGATGGTAGCAGGCTATGTTGATCAGATTAAGACAGTCACAATTACGCTTGAACCGTCCAGTCCGAGCGTCGTCAATATGAATCACATCATCGCAGCGTCGAGAGCGAATAAACGTATCTATTTATGTCAACTCTTGATTTCGCTGCCTAGCATTTCCCGCGGGTATCAATACACTAACGGCGTATTGAAAACCGGGAAATTCATGCCGGATATTAAGAAAGTCCTGGATCCGATTCAGTACACGTTCGATTTTGAAAAAGTCAAATCCATGGACATTTCGGCAGCCGGCATTGCATCGACGATTATCGGAAATTTCACATAATTGAGGAGCTAAACCAATGAGAAAAATTAATTATATTACGCTGCAAGACGGCGGCGAAGGAAAAACATTTCAGGTGCAGCAGATGTCGGCGCTGCATCTTGAAAGCTGGATTAACCGGCTGTTGATTATGCTAGCCGGGAAAGACGGCACACAGAAAATGTTATCCAAGGCAGATTTTAATAGCCTGGCAAGTAAACTCAAAGGCGGCATTGCCAACGTAGAGAGCCAGTTTACTAATCTGCCAGTGGATAAGGTTATCAGTAACATTTTGTCTTTACTTGGCTCTTTAGACTATGGAAAAGTGGAACCGCTTTATAACGAACTTTTGACATGCTGCGCATATGTACCGAATCCGGATAACCGCACATTTATCAACCCGCTTGATGTACAAAACGTAGATGCGATTATCTCTGATGTCAAAACACTGTACATGTTGCGCTTGGAAGCATTAAAGATTAACTTTAGTTTTTTCGCGGGCGGGGACAGCTCCCCGAAAACCACTCACGGCAAAAAGCAAATTACCATCAAGAAGACTATCAAAACGTAACCGGCAGAGTGGGTATTGTCGTATCTAAACGATTGGCGACGCTGCATGAGCTGGAAACCGTTTACAGCTACGAGGATTTACTGGATTTATACGAGATTGTCTATATTGATAATCTCAATGAGCAATACGCAATGGACGAGGTGAGCAGAAACTATGGCAAAGGGTGAGACGATCGGCGAATTTTTAATTGGCTTGGGAATTGACCCGTCTGGAATTGACAAAGGACTAAATAAAGCGGTATCGGGGATCCAAGGTTCGCTCAAAGGCCTTGTTAGTAAAATCGCTCTGCCGGTTTTTGCTGCTTTTACCAGTGGCGACTTTTTAACAAAAATGATAGGCGATACCGCCAACACCGCTAAATTATCTAATGCGCTCGGCATGGACATTGGTACGCTGGATGCTTGGCAGCAGTCAGCAGAGCTGGCAGGCATGGAAGCCTCACAAATGGGCGAAACATTCAAAGGATTGAATGACAATATCATGGCAGTTGCGACGACGGGCCGCGGGCCAATGAACGCTATGATAAAAAATGGTTTGGTGCCGGATATTCGGGACGCCAATGGCAACGTCAAGAAAGCATCAGACTATATTTTTGAGTTAGCCGATTCCATGAAAATGTTGGCAGATAGCGGACGCAAGCAAGAAGCCATGGGTATTATGTCACGCTTGGGAATTAGCGACGTGAAAATGCAGGGCTTTATTATGCAAGGTCGAGCAGCTTTGCAACAGACTATTCAGCAGCGTAAAGAGGCCGGCGTACTCACCGATGAAGATAAAAAGCTTGCGGCGGTCATGGGTGATGTAAACAAACTGAATAAAGATTTGTATGTGCAACTCAGAAATTATCTGCGTCCCATAATGCGTGTGGTATTAACATTATATTCCCGAATGGTTGGCGTTCTTAAACAAGTCATGAAACATATTCGTGTATTTATTCCGCTTATTATTGCTTACGCGGCAAAACTTGGTATAGCAAGATTAGCCGCGTTGAATTTTTTTAAAGCGTTTACAGTTGCAAGGTTTGCACGAATGGGAGCAGCAATTAAAGCGTTCATGCTCAATCCATTCAATATGTTCTTAATTCTTCTTGTGCTTGCCGGCCTTGCACTGGATGACTTCCTCACATGGATGGAAGGCGGCGAGTCTCAATTCGGTGATTTCTGGACTAAGATTTTCGGCAGCCCAGAAGAAGCACAGAAATGGTGGGACAGTGTAAAAGAGGGAGCCAAAAACGTACTTGATGCACTAAGCAGTTTACAAGGGCCAATATTAAAAATCGCGGCAGCATTAGCCGGACTTGGTGCCGTTGGGACGGTATTCGGCGGAATATATTCTTTACTTGCGCCGCTTGCACCGATATTTATGCTAATCGGCAAAGCAATACTTTTCGTCGTGACGAAATTAAACATATGGATGGTTGTTATCACGCTTATTATTGCATTTATCATGTTGCTGGCAGAACATTGGGACGAACTAGGCGTACGCATCGGCGAAATTATCGACGGTGTAAAAGAAGCATTCGGCGAATTTGCTGATGATTGTGAAAACGCATGGGAACGCATCAAACAGGGTGCCAGCGATATGATTAATGGCATTATCTCGTTCTTTGGTAATCTCGTATCAAGTGCAAGTGATGTTGTCAGCAATATTATTAAATTCTTCTCTGATGGCTGGGATTCCATCGTTTCCGGTGCAAAAGATTTCGTCAATAATATTTTAGATACGTTTAAACCAATCACGGATAAAATCAGTAGCATCAAAAACAGCGTGTCGAACTACTACGACAACAGCACGAGCAATAACTATGGATTATTTATCCCGACACCGGACCCATCGGCGTTATTTTAATAAAAGGCGGTGATATGACATGTCGATGTTATGGGACTTTGGGAATAAAGCAAGCGGCATAAACGGCAATAAATCAACAGCCTTTTGGAATGACGTTATTTATCCGGATAGCCGGGATATGTATTTTGCAAAGCGCACAACGTGGATGTTTTCCGACGGTGTTCTCCCAACAGCAATTATTATCACGATGTCGATGAAGGACGGCGGCACGGTTGTATCTGGACCCGTCGAAGAGGGTTCATTCGCAAGTTACAACAAAACGACAGACCCGTTCGAAATATCCGCAACGCTGGCATTTCAAGGTACGGATACTTATTTACAATCCATTATCACGGACTTAAAGACATTAAAAAACAGCGTAACGACATTCTCGATTATTACGCCGTACGAAGAGTATAAAAGCATGACGCTGGAAAGCTATTCATATGAATATTCACTGGATAAAGGCCTGGGAATTTTGTATATCGATGCCGAGTTTAAAGAGATACGCGAAATCATGCTGTCATATACTAAGCAACAATATATCCCGGTTGCCGAAACAAAAACGCCGGATGCAGCCAGTACGGAAGATGCAGGCAGCGTGCAGGCATCGGCAGATACCGACGGTGGCAGTGATGATTCGTCGGGAGATGCTGGCGGTGATGATTCGGGCGGCGACTATGGCGGCGGCGATTACGGCGGCGCCAGCTCACAGCCGGAAACACAGAAATCCGCAGCAAAACAAATTGCAGAAGCCCTCGGCTTTTAAGGAGATATAAAAATGGTTACAATTCCGATAAAAAAAAGCCCCAATCAAAGTTTATCAACCGTCCTCGATTCGCAGAACTGCAAGATACACATCTACCAGCGCGGCGAGTACATGTATTTTGATTTGACGGTAAACGGCAAATCAATTCGTACCGGCATGATGATCTTGTCAGGCGTCAGCTTGATTGATTTTAATACGCCACACTTTTCTGGTCTGCTGTTCTTCTTTGACAAAACAGGGAAAAATGGCGTGCCGTACTATACAGAATTAGGCAGCCGCTACCAGCTTTTGTATTTCACAAAAGAAGAAATAGACAAGCTAAAAGAGGAGTGATGTAGATGCCGCTGTATTCCGTAAAGACTATACGTATTACGATACAAATGCGTAAAGGGCAATTCAATGAAAAGGACTTTGAGGGCAAGAGCGAAGAAGAAAAGAAAAAAATAGAATCGCAAAATACCGTCGTCATTGAAGGGCTGCCGACGCAGGTCGGTATCACGAAACAGGGCGGCGATGACCCTAACACGGCGCATGTGATTATAAAAAACATGAGCATCGAGAATGTAAAGAAGCTCACCACACTGGCGTTCAAGCAGTTAGAAGTCAACAATAACTATATACAAATCGATGTAGGCAATAAAGGCGACCAAACACTTGCAACGGCATTTGCAGGCGAAATAACAAAAGCCGTGCCGCAAATTGACAGCTCTGCAACGCTTTCACTTTCCATTGATGCGAGTGCCGGTTATTATGCTTCACTTATTGCAGCCCCGCCGTTATCGGTTAATGGAACTACATCTATAGAAAGCCTGCTCGCACAATGGGCAGAGGAAGCGAAATACAAGTACGAAAACAAAGGCGTGCAGGGAACTGTGGAAAATGCCGTATTTTTGGGAAGCCCAATAAAAAAATGTCAAACATTAGCCCATCAGTATGACTTTGATTTGCTTATCGACGATGGAAAAATCACGTCACAGCCGTGGAATGCACCGGCAGATGGCGAGATTCCGTTGATTGCCAATTACAGCGGCCTGCTTGGCTATCCGTCTTTTTCTGACAGCGGCATATCTTTCACCTGCATTTTTAACGACAAGATAAAAGTGGGCGGGATTGTAAGCTTGCAATCTATCCTGCCGTGGGCTACGGCAGAATGGCAGGTAACTAAAGTAGAACATCAGCTATCGGCGTTTGACAACAGCGGCCGATGGGAAACCAACGTGGATGCCGTCGTTCCAGGTACAGAACCGAAGAACAAAAAGAAGAAAACAGGCACAGCGGCAACCGGTTCGGGAAGTCTGAATGTTGATGACGGACTGGCACAGGGCTTCGCCGCATGGAATGGTGTCACGATGGATAACGGCACGGAAGGATGCGCCGAAGCCGTTGGGAAAATCGGCTCGTACTATTCACCGTTTTTAGCGCAGGAATGCAGAAACGGCGTTGTATCCGTACCGACAATGATAACAGATGCCGGGGACAAGTTCATTCCTTTTAGTGAAGCAAACCTTGCTAAAGGTGATGTTATCGTATACGGCGGCGATGAACACGTAGTTATTTATGACGGCGCAGGCGGTTATGTTGGTAACAGCTCAAGTCAAAACATGGTTGTTCATGGCGGTAATTTTTATAGCATGGGAAGCTTACAGCCGACGGGGATTATCAAGACAAGCGAGTTTTAGGAGTGGTCAATATGGCAGAGGAAAACAATCGTAACGGCACAGTAAAAAGCACGCGGACGATATACACGACGACGTCGTATAAAAATATCACAGACTACAACATGCAGTCCAAGATAAACGATATTAATACGGCGATGCCGGTCAAGGTCATGCGTACCGACGATTGCAGTCATTATGGTTTTGTCG
This sequence comes from uncultured Megasphaera sp., assembly GCA_934202965.1. Lineage (GTDB taxonomy): Bacteria > Bacillota > Negativicutes > Veillonellales > Megasphaeraceae > Megasphaera. The sequence goes on from CAKPYN010000017.1 coordinate 46,237, forward strand.
GCTATGTCGATGTGCTGCCGCTCGTCACTGGGGTGTCGGGATTTGGTGAGGCAGTACAGCCTGCGACGTTGTACCACCTGCCGTATTTTAGAGTACAGGGTGGCACAGCGGCAGTGATTTGTGACCCGCAGGTTGGTGATATTGGACTTGCCGTGTTCTGCCAGCGTGATACTGCGAATATCACAGCGGGGACGAAAGAACCGCAGCAGCCAAGAAGCGCGCGTAAGTACGACATGGCTGACGGGTTTTATATAGGCGGCTTTTTAAATAAACCGCCATCGGTATTTATCGAACTCACGCAGGATAGAAAAATTATCATCCAAGCTGCAGGTGGTATTGAAATAAATGGCGATGTAAGAGTAAACGGCGATGTCGTGGCAAATGGTATCAGTCTAAAGAACCACACGCACCCCGGCGACAGCGGCGGGACGACAGGAAAACCGAAATAAAAAAGGGGGAAATAGCCATGCCGAGAACACTGGCACTTGACGATAATTGGGATATTACACTTGACGAGATGGGAAACATTGCAGTCTATAACGATGATTATGCTATCGCCCAAAATGTGGCCAATGCGGTACGCCTTTTTACAAATGATGCATATTTTAATAAGACGCGCGGTATCCCGCACTATGACGTAGAGCTTGGCAATCCGGCGTTCCCATCCCGTAGTGTGTTATATGCACGGATTCGGCAGGCGGCTATAAATGTGTCAGGCGTTACCGATGCCGAAGTAACCCTCGATTTTGATAAATCAACACGCACGTACAAAGGCGATATTTATATCACGACAAAAAACAGCACGCAGGTACGCATAGAATTATAAAAAGGTGGTGAGAAGATGGCGGTTACATTTAATCCCGAAACCGGCATAGTAGTCGATGACGCTGTAACGATAAGAAACGATATTGCACGGCTTTGGAAAGAAGCGTTTAAAACACCCGACGGAAAAACACCGCTTAATATTGAGCCGGAAACACCGGCAGGGCAGCTCATCGACGGACAGACAGCACTCATTTTGCAGAAAGATAATGAAATCGCTTATCTTGCTAATATGTTCAATCCGTCCGTAGCAGATGGATTATTTCAAGATGCAATTGCGAAATTTTATTTTTTGTCCCGTCACGTAGCTGAGGCTACATTAGTTACTTGCACATGTAAGGGGCTTTTAAATACTATTATTCCGTACGGGGCTATTGTGCAGGATACAAACGGCAATAAATTTTACAATACCAACGTCGGCATTGTAGGCGAGGGCGGCACGGTCGATTGTGTTTTTCGATGCGCTGAATACGGACCAGTGAAAGTTGCGGCGCACTCCGTCAACAAAATCGTGACGGTTATTCCCGGATGGGACAGCGTGGACAATAAAGAAGCCGGCATTACTGGCAGGGACCGCGAATCACAGCATGAATTTGAAACTCGCCGCCGTGAATCCGTAGCTAAAAACAGCCATGGACTTGCTGAAAGCATCGAAGGTACTATCGGTGATTTGAGCGGCGTCGTAGCATGCCGAATTGAGCAGAATCGCTCAGACGAAACTATTACGATGCTTGGCGTACAAATCCCGCCGCATTCCGTTTATTTATCTGTATATGGCGGCGAAGCTAAAGAAATCGGCGAAGTAATGCATAAAAAAATCGACGCTGGCTGCGGCACGGCAGGCAATACAAAAGTGCAGCTCAAGGACCCAACAAACGGCAGCCCGCAAACGTATTATTTCGAAGTGCCAGTGGTTACGCCGCTTGGTGTTCGGGTACGCATTCAGCCGGATTCTTCCACACCGACGACAATTGTCGATGATATAAAGAAATCTGTACAGAACAACTTCAACGGCGACGGCAAAGAATACGTTCGCGTCAAGATGGGCGATACACTCTATGCCAGCCGTTTTTATAAAGCGATTATCCAAGCTGGGGCGACGAATCTTATCAAGATAGAAGTTGCCTATCCATATTCGAGCAGTTCGCCAAAGTGGCAGGATTCCATCAGCGTGCCGTTGAATCAGATTCCGTCACTCTCGGATGATAATATTGTTGTCGTGCAGGAAGGAGCATAGCTCATGGATTTTTACAGCAGTGAAGATGTGCGTGCCTGCGACGACATCCGCGAAGAACCACAGGAGTACATTATCTCGCAATACGCTAACAGCCCGCATATCTGCGGAATACTCGACAACTTTAGAAAAACCATCATGGCAGACGGCGACATTGGCGTTTTTTATAAAAATATCATGGATATTGATACGGCGAACGGTAAAGGACTTGACGTACTTGGCAATATCGTCAATATCAGCCGCACCGTAGAGATGAGCTACCGGGGAAAACGGCAGCGGTTCACGCTGAACGATGAGCAGTACCGACGAATGATTTTATACAGAGCGTTGGCCAATATCACAGATTCCTCCGGGTACAACATCAACAAAATGATGGATGTACTATTCAACGGTTCCGTTGATACGCCCATGGTTTTGACTATTATTCACGAGCAAAAGCGGGATGACGGCACGTATTATAATTCGTACCCGATGCACGTCAGATGGGTAATCAATAATAAACTGTCTGATATGGATTTAGCGTTGTTCCAGCTTGGCGGCACGCTTTGCTTGGGTGCCGGGGTCGGTTGGATTTTAGTAGCTGTCAATCAGCGGGAAACATTCGGATTTCTTGGCAGCAATTTACAGCCGTTCAACCAAGGTCATTTCTGGGACGGCTCGTATTTAGAAACTTAAATAATGGAGATGATACACATGATACCAGTACAGCCGGATTTTATGGAGCAGCCTTTTGCAAATCAAGGGGCGAAAAATAACATTCCCAATGTGACGACAGATGAAGTCGGCAGGGCATCGCTGAAAGAAGGATTTCCAATTCAAACGGAAATGACACTCGAAGAGGGCGGACTGCCGCCGCAGCGTAAAGATTTTAACGCTATCTTAAACTGGCTCTCAATGTTTGCATTTTATCAGCAATCAGGTGGAGTTTTTAGATATTCAGATAGCGCAACATATACACCGCCTGCGATGGTTTGGCTTGATGACATGCTTTGGTTTTGTATTAAAGAAAATGGTGCTTCGTCAGCAAATGGCGTAAAAAATCCAAAAAACGAAAACGAATACTGGAAATTTTTACCGGATTATTTAAACATTTACACAAAAAGCACTCTAGATGATTTAATTAAACAAATGCAAGATAAAGTAAATACAGCTATAGCCAGTCTTTCAAGTGCGTCATCAGTATCATTTAATTTATCGGCAAATGGATCAGCTAGTTTTGTAGCTCCGCTCAATATAAAAAAAATATCGTGCATAGCCAATACTAATTTTCAAAAAAATGGTGATGGGGGAAATACTGGCACCAACATTGTTAAAATAAACAATGTTGGCAATTTAACTATGTCAGCGAGCGTTACAAAATCTGGGAGCAGAGGGCATTACTGGGGATATGAGCCAACCAAATCAAGCGCATCAGATTTTATCGTTAATATATCGAAAGGTACAACTATTTCAATTTCGACACAATCCAGTGGCAGTCTTGGCGTACAGTCTACAAGCGTATTATTGGTATTGTCGTAGCGAGGTGAGACAATGGTTGACAAAACAAAAGCATATCAATTTCAATATATTCCGGTAGAGGGACGATTATCTGGAAAACAATTTGAAGAACAAACAGAAGACGCAATTAATGATATTGGCAATGCTGCATATACTGCTAACAAAAATATGAAAGAAACACTTAGCGTTGCTAATAATGCTTTATCGGTCGCAAGAGAGGCGCAGCAAACCGCAAATAATGCTCAAACAGCAGTAAAAAATGTTCAAAACACAGCAAATAGTGCCGTAACTAAAGCAAACGACGCAATAAATACGGCAAATAATGCGGTAATTGCGGCAAACAATGCGGTAAGTACGGCAAAAAATGCAGTGAGTACGGCAAAAAATGCAGTAATTACTGCAAATGATGCTAATACAAAAGCAACAAACGCAGTTAACGACGTAGCGCAGTCAAGGCTCGATTCATCGCAGGCATTGGTAACGGCAAATAATGCTAGTAAGCTGGCTACAGATACATACGATCAGCTAAATAAAATTCTTGAGGAGCAACAAGTTATTACGTACGACATCGTAGAATAAGGAGGCAAAAGCATGGCAAATCCAATAAAAAAATGTGTGCTGCACGGCGCAGTCAATAACGAGACGGTAGACTTGTACCCGCGTACCAATCTTGCGTCAATTAATGACATGACGGTGTTTGCAAGGACGCTAAATGGGGCAGCAGACGCAGCGGCGGCACGAAACACACTCGGCATCACGACACAGGCCGCACTTGTGAATATCATATATCCCGTTGGCTCGGTCATCACGCTTACCAACGACACCGACCCCAATACGATATACACTGGCACGACGTGGGTCAAGATGGACGCAGGGCGTGTATTGGTATCCGCTGGCACGTACACGGAAGACGGGGAAACGTATACTTATACGCTAGGCGACAAAGGCGGGGAAGCCAAGCATCAAAACAC
>CAKPYN010000018.1 GCA_934202965.1 uncultured Megasphaera sp.
CATCGCCGTCTTGCGACGACTTACATATCTTACCAAACTCACAAGAGCTTGTCAAGAACTTTTTTGAAGAAGTTTTTTCTTCGTTCTCATAAAAAGACATATCCCGTCCGTTTTCAAGGCCCTTTATAGTGCCCCGTTCCCGACGGCTTGATTAGTATATCGCAAACCAACGCCTCTGTCAACTATTTTTTTACATCTTTTTGTCAATACTTGCATGGTACCCTTATTTTTTCAATGTATTACTGGCACCCCGCTTTACTGCCCGTTGCTATCGTCTTGAGCCCAATTATTCAAACGGCTTTTCCATTTTTGTGCTGTAGCTATTGTATTTTCTGCTGTTTGAACCGCATCCTTAGCTTCATCATACCGTTCTCCCCAACTTTTATCATGTTCTTCGTGCCATTTCTGCTGGCCGTCTTTATATCCTGTTTTATAGTCGGCATCCTGCGTATCATTAGCTGCATTAATATCCTTATCTGCATCTTCATATCCTTGTTGGTATCCCGCATCATAGGCATCATTAGCCCATACAGTCATACTTCCTGACAATACCAAAACACTGCAACATATAAGCATTAGTTTTTTCAGCATCACTATGTTCCTCCATCCTCCAAAATTACATTCGTCATTATAGGCTTCCTTCTTATGATCGTCAAGATATGGTAACAACTATATAAAATATCGAACATTTCATATTCTCATATCCTCAATTTATGTTTATATACCTTCGTATAATAGCTGTTTTATCTATCTTTTGTTACAATAAAACTATCAAAGAACCCCTTTCCTGAATCTATTTGCTTATAGTTTATCTCCCTTCTACCTCTTCAAAAATACACCTGACAAAAAGGACTTTCTACCTCCACGGAGAAGAAAGTCCTTTTTGTTATCTCACAGTATCTTATACTAATTTTCCAATGACTTCAGCAGGTGCCAATTCACTCCAAAAAAACTGCATAATCGCTAGAATAAGCAAAATTGTCAGCCCAATTCGTGCATATGAAGAACGAGCAATCCAATCAAAAGGCGGTCTTTTTTTGCGTTCTGTAATCTGATATTGTACATCGTCTTTTTTATTTAAAATGCGAAAATGCCGAGCTTCTTTATAAGCAGAAAATACGCCGCTAAAATTCATCATCACATGAACTTGTCCATCTTCCCTGGCTGCAAGTGCTATTTCTCGAAGTTTTTGGCAAAATATTTCTAAAAATTCACCATCTGCGCAGGCACTGGAAAATGCAAAAAACTCAATTTCGCATTCCCGAATACCTTCTTTCATAGAGATTTTTAAAAAAGGATATTGCTGCTGTAAAGAATCTCTCCAAGCGTTCAATTTTTCCCGTACTGCTGCAGACCACGTATACCGAGCAGCTTGCTTAGGAGCAAACGAAATATCACCGGAGATAGTTAATCGATAATCGCCATAATAATGACGAAGCCGTGTTTTCCAATTCATCTCCGTCCCTCCTTAGGATAATTTACTGCCGCATGACGGACAATATACTGCTTCTTTCGGTACTTTTTCACCGCAATGCGAACAATGCCGTTCCGTCGTCACCTGTTGCGGTGGCAGGGCTTCTTTCCATTCACCATCCAATACAGGCGTTTCTTTTCCTTTCATGCGATCTATTTGACGTTCTACATGGTCCATACGAAAATGTAATTCTGCTTCTGACACAGCAACCCGTTCTTTTAAGCGATCTGTTTCTAAACTGGTCCGTTCTATGCGTTGTTCGGCTGTTAAATCCTTTAAAACAGCTATAATGATAGCCGCCAGCAACGGACTAATTAACAGCGAAAATAATCCCCAAAGAATCGGACTGCGACCGCGTTTATTCGCAAAATACGCAACAAGCGCACAAAATATAAGGTATAAAACGACAGACATACTTCCACCTCGCTTTTTATATTTATTTTATTATACAAAACCCCCTTATCCTTGTATAGATACAATCAGCATGTTTTCTCATCATCTATACAGAGAATGTAACATCATGCGTTTATCTATTATGCACGATAGTATTTCTTTAAACGTTTTTTTATTTGAAATTTGAAGAATATGAACGATCATTCTGTAAACGCTACATGTAAAACGGTATAACTAAAGAACTGTAACAAAATGATTTCAACGTTCTCATTTCGTTACAGTCCCAAGTAAGTAGTTTATTTTAAAAGATTATTATCTGTAAAATAATCAATCCGCATTGCTTTTCGTACATCAGCTAATGTCTGATTTGCTTTTTCAGCAGCTTTAGCGGTATTGACGCGAAGCATTTCATAGACATCGGGTAACCGTTTTTCCCATGCCTGACGGCGTTCACGAATGGGGCGCAATTCTTCCTGCAATACATTGTTCAAGAATTTTTTGACTTTAACATCACCCAATCCACCGCGCTGATAATGTGCTTTCAATTCATCCAAACCACTATATTCCGGTAAAAATTCCGGGAAATATTCTGGTTTGCAAAATGCATCCAAATAGGTAAATACCGTATTGCCTTCCAAATGGCCTGGATCTTCCCGACGCAAATGCGTCGGATCCGTAAACATAGACATAATTTTCTTCTGAATATCTTCAGGTTCTTCTGATAAATAGATGCAGTTGCCAATAGATTTGCTCATCTTGGCCTTACCATCAATTCCCGGTAAGCGAAGGCATGCTTTATTCTTTGGCAGAATAATTTCCGGTTCTGTCAATGTTTCTCCATAGACTGTATTAAATTTATGAACAATTTCTTTACATTGTTCTAACATTGGCAGCTGATCTTCCCCAACAGGAACAGCCGTCGCTCTAAACGCTGTAATATCTGCAGCTTGGCTAACAGGATAACAGAAAAAGCCTAAGGGAACGCTGGCTTCAAAATTTTTCTGCTGAATTTCCGATTTAACCGTCGGATTACGCTGTACCCGAGCTACTGTAACAAGATTCATATAATACACAGTCAGTTCAGGCAGTGCAGGCACCATCGATTGAATAAAAATAGTGGATTTTTCAGGATCAATCCCGCAAGCTAAATAATCTAATGCAACCTGCATCACATTCTGACGTACTTTTTCCGGATGTTCTGCATTATCTGTCAAAGCCTGTGCATCGGCAATCATAAAATACAATTCATCATATTCACCAGAATTTTGCAATGCCACACGTTCCTGTAAAGAGCCCACATAATGTCCTACATGAAGATGACCCGTAGGACGGTCACCTGTTAAAATAACTTTTTTCATACCTTGCTCCTTTGTAAAAGTATACCAACATCCATATTACAATGCTATGTCTGGTAAACAGTTTATTATCATTTCATTTTTTATATTTCATGTTATAGTTTACCCTTTGATGTCCGTACCGTCAATATTCCTTTCGGTGAATCTATAAAAAGAACTAATTTCGGTTTCCCTTTCCTGTATGATACCTGCTTTATGTATGGAGATAACTCATTTTTTAGTATATACGTTGACTTGGCTCTCTGGTACTTTTATAATAAAAAACAGTTGACTGCTTTGGAGCAGTAATCGTATATATTGACAAGGAGCGACGCATACATAATGGATTTTATGAAAGAAGCAATTACAGAATCAGCAAAAAATTTAAAAACAGGCCATGGCGGCCCTTTTGGTGCTGTTGTTGTCAAAGACGGCAAAATTATTGGTCGCGGACACAATGAAGTTATAAAAAATAATGACCCAACGTGTCACGGCGAAATGCAGGCAATCCGTGACGCTTGCCGTACACTCGGCACATATGATTTATCCGGATGCGAATTATATACGTCCGCCCAGCCTTGTCCCATGTGCCTGTCCGCTATTATTTGGGCAAATATCAAAACCGTCTATTATGGTAATACAGCCAAAGATACGGCAGCCATTGGTTTTCGTGATGATTTTATATACCACTTTATTGAAAAGGGCTGTAAAAACACGGACGTTCTTTCCCTTTCCCAAATGGATCGTGACGAAGCCAATAAAATCTTTGCGGCATATAAAGAAAAAAATATGACTATTTACTAAGTAAAATACTTTCGATTTCTTATATTCTCCATATATCTTTTTCTATGCCAAAAGTACCGTACTCTATGCTCGCCATGAGAGTACGGTACTTTCTATTTAATAATTTTTTTCTTTCATACGACGTTCTATATCACGCTTTGCTTCTTTTTCCGCTAAAGCCTGCCGTTTATCATAGAGTTTTTTCCCTGTAACCAGTGCTACTGTAACTTTTACTCGGCCTTTTTTGAAATACAGATTGAGCGGTATCAGTGTATACCCTTTTTCCTTAATTTTTCCCAGTAATCTCGTAATTTCATACCGATGCATCAATAATTTACGTGTACGCAATGGATCGTGATTAAACCGATTGCCCTGATCATATGGGCTGATATGCATACCCAACAGCAATAATTCCCCATTTTCAATACGGCAAAAACTATCTTTTAAATTGACCTTGCCTTGTCGAAGTGATTTTACTTCGGTTCCAGTCAACGCAATACCGGCTTCATACGAATCATGGATAAAATAATCATGACGAGCTTTACGATTATCTGTAATATATTTGACACCACTAGGTGATTTTGCCACAATCTATTCCTCCTATTTTTTTCTGGATTTTTTTCCTTTGCGATTTCTGCCTTTCTTTCCGCGTCCTTTTTTATTTAATTTTTTATCTTTTTTATTTTTCTTATTCTTTTTCCCTGAAACGGCACCGGAAAACCAAGAGCGCTTCGTTTCTTCTTTTTTGCTGCCGCTCTTATGACGCCGTTCAGCACTCACTGCCATCATATGCTGCAAATCACTGAGTGAGTCTACAATACCCGGTACAAAATCAATTTCACACTTGTCTGTATTGACTTTCGCAAGCGTAACTTCCAAGGGATCGCCCAATCGAAATACCTTGCCGCTATGTTGTCCGCGCATCGTATACGTTGCTTCATCAAATTCATACACATCATCAGTCAATAATGAAATATGCACTAATCCTTCAATGCCATTTTCCAGTCCCACAAAGAGTCCAAATGATGTAATGCCCGTGATATGAGCCGGGAAAGGCTGCCCAATAAACGGCAGCATATACTGCGCTTTCTTCAAGTCATCTGTTTCCCGTTCGGCTTCAACAGCAATTCGTTCCCGTGAGCTGGCCTGATCGGCTGCAATCGTATGATACGACAGGGACATCTGTGCTTCTTCTTCAGATAATTTTCCTTTTTGCTGATACTGACGAATCAAGCGGTGTACCATTAAGTCCGGATACCGGCGAATGGGTGACGTAAAATGTGTGTAACATGTCGACGCCAAGCCAAAATGCCCTGCGTTATTCGTTGAATATCGCGCCTGCTGCATCGAACGCAGTGCAATGGTCTGTACAACAGCTTCCGCATTCGTACCTTTAGAAAGGGTCAACAGTTTTTGAAAATCAACCGGCTTTACGTCCTCTCCTGTAGGTACTGGCAGTGAAAACGTCGATAATACAGTTCGCATCATTTCTATTCTTTCCGGTTCAGGCACTTCGTGAATTCGGTATACCGACGGGTTTTTACTATTTTTTAAATACGATGCAACCGTTTCATTAGCAATCAACATCGACTCTTCTACAATTTGTTCAGCAATCGTCCGTTCTCGCTTTTCTAACCGTAGCGGCGTACCATCCGAATCCAAAATAATTTTATATTCCGGAAAATCAAAATCAATGGCTCCACGCTGAAGACGCATTTGTTTTAGAATTTGCGCTAATTCCTGCAAATCCCGCAATATAGGCATAAAAGGCTGCAAATCGTCCGGTACAATATCATCCAATAATGCTTTTTTTATCTCTTTATAATTGCAGCGCCGTTTAACCTGAATAACGGCCGGCCCAATATCGGCTTTTACGACATGTCCTTGTCGATCAATTTCCATGACACACGTCATAGAATACCGATCTTCTCCGGCATTTAAACTGCATATGCCATTGGAAAGGACCGTCGGCAGCATAGGAATAACCCGATCTACTAAATACACACTGGTACCACGTGCATAGGCTTCCTGATCAATCACCGAATTCGGTTTGACATAATAGCTGACATCGGCAATATATACACCTAAACGGAAATTACCATTCGGTAATTTGACAACATCAATGGCGTCATCCAAATCTTTAGCATCTTCGCTGTCAATGGTAATCAGCTGGCGATCTCGATAATCCCGTCTGTCTTCTTCCATTGCTACATGCATATCGATTTTTTCCGCTGCTTTCTGTACTTCTTCGGGAAATGCAAAAGGCAAACCGTGCCGTGCCATAATCACTTTGATATCTAAATCTTTGTCACCATCATACCCCAGTATTTCCGTTATTTCACCTTCTGCTTTACGCCCATCTGCCGGCCACTTCGTAATCGTGACCAAAACGCGGGCACTGCTGCGGGCATTGGCTGTCTTATCTAACGGAATATAAATATCTTCTCGGATTCGTTCATCATCAGGACGGACAAATCCACATTTTTTCTCTCTGTCAAATGTCCCAACCAGCGTTTTATTCGCACGTTCTACAATGCCAACAATCTCGCCTTCTTGCTTATGACGACCGTTACCGCTTTGAATAATTCGAACCGTCACTTTATCATTATTCATTGCAGTATGACGATTTTGTTCGGCAATATATACATCTTCTTTTAAGTCTTCACTTAAGACGAAGCCAAATGTTGCTGTATATCCTTTATATATGCCGATAATTTCTTGTGGATTTTTTAACGCTGTATACCGTTCTCCTGCTACTCTCATGAGCTTTCCACTCCTTACTAGTTCATCAAAGGTTTCAAATAATGATGCCAGCCGCGAGCCTGTCAGGCAGAGTCGTTCTGCACAGTCTTCGACTGTAATACCGGATGATTCTATACTACATAGTTCTATTATATCATGAGAGAGTTGTAAATCCATTCGTTTCCTCCAAAGAAAGATAAGGGAATTTATGATTTATGAAAAAAGCCTGCGACAATGCCGCAGGCTACCACATTTCCATTAAAACGTATGCATCAATCTGCCTAAAATCAGTGTCAGAACTGCAAACGCAATCGACAAGATAATAGTCAGCTTAGACAATAATGCATCCATGCCGCGAGCACGGCTGCCAAATAAATCTTCTGCACCACCGCCAAAGCCAGCTCCCATGCCTTGAGTCTTACTTTTCTGCGCTACAACGACGCCAATAATCAATAATGCTAAAATAACGTCTATGATTTCCAATACAGTAATCACGCTAATCCTCCTCACAAAACACACTTAACAGTACTATTGTACACTTATTTGTCTTTTCTATCAATAGGTTCTTTTTGATTTTCATTATTTCGTGTTTCCAAATACCGTTCCAGTTTGCGTTTGACTCGCTGCAGCGCATTATCAATCGATTTGACATGACGATGCAGTTCTTTAGACATTTCATTATAGGATTTACCGTCTAAATAAGCAGTTAAAACCTGCCATTCCAAGTCACTGAGGATTTCATTCATTTTTAATTCTATATCAGCAAATTCTTCACGACTAATCACAAGTTCCTCAGGATCACTGACTCGAATGCCCGCCAGGATATCCTGCAGCGTTCTATCCGATTCGGTTTCATAAATAGGTTTATTGAGCGATACATATGAGTTGAGGGGAATATGCTTTTGTCGTGTTGCCGTTTTGATTGCTGTAATAATCTGCCGGGTAATACAAAGTTCGGCAAAAGCACGAAACGATGCAAGTTTATCACCACGAAAATCCCGTGCCGCTTTATATAGGCCAATCATGCCTTCTTGTATAATATCATCCCGATCGGCACCTACAAGAAAATAAGTTCTTGCTTTTGATTTGACAAAATTTTTGTATTTGCTGACAATATATTCTATCGCATTTTCATCGTGTTCCTGCTGGGCAAGACGAACAATTTCTTCATCCGTCATCCGTTCAAAACGATTCGTAGACGAATCGCTGTACTGTGCTTTTGCCTGCATAATTTATACCTCTATTATTTTGATCTGCGAATTTTTTCTAGTTTTCGCAATACATCTTCATTTTTCACCCGGTATACCACTTCATTGCGGTACGTACCTTCTTTTAATACATTGCGATGGTCATATGCAGCTACTTCTTTTTTAGTCCGTTCTACATCTTCTTCCAGTTCTCTAGCCGGAATGCGATACGCACCACTTCCCAAAATTTGATTTTGCTCTGCACCGTCTGATGTGGCTACGTATACAATTCGTTTATCATTACGATGGGCATACACAATACTTTCAATACGACTATCTGCCGTTTCTTCTTTATCTGTAAAAATAACTTCACAGTCCCGCCCAATACGCATGCTTTTTTCGGTTTCTTCCGTATACATCGCATCAAAAACCAAAATAAGTTTATACCCTTTGGCTTTACCATAACTTGCTAATATATCAATTAGCTTTTCACGGGCATGTTCTAGAGATTGGGCTGCCAGTTTTTTTAATGTATCCCATGCAAATATGATATTGTAACCATCAACAATCATTAAATCTTTCATCATTGCACCGCCTGCCGCTGACGAACGACTTCGTACATCAACAGGGCAGCTGCTACAGATGCATTTAATGAATTGACATGTCCAAACATAGGAATTTGGACAAGAACATCACACGTTTCCTTGACCAAGTGGGATATACCTCGTCCTTCGCTGCCAATAACAAGAACGACCGGTTCCGTTAATGAACTATGGAAATAATCTGTTTCACCGTCCATATCAGCACCGATAATCCAAAAACCTCGTTTTTTTAATTTTTTGAGCGTTTGGGCAATATTGCCAATCTGTACGATAGGCATATATTCAATAGCTCCCGCTGAGGTTTTACCTACAGTTTCATTAATCGGCGCACTACGGCGCTTCGGCAACAAAACGGCATCTACGCCGGCACATTCTGCCGTTCGCACAATGGCACCTAAATTATGGACATCTTCAATTCCATCTAATAATACTAAAAACGGAACTTTTTGTGAGGCTTCTACATCAGCTAAGACATCTGTCAAATCAGCAAAGGCAACGGGAGCTGCAAAGGCAACTACCCCTTGATGCCGATTTCCCGGCGCAACATGATTGAGAATTTTGGGTGGCACATATTCAATCAGAATATCTTTTTCACGTGCCATGTCTTGTATACGTTGCAGCGGCGGGGCATCATTGCCGGCTGCCATATAAATTTTTGTAATAGACCGGCCTGCCCGCAGTGCTTCAGTCACACTGTTACGACCTGTAATGATACTTTCCGTACTCATACTTTACACCTTTTCTCCATGCTTGATGGCACAATACTGCTTTGTATATTCATAAATCTGTGTCATCAGTTCGTTCAATCGTTCGTGCCGACCAGCCATGACACAATATCCTACTAACGCTTCCAAAGCTGTGCTGTCATGGTATTCAGCAACAGAAGCACTCTTCGGTGCCTGCGAATAGGCATTGCGTGCCCGCTGGCATACCGCTTTTTCTTCTTCAGACAAATCTGCTTTTATCTGTCGGTAAATATATGCCTGAACTTTTGCAGATACAAATTCAGCTGCCAGTAAATGCAATACTTGGACATTGGGAATAGCCGTATCTACCAAGCGGCGGCGCATATGCAGTGCATAGTATGCATCACCGACAAATGCCAAGGTAATTGGGTCCAATCTGGATGCATCCTGCTGCGGTACATCCAGTCGTTCCCCATTGGCAAATGCTACATATGCTCTTTTCTTTAAGGCCTGTAATTGTTTAAATTTCACTTTTTCCAACGCGCTCCCTGCGGTGAATCTTCAATCGTAATACCCAAGGCCGACAATTTATCACGAATAGCGTCTGCCAAGGCATACTGTTTCTGCTTGCGGCATTCTTGACGTACTTCCAAAATGGCCTGCATCAAATCATCATAATCTTTACTGCTGGCATCTGATTTTTTGCCGCTCCAGCGTTCTTCTAAAATGCCCAAAATATCCGTCATCGTTCTAAAAATACGTTTTACTTCTGACATTGCGGAAGAATCAACAGGTACATTCGCATTGACTACGGCATTTTTATAAATATTGACATTTTTAGCTAAATCAAACATCGCTGCACTAGCCAATGCCGTATTAAAGTCATCACACATGGCTTCTTCAAAGGCTTCTTCATCTTTTTTCGCTACTTCAAGAAGCTGTGTCGCTTCTTTAGATTTGGCACCTGCAGGCATGTCCAGCAATTCCAATACGTTATCAATCGCCGTGCCAAGACGTTCCAAACTGCGTGTCATTTCTTCCAACCGTTCATCACTGAAATCCAGCGGACTTCTGTAATGATTGGAAATCAGGAAAAAGCGAAGCGCATCAGCACTATAATGAGCTAATACATCTTTAACCAGGAAGAAGTTATTTAAGGATTTACTCATTTTTTCAGAATTGATCGTAATAAATCCATTATGGAGCCAGTATTTAACCATCGGCTTTTTGCCGGTAAAGGCTTCAGACTGAGCAATTTCATTTTCATGATGCGGGAAAATCAGATCACTGCCGCCGCCATGGAAATCAAAGGTATCTCCCAAATATTTATTACTCATCGCGGAGCATTCGATATGCCAGCCAGGACGGCCTTTTCCCCAAGGACTATTCCAAGAAGGTTCGCCTGGTTTAGCACCTTTCCAAAGAGCAAAATCCATGGGATTGTGCTTGCGATCGTCTACTTCAATACGAGCCCCTGCCATCATGTCATCCAAGCTGCGGCCGCTTAATTTTCCGTAATCCGCAAATTTTTCAACACTGTAGTATACATCATGATCAATGACATAGGCATAGCCTTTATCAATCAGCGTCTGTACCATATGGATAATTTCTTCCATATGTTCCGATACGCGGGGATATTTATCAGCACGGCGAATGTGTAATTTATCCATGACATCAAAATAGGAAGCAATATAACGATTGGAAATGGTATCCCACGTAACGCCTTCTCCATTTGCAGCATTGATGATCTTATCGTCTACATCCGTAAAGTTTTGAATATGCGTAACTTCATATCCCAAATGTTCTAAATACCGTTTAATAACATCCCATGTAACAAAAGGACGCGCATTCCCCATATGAGAATGATTATACGGCGTAATGCCGCATACATACATTTTGACCTGCCCCGGCGTAACTGGCACAAATGTTTCTTTTTTCCGAGTTAGGGTGTTATACACTTTTAATTCTCTCATGTTATACCTCCTATATGATAAAAAAAGGCCGCCATCCCTTTGACAGAGACGGTGGCCCGTGGTTCCACTCTGTTTTTATGGCATCATGCCACAATCTTAACGCACGTAACGGGTGCTCCCGAACCAGACTACTATATATTCGCCTGATCTGCTCACAAAGGCAACTATTGCAGTTTCTGCTGTATAGACACGCTCTCAGCTTCTGCCTGTCCTCTCTGTAGGGCTCACCTGCAATTTTAATTTGGTCATTGCATTTATCTACATCATAGACTGTAGTATGTTACTATGTGTAATTTATAGTAACGAATAATTCTCAATCTGTCAAGACTTTTATTTAGTCAGCAAACCGCTCTGCTGCAAGCGTGCCAATACCTTTTCACGCCCCATGAGTGCTACGATAACATTGAGATCCGGACCATGCATAACGCCTGTAACAGCTACACGAATCGGCATATAAACAAATTTTCCTTTTACTTTTAAACCTTTTTGAATCTTCTTAAAGAGCGGTTGTACCGTATCAGCCGTCACTTCGTCCAACGCAGCCAATTCATCATGGAACATGGTTAACACAGCCGGAGCCGTTTCTTCTTGAAGAACAGCTGCTGTTTCTTCATTTTCCGGTGCAAAATCATCGGTAAAGAAAACCTTAGCCGCATCAACAATTTGTGCGCCATATTGTACATGTTCACGCATAGCCCATACCATATCTTTAAGCCACTGCATTTTCGCGGCATCCGGATTTTGGGAGGCATAGCCGGCTTGCTGTAAATGAGGCAGGCAAACAGCCAATAATTGATCGGCATCCAACTGTTTCATATAATGGAAATTAATCCAGTTCAGCTTTTCAATGTCAAACACTGCTGGATTTTTGGCAACGCGATCTAATGTAAACTGCTGAATCAATTCGTCGCGGCTAAAAATTTCTTGATCACTATTCGGCGTCCAGCCAAGAAGTCCTAAAAAGTTTACCAGTGCATCAGGTAAATATCCTGCATCCCGATACTGCTGTACCGATGTTGCACCATGGCGTTTACTCATTTTCTTTTTATCTGCTCCAAGGATCAAGGATACATGAGCAAATTTAGGTACATCAAAGCCCAAGGCATGATATAAAACAATTTGGCGCGGTGTATTAGAAAGATGTTCTTCGGCACGAATAACATGAGTAATATGCATCAATGCATCGTCAATAACAACACAATAGTTATACACCGGAATGCCATCTGATTTTACAATAACAAAATCGCCGACTTTATTCGAATCGAATGTAACATGGCCGCGTACTAAATCATCGACTTCCAGCGTTTCGTTTTTCGGCGTTGCAATACGAATAACGTACGGACGACCTTCTTTTAGATACTGTTCTACCGTTTCTTTTGGCAAATGACGACATTTACCGCTGTATACCGGTGTTTCTCCTTTTTTCAGCTGTTCATCTTTTTCCGCTTCTAATTCTTCGGGCGTGCAAAAACAGTAATAAGCTTTTCCTTCGGCTAATAATTTTTCTGTATATTTTTTATAAATTTCCAATCGTTCGGTTTGACGATAAGGACCATCCGGACCGCCAACGTCAATACCTTCGTCCCAGTTAATACCAAGCCATTTCAATGCTTCTTTGATATTTTCTTCTGATTCACTGGTAGAACGTTTTCTATCGGTATCTTCAATACGAACAACAAATTTGCCGCCTGTATGTTTAGCTACTAAATAATTAAACAGTGCAGAACGAGCACCGCCAATATGAAACGGACCAGTAGGACTGGGAGCAAAACGAACGCGAACTTCCTGTGACATGAAAAATTCCTCCTAAATATTTCTATATTTGAGTACCATGGCGGCTGCCTGCGCGGCCATGCCTTCTTCTTGACCGACAAAGCCAAGCCGTTCTGTCGTCGTCGCTTTGACGGAGACTGCGGCTTTATCTATTTGCAGCGCCCTGGCAATATTACGAATCATCTGTGGCACATATTCTTTAATTTTCGGACGCTGTGCCAATAATGTAACGTCCACATTAATAATTCGGCAGCTGTTTTCAATTAAAATCTGCCGTACTTTCTCTAATAGGGTAACACTCGATATATTTTTAAATGCCGAATCTGTATCCGGGAAATACGTTCCAATATCCTTAAGCCCGGCTGCCCCCAGTAATGCATCCATCACGGCATGAATCAATACGTCTGCATCTGAATGACCAGCTAGCCCTCTGTCAAAGGGTATTTCGACTCCGCCCAAAATCAGCCTGCGTCCTTCCGTTAAAGGATGAACATCATAGCCGCTGCCTACACGATGTTCCGTAGGGCCATTGAGATAAAATTCCAAAATCGGAACATCATCCATCGTTGTTACTTTATGATTTCGTTCATCCCCCTGCAAGAGGACGATTTTTTTTCCCATGGCTTCAACCAATGAAGCGTCATCAGTCCCATTAATATGATGTTCTTTTGCATATGCATGCGCTGCCATCAACACATCACGGCGAAAAATTTGTGGTGTTTGTGCAGCTATTAAGCGGCTGCGTTCCAAGGTTCGTACCGTTTGAGCCCCTTGGATAGTTGTGCTTTCTCGTTCTTTAACCGTATCTTTTACAGGTATCGCATAAATAGCTGCGTCAGCCTGTTCCATAACCGATACGGCATTATCATACCACGCAGGACCGGCATATGGTCTAGAGCCGTCCTGCACCATGACTACATCCGTATCCGCACTGGTTACTACCAATCCATTATATACAGAATCTTCCCGCTCTGCACCACCTAAGGCAAATCGAACGGGCTTCGTTGGATGCAACGATGCCACAATATCAGCAATATCATCATGATCGCATTCTGCATTGACAATCACAACTTCATCAACGCTAGCTGCAGCAAATACATGCTGCAGCGTATGCGCCAGTACAGGTTTGCCGCACAAAGGATAAAACAACTTATTTCGTTCATAGCCAAACCGTCGGCCTGAACCGGCAGCTACGACAATAACAGATACTTTCAACAAATTCACCTACTCATCTGCAACTTTTACAAAAATCATCCGCCCGGCGGATGTCTGCAATACGGATGTAACCATGACCGGCACTGTCGAACCAATATATTTTTGTCCGTTTTCTACAACAATCATTGTGCCGTCATCCAAATACGCAATCCCTTGGTTTTCTTCTTTCCCTGATTTAACAACGAGAACATCCATTCGTTCACCAGGAATTCGGGCTGGTTTTAACGCATTTGCCAAGTCATTGATATTTAATACAACAACCCCTTGAAGCGCTGCAACTTTATTTAAATTATAATCATTCGTTACAACCTTCGCATTAATTTTTCTGCCCAGACGTACTAATTTAGAATCTACACCTTGCACATCTTCAAAATCATCATTGATAATGCGAACTTCAACGTAATTATCTTCTTGCATTTGTTTTAAAATATCCAAGCCACGGCGGCCTTTGTTTCGTTTTAACAAATCAGAAGAATCCGCAATCAGCTGTAATTCTTCCAGCACGAATACCGGAACCAGCAACGGTCCTTCTAAAAATCCGGTGCTGCAGATTTCTGCAATACGTCCGTCAATGATAGAACTCGTATCCAACAGCTTGCCCGAAAAAACGTCATTGCCATGCTTGTGTACCACTCCCGCGTTATCTTTATTTTGCTTGCCAATACGCAACGTACCCACAAGACCTATAATATCATTTCGCTTACGGATGGCAATGCTCATGCCAGCATATCCAAAAATAATACTGAATACAATAGGGCCATATGCTCCTATAATAGGCAGTCGGGCAAACGCCAGTCCTATTAAATTAGCAATTATAAGTCCAAAAAGCAACCCCAGCGTTCCGACTATTAAATCTTGGCTTTCAAAATCATTTAATCCTATTTCAATTCGTTCAATGGCTTTCCAAATTAACCGCAGCACAAAGGGCGATATGATATAGCCCAGCAAAAGTCCCAATACAACGCCAACAATATATGCAATAACTGTCAGCAGCGTCGTACCAAAAATATTACCGTGAAACATTTCGCCTTCAATTTCAGCACTAAAGTACGGTGTCGTAACAATTTGATCGGCAATCATCACAAAGGCTACTGCCATAATCAGCATAATAATCCCCTTTATGATATTGTCTGCAATTTTTCCGCCATTAAATTTTTTTATTTTTTTATCTTTTCCATTTTCTCTTGTATCAGATTCATGTAAATCCTCCATATTGAAGCACCTCCTTTACATATTGAATTGTATTGTCATAACTATATAACTATATCACATTTTATTCCTATAAACCATAACAAACATCAAAACTATCCTAAAATTTATGGTGTTTCTACATGACAGGCGTATCAAAGGCTTTTTGAATGGCTTCCTGCAATGTAGATACACATACAATCCGTCCACCTTGTACTTCTTTCAAAGGCACATCATCTTGATTTCCTTTCGGAATAATAAAGGATTGAAATCCGAGTTTCGCCGCTTCCTTGACACGACGCAGTGCATGCGGTACGCGGCGAATATCCCCAGTAAGCCCTACTTCTCCCATCACAACAGTACGACTGTCCATCGATACATCCCTTAAACTAGAATATACAGCCAAAGCAATTGGCAGATCTGCAGCCGTTTCGGTAATGCGCAAGCCGCCAACTACATTAATATACACATCTTGATTTCCCAACGACATCCCTACTCGCTTTTCCAATACGGCCAATAAAATAATCAGCCGATTATAATCCATACCAGAAGCAGTCCGACGCGGCACAGGAAATACAGAATGTGTTGTTAAAGCCTGAATTTCACCTAATAACGGACGCATGCCATCCATAACAGCGGCAATAGCTGAGCCTGCCTGATTCGTAGCCCGTTCGGCCAGCAGCATCTGCGATGGATTTGTCAATTCTGCCAGCCCATTTTCATTCATCGTAAATAATCCTGATTCATTCGTTGAACCAAAGCGATTTTTGATGCTACGCAATACACGAAACTGATAGTTTCGTTCACCTTCAAAATACAGGACAACATCCACCATATGCTCCATCATTCTTGGGCCGGCAATCGTACCTTCCTTGGTCACATGACCGATAACAATGACCGGAATTGTTTCGGTTTTAGCAAAGGTCATCAGCTGGCCCGTACATTCCCGAATTTGGCTCAAGCTTCCTGGCGTACCGTCCGCTTCACTGGTATACATTGTTTGAATGGAATCAACAACTAATAAGGCCGGGCGCAAGCGCCGAGCTTCCTGCAGTATGGCATCCAGTGCCGTATCTGCCTGTATCATTAAATTAGCTGCTTCAATACCTAATCGTTGGGCCCGCATCTTGATTTGCCCAGCCGATTCTTCGCCAGAGCCATATAGAACGGTACCTTTCGTTTGACATACGGCGGCCGCAATTTGCAAAACAATCGTTGATTTTCCAATTCCTGGATCACCGCTCAACAATATCAAGGCGCCCGGCACAATGCCTCCGCCAAGAACGCGATCCAATTCGCCAATCCCCGTAGCAACACGCGTCATGTTTTCCATTGCAATATCCGGCAGCGCATACGGCTTAATACCTGCGCCGCTTCGCTGTATGCTGCGGCTGCCTTTGGGAGCTGCTGCCGCTTCCTCTTCTTCTGTCATCGTATTCCATTCACCACACTGCGGACATCTTCCCAGCCATCGGCTGGATATACTGCCGCAATTGGAACACACATAGCGAACTTTTCGTTTTGCCATTTCTATGCTAACTCCTTTATATCCTATAAATAACTAAACAATCATGTTTTTATTTGCGTTGCCATGTTCTGCCAATATGCTGCCATGTCTGCATTTTTTGCGACACCTGCACCGGTCTCATAGGCATGCGCCAAGTTTTTCATACCTTCTCGATACCCCGCTGCGGCTGACAACGAAAACCAATACACGGCCTGTGTGAAATCTTGAGACACACCGCGGCCATCCCGATATAATTGGCCCAAGTTATTTTGTGCCGGACCATCGCCAGCTAACGCAGCTTTTTGATACCAAACAGCTGCCAACTGTTCATTTTTAGATACGCCCCAGCCCATTTCATATAAGTATCCTAAATTATTCTGAGCAATACAATTTTCTTGTTCTGCCCCTTTACGATACCAATAGGCCGCTTTTTCATAATTCCGAGCCCCTGTGTATCCAAATTGATACATAATCCCCGTATTACACTGTCCATCTGCGTCACCATGCACCGCGGCGCGTTGATACCAATATAAGGCCTTTTCATAGTCTTGACGTACGCCCTGCCCCGTCTCATACAAATGGCCTAAATTATTTTCCGCCGGGCCATATGCCTGTTCAGCAGCACATCGATACCAATACGCGGCCTGTTCAGCATTTGCGGCAAAGCCCAATGCATGTTCATACTGGTAAGCTAAATTATATTGCCCCATCGCATCCCCTTGATTCGAGGCCATACTATACCAGTACGCGGCTTTGGCATATTTCACGTTTTCTTCATCATCTTCTGAAAAAAAATAGCTATCACCCAGTTTGCACTGTGCGCTTGTATCACCGGCAAATGCCGCTTTTTCTATACTTCTCTTATTATATTCCACGACATTCATTCCTTTTCTTAGTCTTATAAAAATTATACCAATAAGAACTATATTCAACAAGAGTTTTTGATTTTTTCTTTTTGTTCTATTGACTTTTTGACCTTTATAGGTATAATGATACTTGAGGTTAGGTGATAAGCCCCCTCACCCAATAGATTGAATGAAAAAGTACCTGTAAGTAAGGAGGTCTTAATTATGGGAAATGAAAAATACACGCAAAAAGTAATTGATGCATTTCAAACAGCGCAACAGATTGCTGCTTTGCATTACAATCAGGAAATCACTTCCGTCCACATGCTCATGGGGCTTGTAAAAGAACCGGAGGGATTACTGGATACGATTTTTAAAGAATGTCATGCTGATGTTCCGATGCTCCAAGCCCGCTTGGAACAACTTTTAAAAAAGATTCCTTCCGTAAAAGGCCAAAGTCAATTATCTATGGCGACCGAAATGGTTCGTGTAATTGGTAAAGCCCAACAACTTGCTGATGCTATGCATGATGAATATATCAGCACCGAACATCTTCTCATGGGTATTGTAGAAGAAAGTGATGAATCGGTTCAAGCACTGTGCCGTGAATTTGGTTTGAATAAAGACAAAATCATGAGCACTATCAAAGCAAACCGCAAAGGCAGTGTCAATAACGACAATCCAGAAGATAATTATAAAGCCTTGGAAAAATACGGACGCGATCTGACCGCTGCAGCTCGTAAAAATAAAATTGACCCGGTCATTGGCCGTGATGATGAAATCCGCCGCACCGTAGAAATTTTGTCTCGCCGTCGTAAAAACAATCCAGTCCTCATTGGTGAACCGGGTGTCGGCAAAACGGCAATCGTTGAAGGATTAGCTCGTCGTATTGTTGCCGGCGATGTACCGGAATCTTTAAAGAACAAAACTCTGTATTCCCTGGATATGGGTTCACTAATTGCTGGTGCTAAATACCGTGGTGAATTTGAAGAACGACTCAAATCAGTCTTAAACGAAATCGCTAAATCGGACGGACAGATTCTGTTATTCATTGATGAAATTCATACCGTCGTTGGCGCCGGTGCTTCTGAAGGTTCGATGGATGCCGGCAATATTTTAAAACCAATGCTGGCTCGTGGTGAACTCCGCTGCATTGGGGCTACAACGCTGAACGAATACCAAAAATACATCGAAAAAGATGCCGCTTTGGAACGTCGTTTCCAACCGGTTATGGTCAATCAGCCGTCTGTTGAAGATACGATTACCATTCTCCGTGGCTTAAAAGAACGGTATGAAATCCATCATGGTGTCCGCATCCGTGATAAAGCGTTGGTTGCTGCAGCTGTTTTATCAGATCGGTATATTTCCGACCGGTTCCTTCCCGATAAGGCCATTGACCTTGTCGACGAAGCTGCTGCAAAACTCCGTACCGAAATCGAATCCATGCCAACACCGATTGATGAACTGCGTCATAAAATCATGCAGCTCGAAATTGAAGAACAATCACTCAATAAGGAAACCGATGAGGCCTCTAAAGAACGTTTGGCTAAAATTACAGAAACTAAAAATGAATTAAAAGAAAAAGAAAGTACGTTGAAAGCACAATGGGATAAAGAAAAACAATCGATTCTTCGTACCCAGGCTATCAAGAAAGAAATTGATTCTGTAAAAAGCCAAATGGAACAGGCTGAACATAATTCCGATTTAGCGAAAGCTTCAGAATTAAAATATGGTAAACTGCCGAAATTACAGCAGAAATTAAAAGATCAAGAAACATATTTGGCAGAACATCAAGATTCGCAGCTCTTAAAAGAAGAAGTTGGTGAAGAAGATATTGCCCAAGTTGTCAGCCGCTGGACGGGTATCCCCGTTACCAAGATGATGACAGGCGAACGCGAAAAACTGCTTCATCTCGATGAAACACTGCATCAGCGTGTTGTCGGCCAAGACAAAGCCGTACAAGTTGTCAGTGACGCGATTATTCGTGCTCGTGCCGGCATTAAAGATCCGAATCGTCCGATTGGTTCATTCATCTTCCTTGGCCCAACCGGTGTCGGCAAAACAGAACTTGCCAAAACATTGGCTGAATCCCTCTTTGATGATGAACGCAATATCATTCGTATTGATATGTCAGAATACATGGAAAAACATACGGTATCCCGTTTAATCGGGGCTCCTCCGGGATATGTTGGTTATGATGAAGGCGGTCAATTAACTGAAGCCGTTCGTCGTCGTCCGTACAGTGTTATTTTACTCGATGAAATCGAAAAAGCTCATCCCGATATTTTCAATGTATTGCTGCAGATTTTGGATGATGGCCGCTTAACCGATGGCAAAGGCCGTGTCGTTAATTTCAAAAATACTATTATCATCATGACTAGTAACTTAGGCTCTCACGAAATTTTGGAATCTAAAGATTATGATGAAGCGAATAAAAAAGTTCGGGAATTGCTTAAACAATACTTCCGTCCGGAATTTCTTAACCGTGTCGATGATATTGTCGTCTTCAAAGCACTCCAAAAAGAACAAGTCAAAGACATTGCTTCTATCTTGTTGGAACGTCTTGGCAAACGGTTGGAAAAACAAGTCAAAATCCATCTTACATGGACAGACAATGCACTCCAAGCCTTGGCCGATCAAGGTTTCAATCCGCAGTTTGGTGCTCGTCCCCTTCGTCGCTTGATTACGCATACCGTAGAAACGGCATTAAGTCGTGACATCATTGCTGGTACAGTTCGTGAAGGCGATACCGTTTCCATTGACTTTGATGGCCGCGAATTTACGTTCACGCCAATGCGTCCACATAAAGTATAATCATACCTGTTTTCTCTGGATGGTGCATGAGGCATTTTGTCCTCATGCACCATTCTTTTTTACTGTTTTATCTGTAATGCCGCAAAAAACAGTCTTATACTCCTGCAAACGAACAACTTATATACAAAAAGGCTTGCCACTTTATGTGGCAAGCCTTTTGCTATTGCGCTAAATACGCCGCAGATTTTTTAATGATAAATCCAAAATAGGTGCGGAATGCGTCAAAGCACCACTAGAAATATAATCAATGCCAACATCGGCTAATCCGGCTATATTTTCTGCCGTCACATTACCGGAACATTCCGTTTCTGCTCGCCCGGCGATGATTTTTACAGCTTGTTTCATCATATCATGGGACATGTTATCCAACATAATAATATCGGCACCGGCATCTACGGCTTCTTGAACCATATCCAAGTTTTCTGTTTCTACTTCGATTTTGCGTACAAAAGGCGCATATGCTTTAGCTAATTCGATAGCTTTTTTTACAGAACCGGCAGCATTGATATGGTTGTCTTTCAGCAAAATTCCATCCGATAAATTATATCGATGATTTTTACCGCCGCCTACAGTCACAGCATACTTTTCAAATACGCGCATATTCGGCGTTGTCTTACGCGTATCCAACAAAGTAATCTGCGTTCCTTCCAACAAGGTTGCCACACGTCGCGTATAGGTAGCAATACCACTCATCCGCTGTAAATAATTTAGTGCTACCCGTTCACCAGATAAAAGGACTCGAATATTCCCAATGACTTTAGCTATAACTTGTCCTGCATGAACCGTATCTCCATCTTTGGCAAAAAATTCAAACCATGTTTTATCATCCAACAGCGTAAAAGTGCGAGCAAATACATCTAATCCGGCAATCACGCCATCTTGTTTGCAAATCAATTCCACTTCTCCCTGACACTCTTCCGGCATAATCGCATTGGTTGATACGTCTTCACTCGTAATATCTTCCTGCAAAGCCATGAGAATCAGCGGTTCTGCCTGCAATTTCATCGTTATGCTATTCATTCTGCTTGCTTCTCCCTTTCCATTTCTTGTAATATATCCTGTTTATACTGTAAGGCCAGCGTAGATGCTTGTCGTTTTATCTTCGCTTCTGCTTTGTCGTATGCTGCATCAAAAATAGCACTATCGTCACTATCCATACGTCCCTTAGTATATGCTTCACAAATATGCTGAGCTGCCCGTTTGCCAAAGACTAAGCTTTCTAAAAGGGAATTACTTGCCAGCCGATTTTTCCCATGAACGCCATTACAGCTCGTTTCACCAACAGCATATAAGTGATCCATCGATGTTTTACTATCTGTATCAACATGGATACCACCCATAAAATAATGCTGCGCCGGTGTAACAGGAACCCAGTCTTTTGTCGCATCAATGCCATCTTCCAAGCATCGTTCATAAATATGGGGAAAATGTGTTTTTATCGTTTCTTCTCCAAGAACCGTCATATCCAGCCATACATATGGCGTGCCATCTTTTTTCATCTGTTTGCGGATTTCAGCCGTCATGATATCACGCGGCAGCACTTCATTGGCAAAACGCTGTCCATCTTTTCCTCGAAGTTTAGCGCCTTCACCACGAACAGATTCTGAAATAAGAAAGCTGCGGCCCGGCCGTTTAGAGTACAATGACGTCGGATGAATCTGAACATAATCAATATGTTCCAGTTGTATGCCATGATTCATGGCAATCGCCAACGCATCCCCCGTTAAATGCGGGAAATTCGTAGAATGGTCGTATAAACCGCCAACACCACCGCTTGCTAAAATAGTCTGTTCTGCTTCAATCGCTACATACTGGCCTTGTTTATTTTGCACTAAAATCCCTAAACACCGATTTCCTGCCGTAATAATATCCAACATGGTCGTAAAATCAAGAATCGTCACATTCGGCAGTTTTCTCACGGCCGCCAATAATTTGCTCGTAATTTCTTTACCGGTAATATCTTCGTGAAATAAAATTCTGGCACGCGAATGACATCCTTCCCGTGTATAATCAAGCTGTCCGTCCGGCGTACGGGCAAAGTCTACGCCATAGTCAATAAGTTCATTAATGACATCACGCGAAGAGCGAATCATAATATCAACAGATTCTTTGCGATTTTCATAATGGCCGGCTTTTAACGTATCTTCCATAAAACTATCATAATCATCCGCATCATGGAGTACGCAAATACCGCCTTGAGCCAAAAAAGAATCGCTATGTTCCACTTCATCTTTTGTAATCATCAAAATCTGTTTATCCTGAGGCAGATGCAATGCTGCAAATAATCCACTAGCTCCGGTACCTACAATTATAATATCTACTTTTTTCTTATTCATTACAATATCCTTTCACTTATTTAGCTAAGTCCAGCATTCGATTCAGTACATTGACAGCTCGAAGACTGAGTTCAGCATCTACATGCACTTCGTTGGTTTCATCACGGAGACAGTTTCTCACTTTTTCCAAGGTTACTTTCTTCATGTTAATACAATACTGATCTTCCATGGCCGGATAAAATACTTTTCCCGGATTTTTAGTCTGCAATTCATACATTACGCCATTTTCTGTACCGATAATAAACTCTTTCGCCGGCGATGTAGTCGCATATTGAATAATACCAGACGTACTGCCAATATAATCTGCCATAGCCAATACCTCTTTCGGACATTCCGGATGGGCTAAAAATAAGGCCTGTGGATGCTGTTCTTTGGCTAATGCCACGGCTTCGGTGCGAATAGAATCATGACGCGGGCAAAATCCATCATTCAGAATGAAATGTTTTTCCGGCACTTGCGTCGATACGTAGTGACCTAAATTTTTATCCGGTGTAAAAAAAATCGTCTGATTCGGCAATTTTTTGACAATACGTACCGCATTGGAAGAGGTAACGCAAACATCCGAAACGGCTTTCAATTCCGTTGTCGAATTAATGTAACAAACAACAGCCACGTCCTTATACCGCTGACGCACTTCTTCTACAGTCTTAACAGACGCCATATGCGCCATCGGACAATCTGCCGTACTGTCCGGCATGAGTACTTTTTTATCTGGATTCAGCATTTTAGCGCTTTCTCCCATAAACCGCACGCCAGCAAATACAATGATTTTCGCATCCGTTTCTACCGCTTTTTTACTAAGTGCAAAGGAATCGCCAATATAATCCGCAATTTCCTGCACTTCATCGGGTACATAATAATGCGCTAATATAATCGCTTTTTTTTCCTTCTTCAGCCGCAAAATTTCGTCTTCTATATATTCCATTTATTATACTTCCTTCCCATATTGCACCACAACAAACTAGTATTCCTTCATGATATCTTGTAATCCCATAGTTGATATGTATTATAGCTCAGGTGTTTTGTTTTGACAAGACTATTGTCATGACAATAGTTTAGCCACGCCTGGGCTGCTATTGATACTCCCTTTTCCGTATTATAAAAACAGGCTTTTTTGCTAGGCAACGTACTATATTCATTTCATCAGTATGGAGCTATATGATGCCAAAATACTCCCTATTTTTATATAGCAAATCCATATACATATCATACACCTAGTTTCTTTTGTAAAATCTCGTTTACAAGACAAGAAAAACAGTATATAATGAACTGTACTAAAATAATGGGTGGAAATCATGAACAATACATTAGGAAAGCATTTACTAATCGACTTTTACAACTGCAAAACGACATTTACACAACCGGAAGAATTACAACCTTTAGTGAAACGAGCTTTTGAACTTGTTGGTGCGCCATTAGAGGGTATTACATTTTACCATGCCGATGACGAATTGACTTGTATTGCCGTTTCCAGCAATTCCCATATCTGTATTCACGCCTATCCATTACTGGCCTATGTAGCCGCAGATATTTACAGCTTTAATATTGATTTAAAAGCCAGCCAAATTATGAGTGCTTTGAAGGTCAATCTACGGTCTGACCGCGTAAAAGCTACGAGTATTCGTCGCGGCGATTTTGGCTCTATCCGTGATATGCGTCCTAAACGCAAGTCTAAGATCACGACGATTCGCCGCATGAAAAACACTGGAGCCCGCATCAAGCGAACAAGTACCCACATGTTTCACATACTGCGTCATCCACAGCAAACGCGTCGGGCTCATCATACAACGCAAAAAGTAAAGAAGTAATCACTTTTATCGGGAAGGATTTTGTTTGTCATGTATATGGTGTCATTGAAGCAGGCTGCCGGTATTGGTATGGAGGAAATGAATTCTCTGGATACCATTACGGCCGAACTTCTAAAATTCTTACAATTAAAGAATCAGCGTCTCTATATGCATTCACTGCAGGTAGCCAATTATAGTGTCAGTGTTGCTGTCAAACTAGGACTGCCTCACAGTGAAATAGAACAAATCAAGCATGCTGCTTTGCTTCATGATATTGGACTGCTTTTTGTATCGAATACGCTACTTGCCAAAATGCCGTATCTAAATCGTTCAGAAAAAGCACTGTACCGTCGTCATGCAGCTGCCGGCGGCAATATGTTGGAGAACATTCCTTGCTGTCAGGATATTGTCCCATATATCCGCTATCATCATGAACGATGGGACGGTACGGGATTTCCTAAACATCTGCGGGGAGCTAATATCCCGTTTGGCGCGCGTATTATTGCTGTTGCCGACTATTATGACACAATTATTAATCCGTCTACAGAATTTTGGGCCAAAACCAAGCAACAGGCTGTTCGGGAATTATTCAGTGCTTCCGGCCTTTTATTTGATCCGGAAGTCGTCAAAGCATTTATTGAAACATTGGGCCATTAATGATGTCCATTATAAGGCACTACTAGCAATGACTAATCCTGTCACGCTGGCAGCGCCTTTTTCTTTTAACGCCTTGGCACAGGCATTCATCGTCATTCCTGTCGTATAAATATCATCTACTAATAAAATATGTTTTTGCTTTACAGAAAAAGAGCCTTTCACTTCAAAGGCTCTTTTTACGTTACCATCCCGTCCTTTGCGAGACAGTTGCCATTGCGCATCTGTACAACGTATCCGCTGCAGCCCATCACCCCATTGCCAATACGATTCTG
Organism: uncultured Megasphaera sp.; assembly: GCA_934202965.1. Classification (GTDB taxonomy): domain Bacteria; phylum Bacillota; class Negativicutes; order Veillonellales; family Megasphaeraceae; genus Megasphaera. The sequence goes on from CAKPYN010000018.1 coordinate 25,569, forward strand.
CCCAAGTGCGAAAAATAAGCTCTGCCTGATTGAATCCCCGTTTTTTTTCTTTCTCTGGCGCCAATGGTACGGGCATGACAACATCAGTCTGAGCCAATCGCTGCATCCAGGGAAATCGCCATAAAAACGATTGGCATGCCGCAGCCTGTCGTTTTGTTTTATGATATTTTAAATCATGCAAAACGCGCCGTATACCCCCTTGATACATGGTCAAACAGTAACATCCATCCAGATGCCATATAGCTTGGCTGCGATTTAATTTTCTGGGCTGCCAAATACGATTCCAACACGCCGAACACCATTGTCCCTGCGTATCAACCGAAGTACCGCATCCCGGACAATGGGGCGGATATAAAAGCTGCAACCCTATTTCTTGCAGTCGTTTTAACATAATTCCTCCTCACGCAAACGCGGCGTAAGCAATGTAAATCGTCGACTTGTTCTTGTATTTTGTATCGCTGTCTGCAAGGCTATTTTCGTGCCAACTAAGATAACTTTTCGCTTAGCCCTGGTTACCGCTGTATAAAATAGATTCCGTTGCAACATCACAACATGGCTGTTGACAATCGTCATAATGACCGTACTATATTCACTTCCCTGGCTTTTATGAACCGTAATAGCATAGGCTAACGTAATTTCATCGACTTCTTGTCCTTCGTATTTTACATCTTGTTCGGGATAGCGCACATAAATAATATCATTTTGAATGGCAAATATTTCACCTATGTCGCCATTAAATACGCCCTTATCGTAATTATTTTGTTTTTGCATGACCTTGTCACCACGTCGAAACAGGGTTTTGCCATTTTTATACTCGCCTTTCCCTGGGCACGGTGCATTGGTCTGTTCTTGAATAACCGTATTTAAGTGTTCTACGCCACACGGGTTTTTATACATCGGCGCCAATATTTGAACAGCAAATTTATCTTCTGCCTCAGCAGATTCAGTTTGATATATTTGGCATACTTTAGCAGCACCTTCTTCTTCGTTTTGAATTTCTACAAATCGAAATTCGGTGTCCGCATTAACCACAGGCAGCCGGCCATGATTAATCAAATGGGCGTTGGTTACAATACGGCCGCCTTCTTGCTGGCGAAAAATCGTATCCAACCGCACAACCGGCACGACTTGGGACTGAATAATATCATGAAGCACTGCGCCGGCTCCGACAGATGGCAGCTGATCGGCATCACCGACTAATATACAACGGCAGCGCGGGTTTAATGCCTGCAGCAAATGGTACATCATTTCCATATCCAGCATGGATACTTCATCAACAATAACTAAATCTGCCGGTAACAGTTTGGTTTCATTATATTCAAACACCTGCACATCTCCCTGAAATCCATCAGGAACCAGCAAACGGTGAATCGTCTTGGCCTTGCGCTCCGTCGTTTCTTCCAGCCGTTTCGCAGCTCGTCCCGTTGGCGCACATAATACAATTCGCAGTCCTTCTTGTTCTGCCATCCGAATAATTGCCTGTACGACAGTCGTTTTTCCCGTACCGGGGCCGCCAGTTATCACCAGCATGCCGGACTGTAGTGATTTTTCTACAGCCTCCCGCTGCTTATCGGCCAGTGAAAAATGACAAGAATCCTGCCATCTATCCAAAAACAGCTCGACATGAATACGGGGCTTGGGCTGTTTTAGCGTCGTCATTTCTCGAATCCGTTCCGCAATACATACTTCTTCTTCATACGACTGCGGCGTATAGATAAACGTATTTCCTTGATATACAGACGTATCCAGCTGTCCCATCGCAATGCTTTCCTGCAGTATCTCATGCAAACGCAGACTATCGGCCCGCAATATGAGAGCTGCCCGCCGCACTAATTCCGCATCAGGAATGCATACATGACCATTTTGCGTCATTTCATATAATACATAGGTCAAGCCGGCTGACAAGCGTTCTTCATCATCAGGTTGTATGCCATATGCCAGCGCAATCTGATCAGCTGTCTTAAAACCGATACCATCTATTTCATGAATCATTCGATATGGCTCTTCTCGCAGCACATAAGGCACATCATCACCATATTTTTGTACAAGCCGTGCTGCATACCGACCGGAAACGCCGTGTGTTTCCAAGTCAAGGGCCAAATCATTCACCTTTTTTTCTTCATAAAAGGATTCGGTAATGATGGATAATTTTTTTTTGCCAATTCCTTCAATTTCCAATAATCGCTGCGGTTCTTTTTCCATGATTTGCATCGTGCAACTGCCAAAGGCACTAACAATACGATGTGCCAAAGACGGGCCAATGCCTTTTACAGCACCAGAACCTAAAAACCGTTCCATTCCTTCTACCGTATCTGGCAGCAGCCGTTTCCAGGAAAAAGCGGCCAGTTGCTTTCCATAGCGTTTATGCTGCACCCAATGCCCCTGTACTTCCAACCTGTCTCCTACTAACGGTTTGGAACCATTTCCCGTAATAGTCAGCAGGGTATCTTCATCTTCACGGCGAATGCGAAATACAATATAATCAGAATCTGTTGCTTCAAATAATACTCGTTCTACTATTCCCTGTATGTGTTCTACTTTCTCTGCCATCCGTTTATTTCATATGCTCCCGTTCATAATTTTTACTTTCATCCATAATGCACTGATAAATTCGCTGCAAATACGGCGCCAGTTCTTTATGCTCTGCCAACGCCGCAATTTTCTCTAATACCTGCTGCTCCCGCCGCAAATCAAATACTTCCATATGGTGTTCTTTTTTATACGCAGCGACTTGCGCTACCACATGCATCCGTGCTTCTAAAATAGCTGTCAATTCTTTGTCTAGCCGGTCAATTTCATGACGGCATTCTGTTAATTCCATGCGTTTCTCCTTTACCGTATCCTCCACGAGGTTAGTTCGTATGTTCTTATTATACGACACCTGCGAAAACTTTAGAAGATATAAGCCGTGTGAAAAAACATATCATCTTATAGCTATCTTCTTTTTATATAGCAAATACAACATGTATTCATTGTAAACACTTGAAACATTCTGTATAATGTACAGGTAAGTTTATTTCTCTATTTATTTCTCTATTTATTTTTATATCCTATATTTGGAGGTTGTGATTACATGCAAGAAGAAGAAAAACAACTAGGACTGCGCCGTAGCCTAAAAGCGCGTCATATGAATATGATTGCTATTGGCGGTGCTATTGGTACGGGGCTCTTTGTAGCCGGGGGCGAAACAGTCAGCAGCGCCGGACCAGGCGGTGCCCTTGTTGCCTATGCCCTCATTGGCATTATGGTGTATTTTCTGATGACCGGCTTGGGAGAAATGGCTGCTTATCTGCCTGTAAGCGGTTCGTTTGAAACTTATGCCAACCGGTATGTAGACAAATCTCTCGGTTTTGCACTGGGATGGAATTACTGGTTTAACTGGGCTATTACCGTCGCAGCAGAATTGGTTGCCGGTGCCCTTATCATGAAATATTGGTTTCCCGATATACCGGCTGCCGTATGGAGCGGTCTCTTTTTATGTATTTTATTTATCCTCAATTATTTATCCACCCGCTCGTATGGCGAAAGTGAATTTATCTTTGCCGGCATCAAAGTATTAACGGTTTTAGTATTCCTATTTGCCGGTACTTGTTTAATTCTTGGCTTTGGCTCTGAACCCTCTCCAGGTTTTGCAAACTGGACGATTGGCGAGGCTCCGTTTGTCGGCGGGTTTACGGCTATGCTGGGAATTTTTATGGTAGCGGGATTTTCCTTCCAAGGGACAGAAATGATAGGAATTGCTGCCGGTGAAAGTGAAAATCCGGAAAAAAATATTCCTCGCGCTGTTCATTCCATTTTCTGGCGTATTCTGATTTTCTATTTAGGTGCGTTTACCATCATCGGCTTCCTCATTCCTTATTCCGATCCCAATCTGCTGAATACAAATATTGAAAATATTTCCATCAGCCCTTTTACGCTTGTATTTGAACGCTTTGGTCTGGCAGCAGCTGCTTCGATTATGAATGCCGTCATCTTAACTGCCGTTCTTTCCGCCGGCAACTCCGGATTGTACGTTTCTACGCGTATGCTGTATGCCATGGCGGAAACCGGGCAGGCACCTAAATGCTTCTTAAAATTAAATAAACGAGGCGTTCCTTCAAATGCTCTGTTTGCCACCGTTGTTTTCGGTTTTGCCGCATTTTTGACCTCACTGATTGGCGAAGGCAAAGCCTATGACTGGCTCGTAAATATCAGCGGCATGGCCGGATTTATTACTTGGATTGGCATTGCTATTTGTCATTATCGGTTCCGTCGTGCTTACATCGCCCAAGGCAAAGATGTATCCGCCTTGCCGTATAAAGCAACACTATTCCCATTTGGACCGCTGCTGGCTTTGATTATGTGTATTATCGTAACGGCCGGTCAAAATTACTCTGCCTTTACCGGTGCTGAAATTGACTGGTACGGTGCCAGTGTCGCCTACATTGGCATTCCCGTATTTTTAGCCGTTTATCTGTATCATAAAGTGAAGCATCATACACACATCATACCATTAAAAGAAGTCAATTTAACGCGTCATAAATAATATCTGTATAGGTATCCCAATATAAACATAAACCGTCATCTATAAGACAATATCTGCTTATAGATGACGGTTTATGTTTATATCTGCATGCCTAAACGTCCGAGTTAGTTTGATTGTTTGGCTCTTTCTAATCGCTCCTGTTTTTGTTTAGCCGACAACCCTGTCCATTTTTTCTGGCATTCTTTACTGCAAAATACACGCCGTCTGTCTAATGGGTCACTGACTTCCACCTTTTTACCGCACAACCGGCAAAAGAATTCACGATGTACGGTCTGGGCTTTTACTTTTTTAGAATGTTTCCAATATAATTTTTCACAATGCTGAGAACAAAACTTCATTCGTCCGTCCGATGGATCTGTAACACGTACGAGTGTGCCGCATTTTAAACAATGAAATGTCCGAATAACCGGTGCATAGGGAGATGACTGGGGTCGTATGTCATTGGCACCATGACGGTTGGCATATCGTTGACATTCATAACAACAATATTTTTGTCGGGACCGCTTTGGCGTAAATTCAGTTCCACACACAGGACACTTCATCTCTTGTTCCCACCCCTTTACAAAATTATATTATTTGCTTTTCCATTGTAATACAAAATGTAACCAAAAATCAATCATTCCCCATTAAAAAATATATACTACATCATGATGTATATATGCTATAACTTACTGCGTAGTACAACAATACCCTCTGCCTAGGTGAAGCAATCACATAGACAGAGGGTACCTGTTTGTACTAAATACAATTCATATTCACAATTTCGGAACTATAGATAACGCACTATTTCACACTCGGATGATCTAACGAGTCAGGATATCCGTAACGGGCAAAATCAGCTGCTGCCGTAAACAGAATATCTGTAGATGAATTCAAAGCTGTTTCTGTAGAATCCTGCAATACACCAATGATAAAGCCAACACCGACAACCTGCATCGCTAAATCATTGGAAATACCAAATAAGCTGCAAGCCATGGGAATTAAAAGCAACGAACCGCCAGCTACGCCGGATGCACCACAAGCACCGACAGCCGATAATACACTCAGCAGCAAAGCTGTCGGAAAATCAACATAGATTCCCAGCGTATGTACAGCTGCCAAGGTCATAATAGAAATGGTAATCGCAGCCCCGGCCATATTAATCGTTGCGCCTAATGGAATAGTAATCGTATACGTATCCGGATTGACCCCCATTTGTTTTGCCAAGGCCATATTGACTGGAATATTTGCTGCTGAACTGCGCGTAAAGAATGCCGTCACACCCGAGGTTTTGATGCATTTCCATACCAGCGGGTATGGATTGCGTTTCATTTTACCATATACAATAATAGGATTAATGACAAAAGCAAACAAAAGCATTGTCCCCAACAACAGTGCTAACAGTTTTGCATAGCCAAGTAATGCCCCAATACCGTTGGAAGAAATGGAATCGGCAACGAGGCCCATGATCCCAAACGGAGCAAACCGAATAATCCACTGCACACATTGCGTAACCGCATTAGCGCAATCATCAACCACTTTTTTGGATTCATCAGATACACGGCGCAAGGCAATGCCAAATAAGCAGGCCCAGCCTAAAATACCGATATAATTCCCCGTCATCAGTGCATGTACCGGATTATCAACAATATTTTTTAATAACGTAATCAGTACCTGCGCAATTCCTTCCGGTGCTTCTTTAGCAGCTCCTGCTACATCCAACTGTAACGTAAGCGGGAAAATAAAGCTGACAACAACAGCAAACAATGCCGCTAAAAAGGTTCCTACTAAATATAAAATAATAACAGATTTAATATTGGAATCATGACCTTCTTGCTTACGGCTCAATGCAGAAGAAACTAAGACAAAAACCAAAACCGGTGCTATCCCTTTTAAGGCTCCTACAAATAAAATACCTAATAGCGATAATTCTTTTCCGGCAGCTGGGAATGCCATCGCTACAACAATCCCAATAATAAGCCCAACAATAATTTGCTGAATCAAACTAATCTTGTTGAACACACGCCATACTTCATTCATTCTTTTACCCCCCTCTAACTATAACAAGTGTACATACATACTGTACACTTGTTTATTCTACTATTTTTGCATATTTTTTTCAAGGTTCTTATCTATTTTCTTATCTATATGTGGAAACGAACGCAATTCTTCTAAATTATGAAAGCTCTTTCTTGTTCATTTTTTCTTTATACAGGCTGGCTACAACCGCTGTAACAACAATAATAATACCGCCTAGTATTTCCCGCCATGTCGGTACGGCTCCTAATAATAAAAAAGCAAATAATATGCCATATACCGTTTCCAATCCATCTAAAATACTCGCAGTCTGTACCGTCACACCCCGTAGCCCATTAATAAATAAGGAATGAGACAAAGCCGTACAAACTACGCCAAATATAAATAATTGTCCCAATACCGGCAGCGTCCATGCTGCAGGCACCACAAATACGACGGGCAGTAAAACGACAGCGGCAATTCCCTGTTCATAAAAACTAATGACAAATCCATTATATCGCTTGCCAAACCAGCGGTTCACTAAAGACAATAATGCATACGCAGCACTGGCAAACATGCCGTACCCTACACCAATAGCAATATCTCCATGAAATGCATCCATCGGAATCAAAAACAGTACGCCGCCAATCATTATAAGCGCAAACAATACATTCATCAGTCGTAATCGTTCCGGAAAAAATAATGGCTCGATAAACGTAGCAAATAAAGGAAATGTCGAAGCGGTAATCACACCGATGGCTACACTAGAAATTTTGATAGCATAAATAAATGCTGTCCAATGGGCTGCCAACAAGGCTCCCATAATGAGAAATACGATGCCATCTTTACGTGACACAATGTGTAAAGACTGCCGTTTCATCTTTAAAAAGAAACATAACACGATGGATGAAAAAACGACACGACCTAATGTAATAAGTACGGCAGGCAACGCTATATATTTACCTAATACACCAGAAAATCCAAATAAAAAAACAGCCATATTGATCTGCAGCATATAAGATGTACTCGTTTTCACCTGTATTCCTCCTTGATGTGAAAAACCCCGTCTTGGACAAGCCAAGCCGGGATTTCATCACAAAATATATATCTTATTGTCCACCATTTAGGATTTGAGAACGGCAGCACAACGAGCGCACAACGTCGGATGTTCCGGATCAGAACCAACGGTTTCACTGTGAATCCAGCACCGTTCGCATTTTTCATAAGCCGATGGCGCAACAACTACTTTCATATCTGTATGGTCTTCGCCAGCAACGGCTTCAGCCGGTGCATTTCCCTGTACCAATGTTACTTCACTGACAATCAGCAGTGTTGCCAATTTATCCTGCCACTGGCTGAGGAAGTCATAATCTTCACCAACTGCATAAATTGTAACAGCTGCATCCAGAGCATGGCCGATTTTCTTATCTTTACGAGCCCCTTCCAAGACACGCGTTAAATCGCGGCGATAGGAAAGGAATGTATTCCAACGAGCTTCTAAATCCGCATCGAGGTATTCTTTATGTGCTTTTGGCCAATCTGTCAGCAATACGCTTTCTTCTTTATTGGTAACTGCCGGCATGTTCTGCCAAACTTCTTCTGCCGTAAAGGACAGAACTGGGGAAATGATTTTAACCAATGTATCGAGAATCTGATACATTGCGGTCTGCGCACTGCGGCGTTCCAAGGAATCTTGTTTTTCTGTATACAAGCGGTCTTTGATAACGTCCAGATACATAGCACTTAAATCTACGGTGCAGAAGTTATGAATAGCATGATACATAACGTGGAACTGATAATTTTCGTAAGCATCCGTAACAGCTTCATAGACCTGTTCCAAACGGAGCAATGCCCATTTATCAAGTTCTGTCATTTGTTCATAAGAGACAGCATCTTTAGCCGGATCAAAGTCATCCAAGTTGCCCAGCAAATAACGGAACGTATTGCGAATCTTACGATATACATCGGAAAGCTGTTTCAAAATTTTCGGAGACAAGCGAATATCGCCTTGATAATCAGCGGAAGATACCCAAAGACGCATGACATCGGCACCGTACTTTTCAATAACTTCCTGCGGAGCTACCGTATTGCCAACAGATTTACTCATCTTACGGCCTTCGCCATCGACAGTAAAGCCATGAGTTAATACAGATTTATACGGCGCATAACCATTGATAGCAACGGATGTAAGCAAGGAAGAGTTAAACCAACCGCGATGCTGGTCAGAACCTTCTAAGTACATTTCACATGGATAATCTAATTCCGGATCGTGTTTCAAAACGCCTTGATGCGTACAGCCACTGTCAAACCATACGTCCATGATGTCGCTTTCTTTTTTGAAGTGCGTACCGCCGCATTCCGGGCATGTAAAGCCTTCCGGCAGCAGTTCTTTTTCATCATGTGCCCACCATGCATCAGAACCTTCTTTCGCAAAGAGTTTCTGCAAATGAGCAATCGTTTCATCGTTGATAATATGTTTGCCGCAATCTTGGCAATAGAAAATAGGAATTGGTACGCCCCATACACGCTGACGAGAAATGCACCAGTCACCACGATCGCGAATCATGTTGTAAATGCGGTCATGACCCCAAGACGGAATCCATTTAACCTTATCAATGGCATCCAATGCTTTTTGACGATAACCGTCAACGGAAGAGAACCACTGTTCCGTAGCCCGATAAATAATCGGATTCTTGCAGCGCCAGCAATGTGGATACTGATGGCGGAATGTGCTCTTAGCAAATAATGCGCCAATAGATGCCAACTGTTTGATAACTGGTACATTGGCATCAAAAACAAACTGGCCTTCATAACCGGGAACTTTATCCGTATATTTACCGGACGGGTCGACCGTACCGATTGGTTTTATACCCCAAGACGCATATTTCATGCAGACTTCAAAGTCATCCTGGCCATGGTCAGGAGCCGTATGAACAAGGCCGGTGCCAGCTTCCAACGTAACATGATCTCCCAAGAGAACCGGTACTTTGCGGTCATAGAACGGATGCTGGAAAACAAGGCCTTCCAGTTGTTTACCCATCATAACATCCGGCAGTACTTCATAGTCGTCTACTTTGCCGGCTTTCATGGTCGATTCCACCAAATCTTTAGCCATAAGCAAATATTCATCGCCGACTTTAACCCAAACATATTCAAAGTTTTCGTTGGCACTAATTGCCAAGTTGCACGGAATAGTCCAAGGTGTTGTCGTCCAAATCAATGCAAATACTTTATCAGGATCAGCATTTTTCGGCATATGGCAGTTTAAGTCAACAGCCTTAAATTTAACATAAATAGAGAAGGATTTATCATCCTTGTATTCGATTTCAGCTTCAGCCAAGGCCGTTTCGCAATACGGGCACCAGTAAACGGTTTTCAAGCCTTTGTAAATATAGCCTTTTTTAGCCATTTCACCAAATACGCCAATCTGAGCTACTTCAATATGCTTCTGCAATGTCAGGTACGGATGGTCCCAATCACCAAGAACACCGAAACGAACAAAATCTTTTTTCTGTTCTTCTACACGAGCCAATGCATAATCACGGCATTTTGCCCGCAAATCGAGCGGTGCCATTTCATGACGATTTAATCCCGTATCTTTAATAACGGCATGTTCAATCGGCAAGCCATGCGTATCCCAGCCAGGAATGTATTTCGTATAATATCCCTGCTGCGTCTTATATTTTAAAATAATATCTTTTAATACTTTATTTAATGCATGTCCAATATGAAGTTTGCCATTTGCATACGGAGGGCCGTCATGCAAAATAAATTTTGGCGAGCCATCCCGTTTCTGTAATCTTTTTTCATAAATTTTGTGTTCTTGCCAGAATTTCAAGAAATCTGGTTCCCGTTTCGGCAAATTGCCGCGCATTGGGAAATCGGTTTTAGGCAAATGTAATGTCTTACCGTAATCCATGGTATTTCCTCCTCCAAGATGTAAAAAAAATAACGTCTTCATCCCAAAGGGACGAAGACGTATAATCACCGCGGTACCACCCTATTGACTGCTGTTGCAGCCACTTTGACGCAAATAACGATGCGACCCGTCAGCTGGTTCACAGCTGCTGCTCCCAAGTGATCTACTCATATACATCTTTAACAGGCTCACACTCTCCCTGTTTCGCTGAAAAGACTTGCAATACAAGACGTCTTGTTCATTGCATTTATTCAGTATCTATACAATTCTTTGTACATAGACGTATTTTACTGATTTATTACGTATTTGTCAAGATATTTTTTAAGAATCCGTCTCTACTTCGCTTTATAAAAAGTACTCAACGCAGCTGCGATTGGTACCGTAAAAATAACACCAAAACTAGCAGAAAATCCTTTCATAATTTCAATGCCGACTGCATTGGAATTGATTAGCTGTAAATACGGTAAATCATAGACATAATCCAATACCCATACTCCTAAGGAGCCGCCAAAAAACGCTAAAATAAGCGTTGTAGACATCGTTCCCATAACATCGCGCCCTACATTCATACCGGCTTGAAATAAGGATTTTCGTGAAATGTATGGATTATGTCTCACAATTTCAGCACATGCCGATGTTACGTCCATCGCAATATCCATAACAGCACCTAAGCTAGCAAATAAAATGCCGGCAAACAATATTTGTCCCACATCAATCATCGTATTTTGTGCAACAAACATCAGGTTTTCAATATTAGATACATTATATCCAGACAGATTGACAACCTGTCCAAAAATAATAGCTGCCGCTCCCGATATCAAAAGACCTCCAATAGTTGCCAAAAAGGCTATGCCGCTTTTTCTCGTCCAACCATTGAGTAAATACATAGAAACACCTAACACAATGGCCGATGTAACCATGGCTGCGATAATAGGCCATATGCCTCGCAAGATCATCGGGAAAAACAGAAACACAAAGCAAATAAAGGTAAATAATAAAGAAACTGCGGATTTGACACCTTTTTTTCCGCCAACAATGCACAACAGTATCAAAAATACAGCAATATACAAATAAATCGGCAAGGAACGGTCCACATTATATACGGTTTGCAAATCTAATTTCCCAATCGTGCTGGAAATAACGATAACCAGCATGCCTGACTGACAAACCGTACCAAAGAGAAGACCGTTCGGACAATTTGCCTGAACGGTTTCTCCTGCATGGGGGCCGCTTTCCATTTGCAAGGATACAATCTGATCTCCTACACGGCTGCCATCCTCTTGTATATTGTCTTGCATGATTTCTACGACTTGTGCTTTTTCAAACGTTCTACCATCGGAATTCACCATTTGCGGCTTGGCAATTTGGTTATACTGCCATAAAAATATTCCGCCTACCACGATGATGACGATCGTAATAAGAACGCGTACCCATTTCGTATGTATCATAAAGAATCTCTATGTACTCCTTAGTCTTTGACAATGCTGTATGTGCTGTCAATCGGAGTACCTGTTTCCACATCATACGTTTCTACAGAGAAGGTGTCTTTTGTAATGTGAATCACAGAATACGTTGGCCGCCATGTTTGGCTGCGAGCTGCAATGTAGTCCTGCTGTTGAGGAATCAGGTTATAGAATTTAGAGCCTGTTGCCGAGTTGGAAGACATGTAAAATACGCCTTTGGGATTATGAAGAACGCCTTGTTTCATATCGGCAATGGTGTAACACAAGTTTTGAGATTCATAATTGTCTTTAAACGCTGCATTCTTCAAGGCTTTGTTCAATAAGCTGTGTGTTTGACCTGTCTGTCCTTTTACCTTCATATCATCAAACGCAGCATGTTGTTTACCATCACTGCTCAACTGATATGTACGAGCATAGGTATGATCATGGCCCTGCAGGACAACATCAATCTTGTTGGCATCATAAATCGGTGTCAGCTGTGTACGGAGCAAAATACCATCGGAATCAGAATGATCCAAGCCGCTGCCGTAAATATCCTGATGCATCACGACAATACGCCATTTCGTATCGGGATGGGCTTTGACAGCTTTTTCAATCAATGCTTGATGGTCCGCTGCATTGTAGTTGTTGGCGTTGATAACGATAAAGAGGACGTTGCCATACGTATAATAATACCCGTGTCCTGCTTTCGTCGGATTCGTTTCTTCCGTAAACGGATTCGGTACATTAAAGTGATTTTGATAGCCGCTTGTCAAGCAATCGTGGTTGCCGATACTCGTGGCTTCCGGCAGGCTGCGCAGCGCTGCTGCTGATAAATAACCGGCATATTGATATTCCTGGAGCTGAATTTTTTCCGGACTCTGATTTTCGGCCGGTTCATTAATCTGATCACCAGGAGATACGAGGAAGTTGATTTCCGGATGTTGCGAAAGAGCTGTATTCAATGTTTTATTCCAGTTATAGGAATCATTACGAGCTGCTAATTCACCAGTTTGTTTAGAAGCGCTGTCAGATGGAGTCTGTCCTGCCGATGCGCCAATCTGCGGGTCTCCGACATACATGAACGTAAAATCATCGGGGTTGCCAGTTTTAATAGATTGTGCATCCTTCCAAGTACCATTAACTTTTACCTGATACCAATAAGTCGTTTCTGGTTTTAAATCTTTTACAGTTACTTTATTGGAATAATATTGTGTGCCGCTAATAACCGTTCCTTCTGCATTCGTACCTTTAAAGGTTTTAGCATGTTTCATGTCTTTATTATCGGCAATACGAACTTCTGCTACTTTGGCTTTCGTCTTGGAATACCAGCCAAAATTCATCTGAGAAGCATCTGCGCCAGGCGCAATCGATACCTGTTCATACTGTGTCTTCATCTGATCCCAATTGTCTTTCCACTGCTGCCAATCCGTATCATTTGATACAGCCGTTTTCGTCGTCACCATCGGTGTAAGAGACGCATCATTCCAATGTTCAGTAGCAGCAAATACACCGAAAGAAGCCATACATAATACTGCCGCAGCACTAAGAGCGGCCAGTTTTTTATGCTTGTAAACACGAAAGGGACACATACTCGCAACATCTCCTATTAAAAAAATATTGATTACAAAGCAAACTGTACGCCTGCTATGTAATCAACATTTATAAAAGATGTCAAATTTAGATAAATATTGAAAATGATCAGAATTGCTTGTCTTCTACACAATGAAACTGAACATCTAATAATTCTCCCGGCTCTAAAACAATAATTCCCATTTTATACTGATCTTCTGCTAATTCTCGTGCTGCTTGAGGTGAATCTGCTTCTACTTCGATTGTCTCACTAACGGTTTCTTCAATAATAATCTGATATTTCACTCTTTCATTACCTTTCATCCACTTTCCATGCAATATTATCCAGAAATAGCCGCTGCCAGCAGACGCAGAGCAACTAAGGCCATGCAAATATCTTTGATGTCTGTCAGATAATTTTGCGGTTTAAAAATCTGCGCATACCGATACATCACCGAAAATGCCACATCGTGATTATAAAATCGCTGTATATAACGCAGTATAAATTGTCCCTGAAAAATAAGGTAACAAACATAAATCCCCATGATAATATGCAGTGCAAAGGCTTCTTTGCGTACAGACGCAACGGCTTGCTGTGCACATATCATGCCAACAATATCAATACATTCAAAAAAAACAAATATGAGTACAAACACGATACAAATAGTTCGCGTAGAAAATAGTGAAAACGAATCAATCTGCTCAATTTCTTCCCGCCGTCTTGTTTCTTCTTCCTGTTCTTCCGTTTCGTTGTCATCGTCTGCCTCTACGCCGTTGTCACGCCACACCGCATAAATAGCTTCTTTAATTCGTGGCACCCATTGTTTTTGTAATGTATACAAATACCATAAAAGCCATACTAATGCAAACACTGCTGTCATATTTATATGAATCATCATCGTTATTTCACCATTTCTATCCGTTATTTTACGCCGTATGGTATATACGCATTCTGTCGTTGTGCAAGCTACCTGCGCTTCTACTCATCTTTATATACCATCTGTATAATGCGTAATTAAAGCCTGTGTGCCTAATTCTTCGTTATTGGCATCCTGTTTTACCAATGCCTCATAATTTTTTAAGACCTGCTGTAATATCTGCAAATGCAGATGGGAATGCTCTGCTTCATGTTGGGCAATCTTCATATCTTTTATAAAATGTTTCATATAAAAAACAGGTGCATAATTATGCTGTATGATTTTTTCTCCAAATGCATTTAACTGGGCACTTCCTGCTGCACCGGGCGCTACGGATTGGAGCAGCACTTCCAAATCCAAGCCCTTAGCTTTCGCATAGGCAAAGGCTTCGCACACACCGGACAAGGCTCCGGCAATCATAATTTGATTCGCCATTTTCGCATGCTGACCGGCTCCTGCTTTCCCTTGATAATTAATATTTGTTCCCATTGCTTCAAACAGCGGTAAGCAGGCGGTGAAATCGGCTTTATCTCCGCCAACCAATATAGAAAGCGTACCTTGTATGGCCCCAGTATCGCCGCCCGTAACAGGAGCATCCAACACATGAAAACCGGCTTTTGTTCCTTTATCGTATAATTGCTCTGCTAACGTCGGACTAGTCGTTGTCATGTCAATGAGATATGTTCCCGGCGCAGCACTATCCAATATGTTTCCCTTTTTCAAATAGACTTCTTCTACATCCGGTGGAAATCCCACCATTGTAATAACAGCGTCACATCCCTGCACACATGTGGCAATCGAGTCATAAAATACGGCACCTTCTGCTATGACATCAGCAACTTTTTCTTTCGTACGAGCATAAATATGTAAGGAAAAACCTGCTTTCATCAAATTCCGTACCATAGGTTTTCCCATAATTCCTACACCAATAAATCCAATTGTTTTCATTCCGTTTGCCTCCTATATACGGTTTGATTAATTGGTTTTATTGTATCATACTTTATGCGTATGCCATAGCTATTTTTTATAAGACAACAGCTTGACAAATACCCTGCATTCTTGTATACTGAATGAGTCGCACGAAGATAATCATGGGCGGTTAGCTCAGTTGGTTAGAGTATCTCGTTGACATCGAGGGGGTCGATGGTTCGAATCCATTATCGCCCACCAGTTTAATATTTTCGTGTAAAGAACGTCACTATACAGTGGCGTTCTTTTTTTATTTGCTATTGCTGACAATAAGATATTCCAATTCTTTTTCTGTTAATGCACCAGTTTGTCGACTTTTTATGGTTCCCCCTTTGGCAATCATCATAGACAACGGCACCTCATATACATTATAATCACTTGCCATGGCAGTTACTGCCGTATAAAAAGGCATCGTATACGGACTTTGATGACAAAAACGCTGGGCATCTTTTTTTGTGCTTCCTATAGATACTACAACAAAATATACCTGTTCTCCATACTTCTTATACAGTGATTCAATAATAGGCAACTGTTTCTTACTTTCATCACTCCAAGGCATCCAAAAGAACACATATACCGGCTTTTTATTGTACAAATCTTTCATCTGTACGTCTCGCCCATCTATGGTTTCCATTGCAGCATTCGGCGCCAATACTTCTGTTTCTACCTGTGATATGCGTTCGGCTTGCTTAATCTCTTCCGAACTAAATGCATTTTCATCTTTTCCTGTCCAAAACCAAATCATCAACACGCAAAGCACAGCTGATAATACTGCCAATATTCTATTTTTCATTCTATTGTTTTCATGATGCTTCATCAAAAATTCTCCTGTTTACGTATTCCGCCTTAGTATACCATAAAACCATTCACCGAACTATATATTTTTGTTTCTGTTTTCTTTCAGTTAGGTTAAGCAGCGTTTCATCTTACATTTTTCTCACGGAATGTATAGGCGTCTTGCCATTGACATGAATAAGATTTTATGTCATCCTTTCAATAGTGAACGAAGTACTCCTAACAGCGGTTTCGGACGTATCCAGAAGGCTGTTTTTAGCATGATGTTTGTTGGGTAACTTCTTTCACATTTTTTTATAAAGCATCTAATGCGTTACCTTGGTTAAGAGAATAGCTCTCCTCCGACTGTATCCATTAGGTGCTTTTTTCTTAAATCTATTCAAATTTTACTATCAATAGTGTCATATAAAAAACAAAAGTCGCACAAACATAATGTTCATGCGACTTTTTGATTGCATAGATTTTGACGAAAATATACGATATATTAACGTTTTGAGAACTGGAAATATATTGTACATGCCAATTATCATGCATTTCGCATACTACGTGCATATTACGCTCACAACCTAAAATAATCTCAGCCGTGCCAGTGAGCATTGTGAATATTTTTCACGTTGCCAATCTTTTCAAGTTTTTCTATAATTAGAGCTTCTGCCCAAGCCGGGCACTTTCTGCGACCGGCTTCCCAATCCTCTATTGTGCGTACTGGAATCCCTAGCTCGTCATGCATTTGCGAACGATTCATCCCAGCACGTAAACGAGCCTCTTTTATTTTGTTTTCCACTTTTTATTCTCCATTCAAAAATATAAAACTGGTGGGGCGGACGTTAACTGCCCCACCCAGTGACGATTGTTTAGTATTGACCATTCTTTTGGTCAGTTACAAATTCCATAATCTATACCCTCTTTACAATTCTATAATTACTGCATAATCATCAAAACTTAATCCATAATCTTCTAAATATTCGTCAAGTTCATCACCTGACAGCATGTCATGCGAATCTGTTTCCGGCAAACCGTGTTTGCCGATATAATCGGCAACGGCGTATTCCACTTCGTCCCAGTCAGCTTTGTGACCTGCCAAATTTTCGTAAGCTTTTATTAAAACTTGTTTTTGTTCATCTGTAAATTTCTTCATGTTGTTAGCTCCTTTTTTGTGATGGCTTTTTGTTTTCATTCCCTCTTGATGATTAAAGTATACCACGCATTGCGTGGTATGTCAACATAAAATGTTGATTTTTCTATATTCTTTTTAGGTTACTTATAATATGTATATATGAACATACAAAAAAAGGATACTCACGACACAAAAGTATCGTGAGTATCCATAATTTTTATCATAAAAAATATAACAGCTCTTGCGGTCAATCTATATCATGCGTAGCTAAATATATTTTAAAAACTTTATCCCGCGGCGCGTCCGGGTCAGATATATAAGCCGCAGCCAGCTTTGCATAAATCCCTGGCTCGGACGAATTAAGTACTTTTGCGTAATCACTATAAAACATATTAATAGTATAGTAAAAATCGTTTTTGTCAAAACTATATCCGTTTTGTTGCATGATATTCGTCGCTTGCTCTTTCGTCCAGTGCGCCCCATGCGTACCGTCTACATTCTCCATAGCAGCTACGGCGGCGATGGCCATGCGCTCGCAAAAATGGCCATCATATACGGCATTATGCATTTTTAAAAATGCCTTGCGATACGCATCCGGGCAGTCATTTTTTACTTTTTTCGACAACATCGCAAAAACGCTCTCCACATCCGCGCGTTTACTTTTGTCGTCTGCGACTTGCTTATATAAATCAAGTATTTTATCCATTTTTTGCATTCACCTCGATTTTTTGCCGTTCATTTTGACTATTTAAGGCGTTTTTATTTTTATCTTCGATGGTTTTATCGCTAATTTTGTTTCCTGCCGTCAGAGCAGGCAAATTTTTAATTTTTGGCAATTCCGGCAAATTTAGCGCGTTTTTTATCGCTTTGCTTGCAATATTTTTGCATAGCTCTTGCCCGTTGGCAGTAAAAGCGACGTACCCACCAACAAGCCCGAGTAAAAATGGAAAAAGATTATTATTATTATTGCCCATCGTTTTACCTCCTTATGTCGTCGCGCCGGTGATTTGCGGCGCAGTAAATGACGTCGGGCATAAATTACAAGATTCGACAACGGCGGACGGCACTGCCGTATTTAATCGTATTTTGTATATGCGCCTTGTGCGCAGCTGGTCACTATAGACCGGTTTGCCGCATCGGTTTGTGAGTGCGATTGTAGCCGAGCCGTCAGCGATGACCGCCGGCAAAGGCGTGGATGCTGTGAAGCTTTGCGCAATGACAAGACATTTTTTATCATTATCATTGAGCACTGTCGCCGGAATTGTTATCGTCAATGCCGAGCTGCCAATAGCTGCTGCAGTCGATACGATGAGATTTTTACATAATTGACAATTTTGCATACAAGTCATTTTTATCCCTCCTAAAAAAATGGCGGGCGGTCATATCGAGCCGCCCGCGTTGGTTGGGTACTATCACGTCCATGGACGGAGTTATTTAATTTTTAATTTGTGCCGCCGCAGCCACTAACATTATAGGCGCTTGCTGGCGGGATGGGATAGCCTCCCGGCGTGTATCCTTGCGCAAAGTACGGCGGGCGCTTCGGGGTTTCGCAAGCCAGCGCAGCAATTTCTTGCTTTAAGCTTGCGTACATAGATTCGTTTTGCCGTGCTAAATTGTTAAACTGCCCGTCGGAATACAGCCGATTCTGCAGCATCATATTTTTGTTGCGTTCTTCGGCTAATTTGTCCCGCAGGTCCTGCACTGCATAACCGTCAATTTTATTGCCGAGTGCCGTAATCCCGGCCGCAGTTGCGTCCTGCGTTGCTCGTGCTGTCTGCTCTACAAGATATTGCGTGCGGGCCGTGTCGATGATCCCCTGTTTTTCCACTTGGCAATTAGATACAACGCCGCATCCGGGGTTGCACCACCCTTGCTGCGGTCCAAATCCACCAAAGCCGCCGAATCCGCCAAAACCGCGGAAAATCATAAACAGTAAAATAAAGAAAATAACCAAGCCCCAGCTTGTCCAATTGATTGTTGTTGCATTGCCATTTTCACCCATGATTTTTTACCTCCTTTTTATTTTTTATGTAATAACTGCTCAATCCCGTCCCGGAATTTATCGCAGTTACTGCCGCTTGTAATCGTGCGCTCTGTCGGCTGCTGCGGCTGCATACCGCTGCCGGCATTTGTCAAAATATCAGCTTTTTGCTTGACGCCATTTAAATCTACACCAAAAAGAGCACACCCGATTTTTACAGCCGGGCTATCAAGTACGGCCCGGAATTGCTTTAATTTATCCGCCCCAATGCCCAGGCTTTTAATAACCTGCATCGCGTCGGCTTGACTCGTGACGCGCATTGCAGCATCTTTAGCCGGCCCCCAATTATCTATTAATTTTTTCGTGTTTTCGGGACTCAGCCCGAGCCGCTTCGCTACTGTTTCCGGATTTAACATTTTTTAGCGCCTCCATTTCGATTTGCATCGATTGCATTTGCTGTAAAATCATTTTATTCTGATCGACAAGCTGCGATATGATTTTTGTCTGCTCTGCTGCCAGCTCTTCGGCCGTTTTGGGCTTTTTAATTGCCCCGAGCTCGACAAGTTTATCATAGTACGTATTACAGATGTCCTCGAGCTCTTGATATTTTTTGAGTGTAACGCCGATTTTTTGCTTATTATTGTAAAAATCGACGCTTAATATATCATCATTATCAATAATATATTGTGACGGAATCGGATATGCTGCTGCGGTATTATTTGCCATCCTTTTACCTCCTTGCTTATGTTTTTATTATAATTCACGATATATATTGTAAACGTATAACAAAATATCTAAAAAAGACTAAAAAAATACGGTTATTTTCGTATGAAATTTTTCTCAATGCGGTCGTATATGTGCTGCAGCTCTCTGCTGACGCACTCTTTACATTTATTTAATTCTATTGCGATTCGCGCATTATCAAAACCGCAATCATGTTTCAAAATCAATAATTCGCGCTGTTCTTTATTTAGCTTTAATTCATCCAATACTTTATAAAATTTTGTTTTTGTCAAATTATCAACCCATATTCTTGCCAGCTTTCTCGTCTGTCTCATTAGTGGCCCCTCTCTCCGCTAAACGTTTAAACAATAAAAAAGGCCGCACAAATGATAACATAAATTATCATTTGCGCGGCTTGCGTCTCGTATCGTATAAAAAAAATAGTCGCGTGATAATAAAAAAAACAATAAAATAAAGTCACGCAAATTATACTGTAAAATTATTTTTTTTGTGCTGCGTCTGCAGAAATTCCCGCGATGATAGCATTAATCGCGTCATCTACGGCCTTATTAATGATAAAAATTTCCAGTTTGTTGCGGATTTTTACCCACAGCGACGTTGTGCTGCCTGCTTCCTGCTGCAGCGGGTCAATGATTACTGCCAACTGAGACGATACTACTTTTTTTAAATCGTCGGCAGTGATGTCGCCGAGCGCGCTTTTCGCCAAATCTTTAGCGGTAGATACGATTTCTGTTGAAATAAAATTTAAAATTTCGTCCTTTGTCATGATTTTTATCCTCCTGTTAATATGCGTTAAAAATTATAGATATACTAAATTAGTGTTTGGCCATGTCGTTTTTTAACTGTTTTATACGTGGTTTTGTATAAACGAATGGTTATAATAATTTATCAATAAGTTGCAGCTCCCGCGGCGACAGCTGCCACACATGCGCCGGTGCTGCCTGTGCTGCCTGTGCTGCCTGTGCTGCTTTTACCTCCGGCACAAGATACCCACCGCCGAATATCGTTTTTTTATATTCTTTTTGACTATCCAACCGACGCACATAAACGCCGTTACTCTCATACCTTACGCCTGCTTTGCTAAATGCGGCTAAATCTGTAGCACGAATAACATTAACTGGATACGTATAGGTCGGAAGCGACTTTTTATTTTCTTTACAATTTATCTTGTTTGCTGCATCTACCGCTTGATACAAGTCGGGCGCGCTGCAAATCGTCGGGCCCTCCGACGCTATAAAGCTAGTGTTGACTCGTGCGCCATTTT
>CAKPYN010000019.1 GCA_934202965.1 uncultured Megasphaera sp.
ATCTACGCCTGTGGAGAGAGTGTAAGCCGCAGCAGTTCCTCGGAGCTGTAGTGCTGTTCTCGTTGAAGCAGGAAGCTACCGCCTCTGTAGGCGGGGGTACGTTCACTGAAGAAGAATATATGGCATTACTATCAGAATTTCCGACAGCACAGGCCTTGATTGATGTAGGACACGCGCAGGTCAACGATTGGGATTTTGATTCGTTGATTTGTGGCCTGGGTTCTCGGATTGCAGCATTTCATCTGCATGACAATGATGGGGAACGTGATCAGCATTTGCCAATCGGTACGAGCTGCATCGATTGGCCGCACTTGTTGGCGCTAATCCAAATGTATGCATCTAAAGCCACATTGGTGCTGGAATATGCGAACGGGAATTTCAAGACAGCCGAAGCATTGATGCGACATATTGAAACGGTGCGTAAGACTTTGGCGTTTTAATTCGGATGGCTTGGCAATAAAAAAAGACGGTAACAAAATGGATTCAAAGATCTCATTTTGTTACCGTTTTTTTTGTCATACCGTTTTACATTTATTGCAGCATGACTGTTTATTTTCTTCAAACAAAAAACTAATATCCTATATGAGAGACAAACGCAGTATGTTACATCCTCTTGTTGTGGGGGAATACTAGATAGAATGGAAATAGGTAATCATTATATCCAACCAAATTTCATGCAGGCATGAAGAATACCGCCTTTGTCATTATCGTCTGTAATATAATCTGCAAGGGCTTTGAGTTCCGGTTTGGCATTTCCCATGGCAATAGAAAAAAACGGTTTGCGGAACATGGCAATATCATTCAGTCCGTCGCCAAAAACGACAGCATCTTCCGGATTACCGCCAATGTAATCAAGCATGCGCAAAATACCCACACTTTTATCCGTGGGTTCGACGAGATACGTATGGTCTAAATAGGTCAAATGCGGCAGATTATGTTTGTTGGGTTCATTTTTTTCATCATCCGGACGGGCGTACGTGATTTTATAGACCGTAGTTAATGTATCAATATCCACAGGCCGGATGATGGTTTTCATGTAGTTTTTGGGATCGGCATGAGGAAACGTATCATACGGCGTATACCGATAAATCGTGTTATCTGTAACAACAGCCCAGGGAAGATGGTATTCATCTAGTTCGTGAAGCAAGGTTTTACAGTTTTCTAGCGGCAGTCCCTTCATTTCAATAATGCGGCCGTTTAGAGACAGACTGTTACCGCCGTCTGATACGACAGCCGGTATGCCGTAATGGTCTGCAAAATACTGGGCATCACACTGCAATCTGCCTGAGGCAATGGAAACGAAATGTCCCCGTTGCTGCAGCTGACGAAGACAATAGAGTGTATCCGCCGGAATAATACTGGTAATATCCAAACCGAGTGTACGGTCAATATCAAAGAAGAAATATTTTTTTTTCATAGATAGCCCCTTTCTTAGTATGTTTAGTAATATACACACAGTTATTATACTGTATTGCCTAGGGAAAACAAAGATTTTCGTATGTATAGAAACAGTAAAATTATAGGTCGTAAGGACTAGAAGGTATAATAATAATGTGGGAAAATGCCGTGGATACAGAGAAATAAAAAAATGGAATACAAATAGTTGGGATAGGTTGCCTATTGAGCATTGACAAACAGAGGGAATATTATACATAATAGTAACAGAAAACGAAAAAACTATTTGTAGCTTTTACAAAGGAGCGATACAAACAATGAGTACAATTGATACGACCTGTGTAAATGCAATCCGCGTGCTTTCGGCGGATGCAATTCAAAAAGCAAATTCTGGCCATCCGGGATTGCCGTTGGGAGCGGCACCGATTGCCTATGAACTTTGGGCCCATCATATGAATCATAATGCCAGCGATCCGAAATGGGCGAATCGGGATCGGTTTATCCTTTCTGCCGGTCATGGTTCGATGATGTTATATTCGCTGCTGCATTTATTTGGATATGGCTTAACCTTAGATGATATTAAACAATTCCGCCAAGATGATTCATTGACGCCGGGACATCCTGAATATGGTCATACTGTTGGTGTAGAAGCTACGACAGGACCGTTGGGTGCTGGTATGGCAATGGCTGTTGGCATGGCGATGGCAGAAGCGCATTTGGCATCTATCTTTAATAAACCGGGCTATCCAGTTGTTGACCATTATACGTATGCCCTTGGCGGCGACGGCTGCATGATGGAAGGCATTTCGTCAGAAACGTTCTCGTTGGCCGGCACATTAGGCTTGGGAAAACTGATTATTTTTTATGACAGCAATAATATTTCTATCGAAGGCGGGACAGATATTGCCTTTACAGAAAATGTACAAGAACGCATGAAAGCCTTTGGATTCCAATTGTTGGAAGTTGCTGACGGCAATGATATGGAAGCGATTAGCAAGGCCATTGAAGAAGCCAAAGCGGATACGCAGCATCCGTCTTTCATTACTGTTCATACACAGATTGGCTATGGCTGCCCGGCAAAACAAGGCAAAGCGTCTGCACATGGGGCTCCGTTGGGTGAAGATAATATCATAGCCATGAAAGAAAATCTTGGCTGGCCGAGTACAGAACCGTTCTATGTTCCCAATGAAGTATACAAACATTATGAAGAATTAGGCCAAAAAGGAAAAGATGCCGAAGAAAAATGGCAGGCTCTTTTTGCTGAATATGCAGCTAAATATCCAGAAATGAAAGAAAAATGGGATGCCGTCCATCGTGATGTGGATGCACAGGCATTACTCCATAATGAAGAATTCTGGGCCTATGAAGATAAACCGCAGGCTACCCGTAATTTGTCCGGCATCATGATTAACCGTTTAAAATCCATTATGCCGCAGTTGGTTGGCGGTAGTGCCGATTTGGCTCCATCGAACAAAACATATATGGATGGCGAAGGCGATTTTAAACACGGCAATTACAGCGGCCGCAATCTTCATTTTGGCGTTCGTGAATTGGCTATGGGCGGCATTCTCAACGGCTTGACCCTTCATGGCGGATTGCGTGCATATGCCGGAACGTTCTTTGTTTTCAGTGATTATATGAAACCGATGATTCGCCTGGCTGCTTTGATGAAATTACCAACAACCTATGTATTAACCCATGACAGTATTGGTGTTGGTGAAGATGGCCCAACGCACGAACCAGTTGAACAGCTTGCTATGCTTCGTTCGATGCCGAATGTCAATGTATTCCGTCCGGCTGATGCAACCGAAACGGCTGCTGGCTGGTACGTGGCAGCAACAAGCAAACATACGCCGACAGCGCTTATTTTGACTCGTCAAAACTTGCCACAGCTTTCCGGCAGCAGCAAAGAAGCCCTGAAAGGCGGCTATGTATTGGCTGATTCTGCAAAAGAAACACCGGATGCTATTATTATTGCTAGTGGCTCTGAAGTAGCATTGGGCGTACAGGCTAAGGATGAGTTGGCAAAAGATGGCATTGATGTTCGTGTTGTTAGTATGCCATGTATGGAACTCTTTGAACAACAAAGTGATGCCTATAAAGAAAGCGTATTGCCTAAGGCTGTACGGTCTCGTGTAGCTGTCGAAGCAGCTGTTGATTTTGGCTGGGGCAAATATGTCGGCCTTGACGGAAAAACGGTTACGATGACTGGATTTGGGGCTTCTGCTCCGGCTGCCGTTCTCTTCAAAAAATTTGGTTTTACGGCAGAACACGTAGCAGCTATTGTCAAAGAAGTCGTCAAAAAGGCATAATCTCCTTAATTGTCAAGACTTGATTTTTTACATAGTTTTTATTATACTATGAGCAAGAGAAAACCCTACTGTGTACGTAAATGGTCTCGATGTTTTGAACCAACACTTTTTACATTGGGAGTCTGGGCTCTGCACCGCAAGACAATGCCTTTACTGGAATGTCGATCCTTGCAGGAGGACACCCACCTGCTTAGGCAGGCTCAAAACTCGGTTTATAAGCGGCATGGTGGGGCTTCTTTTACTTGTAGAATATGAATGTAATCGCCGCTAAGAATTCTTGGCGGCGTTCTATTTTGGTTGGGGAGCAAACAAATGAACGGAGACGACCTTTTTTCGTTTGCCGGAGAAGCACAGCGCCAGTCTTATGAACCCTTAGCAGTGCGAATGCGTCCGGAAACAGTGGATGATATATATGGACAGGAAGACATTATTGGACCGGATACGTTTTTGCGGACCATGATTGAACGGGATACGATTCCATCTTTACTGCTGTATGGTCCTTCCGGTGTCGGAAAGACAACGGTAGCCCATGTCATTGCGCAGGAAACTCAGAGCTCGTTTGTGCGTTTGAATGCAGTTACTGCTGGTACGGCAGAATTACGCAAGGTGATTCAGGAAGCAAAAGATCGCATTCATATGTATCAGCGGCGAACGATACTGTTTATTGATGAAATTCATCGGTTTAATAAAAGTCAGCAAGATGTGCTGCTGCCCTATGTAGAGGATGGAACGTTCATATTGATTGGGGCGACGACAGAAAATCCGTATTTTGAAGTGAACCGGCCCCTTTTATCGCGGCTGCGCGTCGTGCAGCTGAAACCACTTTCAGAAGATGCCATTGTCCAGGTATTACAACGAGCCTTGCAGGATACGGAAAAGGGTCTGGGCAGTTTGCATATCACTGCTTCTTCCGATATACTTCATATCGTAGCCAGATTAGCAGATCGAGATGCTCGCGTAGGATTGAATTTGCTGGAGCAAGCAGCGATGCTGGTTTCAGCAGGCGGTATGCTCACACAGGAGATCGTAGAAAAAACAGTCGGCCATCAGGTGTATACGTATGATAAAAAGGGTGATGCCCATTATGATACGATTTCAGCTTTTATTAAAAGTATGCGTGGTTCTGATCCGGATGCAGCACTTCACTATATGGCGCGCATGATAGAGGCAGGAGAACAACCCTCTTTTATTGCTCGTCGTTTGGTTATTTGTGCAGCTGAAGATGTAGGATTGGCAGATCCGCAGGCTTTGGTGATTGCTAATGCTGCTGCGCAGGCTGTGCAATTTGTTGGCTGGCCGGAAGGACGCATTATTCTTTCTGAAGCAGTTATCTACGTAGCCTGTGCGCCTAAAAGCAACAGCGCCTATATGGCTGTGGATGCGGCGATAGCTGACGTGCGGCATGGCGGCTGCGGCGATATACCGGCGTATTTGCGAGATAGTCATTACAACGGAGCTGCTTCCCTGGGACATGGACAGGGGTATCAGTATCCCCATCAGTTTCCTAATGGCTGGGTAGCACAGCAATATTTGCCGGATCCGTTAAAAAATAAAACATATTATCACGAAACAACGCATGGAAAAGAAAAAGAACTGGCGGCGCGCTGGCATCAACGGCGTCATGAAACATAATATATAGAAGGTGAACGGATTGACACAACAAAAAACGCGCCGACGCACACGGGCTTCGGAAACGCGCAAAAAAGAAAAGGGGCAAAAGAAAAGTGCACCGCTGCTTAAATTTGAAATTACCGGTCTTATTCTTATCTTTTTTGGCATTTTTGCGACGATTGGCATTCTTGGTGTTGATACAGGCAGTGTGGGTTATGCATTAGATGGAATTTTAGCATATGGATTTGGATTTGGCCGCATTGTCGTACCGTTGTCGCTAGTTATTGCAGGTCTGAAATATATTATGCTGCGAAAAGCTTGGCCCATGACCGCTGTTTGGGCTTGGGGTGCTTGGGCCTATGAATTGTTTTTGACGCTCATACATCTTCTGCTTGTACCTGATGGAGCCGAATTTATGCCTGCCAGTCTTCGCGTTGGCGGCGGGATAGCCGGTGCGATATTGGCATCGGTGCTGCGAGGCATGCTGGGACAAGTTGGAGCGATTCTGTTTATTGTTGTGGCCTCAGTGGTTACGACGCTGTTATGGAAAAAATGGTCTATTGCAGAGCCGGTAGCGATTGTTTCTAATAAAGCAACCGAAGAAGTATCCAAAATGTCAGATAAAGCCGTAGAAAGTTTGCAGGATGCTTCTACAGCCATTCGCAGCTGGCAGCGGCCGCATATTTTTGATGTTCAAAAAGAAGAAGCCGAGGAAGAATATCGTGATTTGATACAGGCAAAATCTGCAGATGAAGAGGAACAGGAGCAAAGAGAAACAGCGGTTGAGTGGAACATAACGGAACCGGAAGAAAAAATACCTTTTACACCAGTATATACAGAGGAACCGGTTTCTGACTACGAACCAGATGCGGTCGAAGAAACAGATGCGGTACTAGATGAACCAGCTGATAGCCGATCGGACGTAGAAGCGCATTCAAATCTAGCTGAAAAAACGGATGTGCTGCAGGCTGATATGACAGATTTAAAACCGGTAGAAGTGGAAAAAACAGCAGCAACGGCTGATGTGGGGATGACCGGTACGAGCGCGGTACCGAAAGCGGAAGGCAAACGTCCCTATCGTCTGCCGCCAATGACGATGCTGAATCCTGGTAAAGGACAAAGCGGCGGACTCAGTGATGAAGTACGGCAAAATGCCCGTATTTTACAAGAAACATTGCAGAGTTTTAATATTGACGCTAAAATTCTCAATGCCAGTCAGGGCCCGGCAGTTACACGGTATGAACTGGAACCGGCAGCAGGCGTAAAAGTCAGCAAAATCGTTCATTTAGCAGATGATATAGCATTGAAACTGGCGGCAACGGATATTCGCATTGAAGCACCGATACCGGGAAAAGCTGCCGTAGGTATTGAAGTGCCAAATAAAAAATTATCCGGTGTTACCATTCGAGATGTGTTAGATACAGAGGCCTTTAAAAATACTGTAGGCGGTGTACCTGTTAGTCTGGGTAAAGACATAGCCGGTAATCCGGTCATTGCCGACTTGACTAAAATGCCGCATCTGCTGGTTGCCGGCTCGACAGGCTCTGGTAAGAGTGTCTGCATTAATACATTTATTGCCAGTATTTTATTCAAACAGCGGCCGGAAGATGTCAAACTTATCTTGATAGATCCGAAAGTCGTTGAACTTTCAAATTATAACGGTATTCCCCATTTGCTTACGCCTGTCGTTACAGATCCGAAAAAGGCGGCCAGTGTACTGCGCTGGGCTGTACGGGAAATGGATGACCGTTATAAACGATTTGCCTTGACGAAAACACGCGATATTTCAAGATATAATGAGCTACATCCGGAAGAAGCTATGCCGTTTGTTGTCATTATTATTGACGAATTGGCAGACCTGATGATGGTCGCTTCGAATGATGTAGAAGAATCTATTTGCCGGTTGGCACAAAAGGCACGTGCTTGCGGCATGCATCTTGTATTGGCAACGCAACGTCCGTCTGTAGATGTCCTTACAGGACTAATTAAAGCCAATGTGCCGAGCCGTATTGCTTTTGCTGTATCTAGTCAGATTGATTCACGAACTATCCTGGATATGGCCGGAGCAGAAAAATTGATTGGCAAAGGCGATATGCTCTTTTATCCGATGGGAGCTTCTAAACCGCTTCGTGTGCAGGGAGCGTTTATTTCTGATGCCGAAATTGACAAGATGACAGAATTTATTAAACAGCAGGGAGAACCGGAGTATGATGAATCTGTCCAAAAAGCCCAGTCAGAACACAATGACAGCGAAATGGATTTCTTTGAAGATGAACTGATGAGGCAGGCCATTGATATGGTGTTAGAAACAGGACAAGCGTCGGCGTCTATGCTTCAGAGACGCTTCCGCATTGGCTATACGCGGGCAGCCCGTATGGTTGATACGATGGAAGCAATGCATATTGTCGGCCCTAGCAATGGCAGTAAAGCCAGAGAAATTCTTATGACCCCGGAAGAGGTGCAGGCAAAGTATTTAGATGGAAAATAAAAACTGAAGGGATAGTTGTGCCGTATATAAAAAACAGGATGATACATGAAATTTTTTACAATCATGTATCATCCTGTTTTTTATGGTTTCAATTAGATATGCATGTAAAGAAAATAATGTTATGAATCGTGTAACCATATACTATAAACTACAAACAAAAAAGAGCGTACCGCTTTGTGCGGCAGCTCTCTTTTTGATATATGACAATGTTTAGTTTTTATCTTGTTTATAAGCAGCAGCATCAAATGTGCCAAGATGTTTGTCGATGACGAGCGCGTTGACGACAGAACCAGCAACGTTGAGCATCGTGCGGGCCATATCAATCAAAGGATCAATGGCCAAAATGGGGCCGATTAGACTGAAAGATGAAGCCATACCGACACCGGATAAGCTGACAGATGCAGCCATGGTAGCTGTGCCGGGAATACCGGCAATACCGAGAGAGCCTAGGCTGACAACAATGATCGTCATGATAATCATGCTGAAGTCTAGCGGAGAGCCTGTGAGATTGCAGACGTATACGATAAGCAGGGACGGAAAGATACCAGCACAGCCCTGCATGCCGGCAGTGGTGCCAAAACCGGCAACAAAGCTAGCAGTCCCTTGATTTACGCCTAATTTTTTGACGAGCGTTTCAATCGTGACGGGCAGACAGCCTACACTGGAACGAGATGTAAAGGCCAAAATCAATAAGGTAATCGATTTTTTTAAATAATGAATCGGATTAATGCCATTTATGCTTAAGAAGAGGAGCTGGATGATAAATTGGACGATAATTGCAAGGTACAAGACAAGAATGAATTTACCTACTTCTAAAATGCTCAGTAAACCTTTTTGTGCAATCGTATTGGCCAATAAAGCAATAACAGCCCACGGCATGTAATCGAGAATTAATAGAGCCATATTCATCATAGTTTTATGCAGTCCATTGATGAGGTTTTTCATAAAGGCGCCGGCTTCAGGCATATCGGCTTTAATCCACCAGATAGCACGGCCGAAAAAAGCACCAAAAATAACCATGCCGATAATGTTGTTTTTGACCATCGCATCGACAAGATTTCCCGGAATCAAATGGCGAATGGTCAAGGCAATACTGACGACATCCTTGGCTTTGGCATCCGTAGCTACTGCAGCAGCATCCCCGCCGACATGGAAGAGAATACCAAAGAAAAGGCCGACGATAGTGGATACAGCAACCATACCCATTGTCACGAGAATCGTTCGTTTGACCAAACGACTCATCCCTTTATCGGTATCCATGTTGACGATGACATGAGCAATGGAAATGATGACAAGGGGAACGACAATCATCTTAATTAGGTCAATGTAGCCATTGCCAAATAATTGAAACCATGTTGTCGTTTCTTTGACGAACGTCACTTTCATAGGCGTGTCGGAAAAACCGGACATGACCTGCATGCTGAGCCCGAGCAAAGCACCGAGAATCATCCCGATGACGACAACGAGAGAAAAATCCATCTTGCGGATTCGGTACAAATAATGAATAACCCAGAATAATACCGCGAGTACGACTAAAAAAATAACAGTACGATAATCACTAATGGTTAAAAAAGATTGTAAAAATTCATCGACCATAAGTATATATCTCCTTTCCTTTTTACTGCAAAGTATAGAAAAACAGTAAAATCACCATTCATCATACTATAAAAATAAGGAAGAAACAATATACTTAATTTGTGATAAAAAATAATGTATATCATGATAACTTGCGATAAAATGGAAAACATATACAAAGCAGAATACGATACAAATGACAGTATATATGTTTGATGTCAACGGGCAGAGTATATGGAGACACTCCTTTTTTCTTGACATCAGTATAAAAAAATTTTACAATGAAAGAAGCCGGTTTGATATACTGGTATATTTTGCATAATTGTAGGTTTTTGAAGATGATGTAAACCACACATACTCATTATAAAAAAGCCGGACTGGTTGTTCGGCTTTTTTTTGTGAAAGAGAAAAAAGAGGAGGTGAAATCAATACATGTTGGCTACAATTGCAGCAGCAGTCGCTTGTGGCATTATCGGGGCCGGTACGGGCTATTTTTATCGAAAAAAGATTGCCGAAGGTAAAATCGGCCAGGCTGAAATTGAAGCACAGCGTATTTTGACAACGGCTCAGCAGAACGCAGAAGCTCGTAAAAAAGAACTCGTTCTGGAAGGCAAAGAAGAAGTACATAAACTGCGTAGCGACGCGGAACGGGATAATAAAGAACGCCGCAATGAATTACAGCGTATGGAACGGCGCCTGCTGCAAAAAGAAGAACATTTGGACAAGAAATCTGATTCCATGGAAAAGAAAGAAGAAGCATTACAGCGCAAGGAAGAAGAAGTATCTCAAGTACAAGAAAAAATTGAGGCCCTTCATGTGCAGGAAATGGCAGAATTGGAACGGATTTCTGGACTTACGTTTGATGAAGCTAAGGAACTGCTCCTTGCTAATGTGCAGACTGAAGTCAAACATGATACGGCGCAGCTGATTAAAACGTTGGAAGAACAAGCGAAAGAAGAAGCTGAAGGCAAGGCGCGAGAAATTATTTCGACGGCTATTCAGCGCTGTGCTGCCGATCATGTAGCAGAAACGACGGTATCTGTTGTTTCGCTGCCTAATGATGAAATGAAAGGCCGGATTATTGGCCGTGAAGGTCGTAATATCCGTGCGATTGAAACGCTGACAGGTGTAGATTTAATTATTGATGATACACCGGAAGCTGTTATTTTGTCATGTTTCGATCCTATTCGTCGTGAAATTGCCCGCATTGCATTGGAAAAATTAATTGCTGATGGACGTATTCATCCGGCACGTATTGAAGAAATGGTTGAAAAGGCTCGTAAAGAAGTCAACCAAAAAATTCGCGAAGCTGGCGAACAGGCTACGTATGAAACGGGTGTACACGGCCTGCATCCAGAGTTAATCAAAATTTTGGGCAGATTGCGATATCGTACCAGCTATGGGCAGAATGTATTGCGCCATTCTATCGAAGTATCGCAGTTGGCAGGAATTATGGCTGCTGAACTGGGTGTAGACGAAACGTTGGCTCGACGGGCCGGATTGATTCATGATATAGGTAAAGCGTTAGATCATGAATTGGAAGGAACCCATGTTTCTATTGGCACAGAAGTAGCTAAAAAATATGGTGAATCCAAGCTGGTTGTCAATTGCATTGCTGCCCACCATGGTGATGAAGAACCACGTAGCGTAGAAGCTGTTTTAGTTTCGGCAGCCGACGCTGTTTCGGCAGCTCGTCCGGGTGCTAGAAGAGAAACACTGGAAAATTACTTGAAGCGGTTGACGAAGCTGGAAGAAATTGCAGAATCGTTTGATGGCGTTGAAGATTGTTTTGCTATTCAGGCCGGACGTGAAATCCGTGTTATGGTTAAACCAGAAAAACTGGATGAAGCTGGTTGTGTCTTATTAGTTCATGATATTGTAAAACGAATTGAATCTGAACTGGAATATCCAGGACAAATTAAAGTTGTCGTCATTCGGGAAACCCGGATGATAGATTATGCAAAATAACAATGAATATAAATCCCTTGTCATTCGACAGGGGATTTTTTTTGAAAAAATAAAAAAATTAAAAAAAAGACTTGCCAAAGACTGTACTCTATGGTAGAATACTTTTTGTCGGAACGAGAGAGGTTCCGAAATGAAGAAATATGAATGGCCTCGTGGTGTAGCGGTTTAACATGTCGCCCTGTCACGGCGAAGATCGTCGGTTCAAATCCGATCGAGGTCGCCATATTTGCTCAGGTAGCTCAGTCGGTAGAGCAGGGGACTGAAAATCCCCGTGTCGGCGGTTCAATTCCGTCCCTGAGCACCACAATGATGCGGAAGTAGCTCAGTGGTAGAGCACCACCTTGCCAAGGTGGGGGTCGCGAGTTCGAGCCTCGTTTTCCGCTCCATATCTATGGCGGCATAGCCAAGCGGTAAGGCAGAGGTCTGCAAAACCTTCATCCCCAGTTCGATTCTGGGTGCCGCCTCCATATTTTTTTCGTCATGCCGAGGTGGCGGAACTGGCAGACGCAACGGACTTAAAATCCGTCGGTTAGAGATAACCGTACCGGTTCGATTCCGGTCCCCGGCACCAATTCAACAATACATTGCTGTGAGTGCTATATCAGGTATACTGATATAACTTTCTTGCAAATGCCCAAGAGGTTTGGATGAAAATCCAAACCTTTTTTGTAATTTATTGTATTTTATCATATAATATAAAAATGGCGGTCTATATGGAAGAATACAACTATAAAGTATCTGATTTTGAAGGCCCATTAGATTTACTCTTGTATTTAATTGAAAAAAACAAGGTTGATATTTATAATATACCTATTGTTACGATTACCGATCAATTTAATGCGTATGTAGATCAAATTGATACGTTTGATGTTAACTATGCCAGCAAATTTTTTGTCATGGCAGCGACGCTGCTGCAAATAAAATCACGGCTTCTTCTTCCTAAAGCCCCCAAAGAGGAACTAGAGGAAGAAGATCCCAAAGATGCGTTGGTACGGCAGCTTGTGGAATATAAACATATGAAAAAAATATCAGCCATTATGGGTGGATTGTGGGATGAACGAAGTCATATGATAGGCCGGGAACGGACACCGCTTGCCTATGAGCCGCAATTTTCAGGTACAATTGAAGCAGCAGCCTTATACCGGGCATTTCGGTTGGTATATCAATCACTACAGGAAAAGAAGCCCGTAGAAATTCATATCCAACAGGAAATTTATAGTGTAGAAGAATGCATGCAACGTGTCGTATATATCCTGCGTCAAACAACAAAACCGACAGCTGTTGATGTGGTATTTCGTGCATGCCGCTCTAAAATGGAATTAGTTGTTACCTTTTTAGCTGTATTGGAAATGCTGAAATTGGGACAATGCCATACTGTGGCAGAAGGAGAGGATGGAAATGCCGTCGCCTTGCGATACACACCAAATTAAAGAACTGGAACCGACGGCTGTGTTGGAGGCGTTGCTTTTTCTAAGCGGCCAGCCGATGAAACTAGCAGAGATAGCGGCGCATACGGGCTGGAGTATAGAACAGGTTCAGCGTACGGCGCATGAGCTGCAAACGATATTATCTGCTGAAAACCATGGATTGACGGTGCTGCGTGTAGCCGGCGGATATCAGCTCGTTACCAAATCGCCGCTGTTTGAGAAAATTCAATGGGTGCGCACAGGAACAACCGAATTGTCTCCTATGGCACTGGAAGTACTGGCGATTATAGCATTTAAACAGCCCATTACGCGTGCTGAAATTGAAAAATTGCGCGGCGTGTCGTCAGAACGCATTTTAGCATCACTCGTACAGCAGGGACTGGTGATTGATTTAGGACGCAGAGAAAGTCCGGGGCGACCTATTTTATATGGTACATCTGCGTATTTTTTGGAATGTATCGGTATGGATTCATTGGCTGATTTAGCAGCGCATATTCCAGAAAGTCGTACAGATGAACCACAGCCGACACAGTTGACGCTGGAATTAGAATCGGCGACAGTACATAAGGGGGAAGCAAATGGAAAGGTTACAGAAAGTAATGAGTAACTGCGGTGTTGCATCGCGGCGTGCATCGGAACAAATGATTTTAGATGGTCGTGTTCGCGTCAATGGCGTCGTTATTCGCGAACTGGGTACGAAAGTAGATCCAGATAAAGACATCGTGCTTGTTGACGGACAACGTTTGGAAATACAGCCGAAGCATTATTATTTATTTAATAAACCCAAGGGCGTTATTACGACATCCAGTGATGATAAAGGACGCGCGACAGTGATGGATTATTTCCAAAAGGAAAAAGATCGTATTTATGCTGTCGGGCGGCTAGACCAAAATACAGAAGGATTGCTCATCATGACAAATGATGGCGAATTAGCGAATATTTTAATGCATCCCAGTAAAATGGTTGATAAAACATATGAAGTAAAAGTAAAGGGACGTATTGCCGATTCGGTATTGCAGCATTTAGCAGATGGTGTAGAATTAAAAGATGGCATGACGGCACCAGCCGATGTATATTATATTGGTTTTGACGGCCGCAGCGGTATTACAACAATTGAAATTACGATTCATGAAGGCCGCAACAGGCAGGTTCGTCGTATGATGGAATATTTTGGCTATCAAGTACATAATTTGCGTCGCGTGCAATATGCATTTTTGACACTTAGCGGCATAAAACGCGGTGCTTATCGCAGTTTAACGGCCGAAGAAGTGGCAGAATTATATAAATATAAGTAAGGCGGAGTCATGATGGGCAAGAAAGTCATAGTCATTGGTGCTGGTGCAGCCGGCATGATGGCGGCATTGGCGGCGGCCGAAGAAGGCGCGTCTGTCCAAGTTTTTGAAAAAAATGATATTGTAGGCAAAAAGATGGGAATTACCGGCAAGGGAAGATGCAATCTGACCAATGCGTGTACCATGGAAGAATGCATTGCCCATACACCGGGAAACGGTCGTTTTTTGTATAGTGCATATGGTCAATTTACGAATGAAGATTTGCTTCAAAAGCTTCATGCATGGGGGCTTATGACTAAAGTGGAACGAGGCGGCCGCGTATTTCCGCAATCGGACAGTGCCATTGAAGTGCGTAAACTGTTTTATAACCGGTTGAAAATAGCCGGTGTAAAACTGCATTTAAATGACGCTGTTCAGGATATACATCAATGGGATGGCCGCATTGCCGTACGTGCGGCGTCAGGAACGTATGAAGGCGATTCCTGCATCATCACAACAGGAGGCATGTCGTATCCTGTAACGGGTTCCAGCGGTGACGGCTATCGCTTTGCCAAACAGTTGGGACACAGCGTTACGCCGATTAAGCCATCGTTGATTCCATTTACGACAGAAGAAACATGGCCCCATGCTTTATCCGGCATGTCTCTTCGCAACGTGGAAGCATCTTTATGGAAACGAGGAAAGAAATTAGCTTCGCAATTTGGTGAAATGCTGTTTACTCATTTTGGCGTATCCGGACCGATTATTTTAATGCTCAGTACGACGGCAGCTCATAAAAAGCAGTGTGTGTATCCGATGCAGCTGCGCATTAATTTAAAGCCTGCTTTATCTAAAGAAAAACTGGATCAGCGCATTCAGCGTGATTTTCAAAAATATATCCGTAAAGAGATAGAAAATGCCATGAAAGATTTATTGCCGCAGCGGCTGATCCCGATTGTGTTGGAACAAGCCGGTATTGATGTGCATCTGCCGGTTAATCAGCTATCTAAAGAGCAGCGGCAGGATTTGACAGATACGCTGCAGGCTTTGTCTTTGACGATTACGGGAACCCGCCCTATTGAAGAAGCGATTGTGACGGCTGGCGGAGTAGCGATAAAAGAAATTTATCCGAAAACGATGGAATCTAAAATTATGCCGCATATCTATTTTGCCGGTGAAGTGATAGATATTGACGCGTTTACGGGCGGCTATAATTTACAAGCAGCTTTTTCAACAGGATATATTGCAGGAAAAGCAGCAGCAAAGGAGGGTGAATGATGAAAAAATTGACAGTTGCCATTGATGGCCCGGCCGGTGCAGGAAAAAGCAGTGCAGCTCGTTTGGCTGCAGGAAACGTGCATTATTTGTACATCGATACAGGCGCCATGTACCGGGCAATTACGTGGGCAATTTTGCAGCACCATGTGGATATACAAGACGAAGCAGCCGTAAGTGCTTTTATTCAGCCCCTGTCAGTACGGTTGGAACCGCTGGCAGATACGTGCCGCGTATATGTAAATGACGCGGAAATTACAGAAGAAATTCGAACTCAGACTATATCTTCTCACGTATCTTCTGTTGCAGCCCTTGCAGTAGTACGGCAAAAACTGGTACAATTACAGAGAGACATGGCAAAACAGGGCGGCGTCATTTTGGATGGACGCGATATAGGAACGGTTGTGCTGCCTGATGCAGATATTAAAATCTTTTTAACGGCCTCTGTTCATTCCCGAGCAAAACGGCGTTACTTAGAAATGCAGGCAAAGGGAAGCACGGAAACGTTAGAAGAAATTGAAAAAAGTATTGCCCATAGGGATTATCTGGATTCCCATCGGGCTGTTTCCCCGCTTAAACAAGCTGATGATGCCATGCTTCTCGACAATAGCGAATTAAATTTGGAAGAAACTGCCGATGTCATTACCAAATTGATTCGTCAAAAAGCCCAATGAGAGCATTTACATATAAAATCATCCGTTGGATATTTAATTTCGTTACCTACACACTGATCGGCATGAAGGTTTACGGCGAAGAACATATCCCGGAAAAAGGGCCTTTTATTATTGTTTGTAATCATGCCAGCTATTTTGACCCGCCTTTAGTGGGGACTGCAGTACGGCATCATTTGATTCATTTTATGGCGAAAGAAGAACTGTTTCGTAATCCCATTATGAATTGGTTTTTGCAGTATGTTCATACGTTTCCGGTTCATCGCGGCCGTATTGACCGCAGGGCTGTTATGGAATCGTTTCGCGTATTAAAGCAAGGCGAAGTATTGGGAATATTTCCAGAAGGAACGAGCAAGGATCAGGGGATTCTTGGCAAGTTTCATGATGGATTTGCTGGCATTGCGATGAAAGCCGGCGTGCCCGTACTGCCGGCAGCTGTCATTAATACGCGGCCGCTGCCCAAGAAGAAAGGTCCCGTCTGTGTTGTTTTTGGCGAACCTGTTATGCCGCCGGCAGGAATGCATACGGATAGGGAAGCTGTTAAAGCATTTACAGACGAAATTCGCAATATAGTTTTATCTATGCTAAATCAGTATGGAGAAATGAAACGATGAGAGTAACAATAGCAGATGCCTGTGGATTTTGTTATGGCGTGCGGCGGGCCGTGGACATGGCGGCCCATGCCAAAAAGGGTACGAAAACATTGGGACCCATTATTCATAATCCCCAGGTAGTATCCCGATTGGCAGCATATGGAGTAGGTCCAGTTGATTCACTGGATGAGATTCAAACAGGCGAAACCGTTCTGATTCGCTCACACGGTGTAGGACCTGAAGTATATGCAGAAGCTGAAAAAAAGGGATTGCATGTAATAGATGCGACCTGTCCTCATGTCAAAAAAGCACAGCAAGATGCAAAAAAAATCGTGGAACAGGAAAAAAAATTGATTATTATAGGCGAAAAAGCTCATCCAGAGGTAATTAGTATTTCACAATGGGGGGCAAATCGTGCTATTATAATAGATAGGGAAAAAGAGGCAGAAAAAATTATGCCTGCTGATTCCCTGGGAGTTGTCGTACAAACGACATTCTCTCAAGAGCAATTCAAACGTATTGCTGCCATATTACAAACCAAGACACAAGACTTGGATGTGCATATGACGATCTGCACGGCAACGCAGCAGCGTCAGCACGCAGCAATCGCCTTGGCCAAAACCGTAGACGCTATGATTGTCGTAGGAGGTAGAAACAGCGCTAATACCAGACGGTTGGCACAGGTATGCAAAGAACAGGGTTGCCCTACATATCACATTGAAACAGCAGCTGAATTAGACACAGCGGCGTTTCGTGATATGAATCATATAGGCATTACAGCCGGCGCTTCCACGCCGGATTGGATAATACAGGAGGTTGTTGAAATTATGGAAAATTTGCAAGCTGAAGGCACAGAAGTAATGAGTGAAGAATTGTTGGACAAGTATGATTATGAAGAAAATCCAAAGAAAGGTGACGTTGTAAAAGGCACGGTTATTTCTGTGAATGATGATGCTGCCTATGTTTCCATCGGTACGAAAGCAGAAGCTATCCTGCCGAAAAAGGAAATGGCTGTTCCCGCTCCGGAAAAAGCCAGTGATTTTGTCAAAGTTGGCGATGAACTTACCGTAGAAATTGCTAATAACATTAAAGAAGAAGGCGCTATTGTTGTATCTCTCGTCAAAATGAAAAAAGTTGAAGATTGGAAAGAAGTACGCGATGCATTTGAAAACGACCAGCTCGTTGAATGTGTTGGTAAAGAAACAAACAAAGCAGGCTTGGTTGTTTCGATTAAATCCCTTCGCGGTTTTATTCCTCTCTCCCAAGGCGATGTTAAATTCGTTAAATCCTTGGACTATCTCGTAGGTCAGACGTTCCAGGTAAAAGTTATTGATATTGATGAACACAAAAACCGTCTTGTTCTTTCCCGCAAGGCTGTACTCGAAGCAGAACGCGAAGCAAAACGCGAAGAAGCATTGAAAAACATTGCTGAAGGCGTAGAACTTGACGGCACCGTTGTTAAAATCATGCCGTATGGTGCATTTGTTGATTTAGGCGGTGTTGAAGGTCTTCTCCATATTTCCGATATTTCTTGGAAACGTATCAGTTCTGTAGACGCAGTTCTCAAAGTTGGCGAAACAGTACATGTTTTGGTACAAAAATTTGATCAGGAACGCAATCGTATTTCCTTATCTCTCAAAGCCTTGCAGAAAAATCCGTGGATTGCTGCTATTGAAAAATTTGAAGTTGGCGATATCGTTAAAGGCGAAGTTAAAAAGCTCCTTCCGTTTGGTGCTATTCTTGCTATCGATCCGGAATTACAGGGCCTTCTCCATGTATCCGAACTTACGGAAAAACGCGGTGCCGCTGTTAAGGATTTGGTCAATATCGGCGATGTTATGAATGTTAAAATCATCGGCATTGATACAGACAAAAAGAAAATTTCTTTAAGCGTCTTGGCTATTCAAAAAGATGAAGAAGAAAAAGAAGTAAAAAGCTATTTGGAATCCAACCAGGATGAAGCTAGTGCTACCATTGGTGACGCTGTAGAAGAAGATAAATAATTTTTCGTAAAAAGAGGATAGCCGGCGTGTACCGGTTATCCTTTTTTCGTCTTATGAGGAAAGGAAATAAGCTTATGTATAAACCGTTAGTAGCTGTCGTAGGCCGGCCGAATGTCGGCAAATCGACATTATTTAACGCCATAGTCAAAAAACGTATTTCCATTGTCGAAGATATTCCCGGCGTCACACGGGATCGCATTTACTTTGATGCCGAATGGCTGGGCCAGGAATTTACGATGATTGATACGGGCGGCATTGAATTTGTCGATTCGGAAAATCATATTTTTACAAGTATGCGATATCAGGCAGAATTGGCTATTCGGGAAGCCGATGTTATTTTATATGTCGTAGATGGTAAAGCTGGAATTCAGCCTCAAGATGAAGATATTGCTCATATTCTTCGTTCCTGCGGCAAGCCGGTCTTGTTGGTAGTAAATAAAATTGATAGTGTTGAACAAGAAATGAACATTTATGAATTTTATAATTTAGGACTTGGCGATCCCATTGGTGTATCGGCTGTCAATTTAATGAACTTAGGCGATTTACTCGACGAAGTACTGAAAAATATCAAATCTATTCCCGTAGTGGAAGAAGATGATGAAACGATTCATATTGCACTCGTAGGTCGTCCCAATGTAGGTAAATCGTCGCTGACTAATGCGCTGCTGGGCCAGGAACGCGTGATTGTCAGCAATATGCCGGGTACGACACGCGATTCGATTGACACGCATTGGGATTACGATGGTTCAAAGTTTGTATTGATTGATACAGCAGGTATGCGTCGTAAGTCTAAGATTGATATTCCTGTTGAACGCTATAGTGTTGTTCGTGCTTTGCGTGCCGTAGATCGATCGGACGTAGCTGTATTAGTATTAGATGCGGTAGAAGGCGTAACAGAACAAGATAAAAAAATTGCCGGCTATGTGCATGAAGCGGGTAAAGGCTGCGTTATTGTCGTGAATAAATGGGATTTGATTACGAAAGACAGTAAAACAAGTCAAAAATTTGAAGAAGATATTCGTCGCGAATTAGCGTTTCTGCAATATGCGCCTATTCTTTTTGCTTCGGCCTTGACCAAACAGCGTGTCAATCGCTTGGCAGATATGGTTAAATTTGTATCAGAACAGCAGCACATGCGTGTTTCAACGAGTGTTTTAAATGAACTCATCGAAGATGCGCAGCTGACCAATCCGCCACCGGCTAAAGGCGGAAAGTTGCTGAAGATTTATTACATGACGCAGGCTTCTGTACAGCCGCCAACATTTATCTTATTTGTAAATGAACCGCAGCTGATGCATTTTTCATATCTCCGTTTCTTGGAAAATCGACTGCGTGAAACATTTGGCTTTGAAGGTACGCCGATTCGGCTTATTCTGCGTGGAAAGAAAGATGGTGATTCGTTATGATGGGAATTGTATTTCTCATTTTAGCGTATATTGCCGGTTCCTTTCCTAGCGGATTGGTGATTGGCAAAGCTATTTTTCATAAAGACCCGCGTGATTATGGCAGTCACAATACGGGTGCGACCAATTCGTACCGCGTATTTGGTGCTGTCGGCGGCTTGATGGTATTGATTTTAGATGCTGGTAAGGGCATGCTTGGAGTGTATCTGGGACAGCAGGCCGGCCTTATAATGGCTCCTGAATATCAAATTTATCTGATGATTGTAGGCGGTTTATTGGCTTTAGTCGGTCATTCTTGTTCAATATTCCTCCATTTTAAAGGCGGCAAAGGTGTAGCAACCGGACTGGGTATCATTTTGTTTTTAGCACCGTGGGAAACATTGATTGTATTCACTGTATGGGCTGTCATAGTGGGATTAACCCGCATTGTATCGCTTGGGTCGATTGTTGCGGCTATACTGGTACCGATTACGATGTATTTTTTTGCTGAACCGATGCCCGTTACGATTTTTGGCTTGGTGGCAGCGATTTTGGTTGTTGTCCGGCATAAAGATAATATTATTCGATTACTGCAAGGCAAAGAATTAAAGGTAGAACGTATCAAAAAATAGTTCTGATTGCTGAACTAATAAATGAAAAAATTTTTTATCGTTTATTATTTGATATGTCTTGAAAAACGTGTATAATGATTGTGTACGAGCAGGTGATTATGTGAGAATCATATCCGGCAGTGCAAAAGGAAGGGTATTGAAATCGCCGAAAGGCATGTTAACTCGCCCTACGTTAGATAGAACGAGGGAGAGTCTTTTCAATATCTTAGCAAATGGCGAGCTGGAAGGTGCAAATGTACTGGATATATTTGCAGGAACAGGTGCATTGGGGCTGGAGGCGCTAAGCCGTGGTGCTGCATATGGTGTGTTTATTGACCACTATACACAGCAGCTAATTAAGCAAAATGCCGCATTATGCGGTGTTAGCAGCCAATGTGAAGTGTTGCGCATGGACGTAACCAAAGCCTTGGCGCATTTGCAGGGACGGCAGTTTGATTATATTTTTGCGGATCCGCCGTATAATAAGAATTTGGTGAACAATACAATTGCTTTAATATGTCAATACGATTTGCTGGCACCTCATGGACTTTTGCTCATGGAACGCAGCAAGGATGAAGATATAGCTGACAGCCTTTTGTATGAGGTCATCAGAGAAAAATCCTATGGAAAGGATACTCGAATTACGTTTATCCGTAGGTGTCAGGGAGGAAAATAAAGTATGCGAATCGGAATTTGTCCAGGCAGTTTTGATCCAGTAACCAATGGACATATTGATATATTTGAACGAGGCAGTAAATTAGTAGATAAGCTGATTATCGCTGTATTTGAAAATCCATCTAAAAAGCCATTGTTTACAATGGAAGAACGGGAAGATATGCTGCGTGAAACGACAAAGCATATTCCGAATATAGAAGTTGTCAGCTTTCATGGACTTTTGAATGAATACGCAATGGAACATGGTGCAACGATTATTATTCGTGGTTTGCGTGCGCTCAGCGATTTCGAATATGAATTTCAACGGGCATTGCTCATGAAAAAGGTTGAACCGGATATTGAAACGGTATTTATTATGACAAGTACAAAGTATTCCTATATCAGTTCGACGGGGATTCGTGAATTAGCATGCTTTGGCGGCAAGCTTGATGATATGGTGCCGGATTACGTAGAAGCTAAATTAAAAGAAAAATTTAAGGATAAATACGACGCATAGAGGTGGAAAACATGAATTCAGATAAATTATTAGAAGATTTGGAAAGCTTGGTAATGAATGCCTCAAAGGTGCCTTTTACCAACAAAAAAATGATTGAAGAAGAAGAACTGCTTCAGATTATTGACGATTTGAAAGAATCAATGCCGACAGAGTTGGAACAGTCTAAAAAAGTATTGGCAGAAAAAGATAAAATTATTGCTGACGCACAGCATCATGCAGACAGCATGGTTGCGCAAGCTAAAGATTATATCGCAAAATTAACCGAAGAAAGTGAATTGGTTCGTCAGGCTCAGGAACATGCTAATCAGATTATTTTGAATGCCAATCAGTCATCAGAAGAACTTAAAAGCAGCTCTATTACCTATGCCGGTGATGTACTTAAATATGTAGAATCAACATTGGAAAAAACTTTGTCCAGTATTAAACAAAACCGCGACAGCCTGCTTTCTTCCAACCAAACACAAGATACAAATAAACAATAAGAAGTCAGTAGTAAGACCATATAAGGGGCTGTCACAAATGACAAGCCCCTTTCGTGGTTTGTTTGGGGCTATTATACTGCGTGCTAGGTAAAAGGGGGACTGCGCATAAGAAGGAATCCTTAATGCGTCAGTCCTTTCTTTGGGTTATGTGAAAACGAGATAGAGTATCTAAAAATTTGACTGCCGGGAGGAATTGGGAATGCATGAAGAAATAAAAAACATTACGTCACGAGACAATCAATGGGTAAAACTCGCTTGTGCGATTAAGCAGAAAAAAGGACGCCAAGCGCAGCAGCGCGTTTTTGTAGAAGGGCAGCGTCTTGTCCGAGATGCGATTGCGACAGGTA
This sequence comes from uncultured Megasphaera sp., assembly GCA_934202965.1. Classification (GTDB taxonomy): domain Bacteria; phylum Bacillota; class Negativicutes; order Veillonellales; family Megasphaeraceae; genus Megasphaera. The sequence continues at coordinate 22,583 of CAKPYN010000019.1, forward strand.
TTCATGACGGCATTTGCTTTGTATCACCGAAAGGAAAGGCGCATGAAGAATTTACTGCTTTATACGAAGAAGGCTGCCGCTTAGACTGGACTTTTTTTTCTGTAACAGATAGCGTCTATGATAAAATAAAAGATACCAAAACACCGCAGGGAATTGCTGCGATGCTGCCTTTTTTTGCCTATGATTTGGAAAGCCTTCCTGCTATTGCGCCGGATAAAGCCGTGTTGTATCTGCGGGCTATTCAAGATCCGGGCAATTTGGGTACAATTATTCGTACGGCAGCAGCTGCGAATACAGGTGCAATACTTCTAAGTGAAGACAGTGTAGATGTATATAATGATAAGACAATTCGCAGTGCTATGGGAGCTATTTTTAAAATTCCAATTGTGCAGCAGGTGACAGATGAACAACTGGATACATTTTGTGCGAATGAAGACCGGCTTGTTTATGGAACAGCTGCGCAGGGAAGTGTATCCTATGTGCACGCTGATTACAGTCGTCCTGTAGTACTGGCTTTTGGCAATGAAGGCAGCGGTTTGGGAGAAGAATTTTTGTCTTGTTGTGATGATGTCTTGACGATACCTATGCGTAGTGATACGGAATCACTTAATTTATCGATGTCCGTAGGTATCGTTTTGTATAAGGCGTGGGAAACCAATGGATTTCGGGAGTAAGCGATGAAAGATATATCAACGATTTTAGAATCGTATAAACAGGGTACCTTATCGTTGCATGATGCTGTATCCGCTGTACAGGAACAATCGGGTAGCGTACAGGACATGGGATTTGCTAATTTGGATTTACAGCGGCAGCGGCGCTGCGGTTTTCCGGAAGTCGTATATTGTGCCGGCAAGACAGTAGAACAGTCTGTAGAAATTCTCCGGCTGCTGATGAAAAAATATGATAATGTTATTGGCACACGGGCTGAAAAAGCCGTGTATGAGGCATTGTGTCCGGATATTCCTACGGTACAATATGATGCATTGTCGCATATGGTATATCAATGGAACGATAAAACGATACAAAATGGTGATCGGATTATTTCTGTTATTACCGCTGGGACGAGCGACATTCCGGTCGCTGAAGAAGCCGCATTGACTGCACAGATTATGGGCAATACGGTACAGCGTATTTACGATGTCGGCGTTGCCGGCATTCATCGTCTCCTAGCACGAAGCGAAGAAATTCGGCAGTCCAACGTGAATATAGTTGTCGCCGGTATGGAAGGTGCTTTGGCAAGCGTCGTTGGCGGCTTGGTAGATAAGCCGGTTATTGCGGTGCCAACGAGTATTGGCTACGGTGCCAATTTCCATGGGTTATCAGCATTGCTGGCCATGCTTAATAGTTGTGCTGCCGGTGTGGCTGTTGTCAATATTGACAATGGATTTGGCGCAGGACGCATGGCAGATACAATTAATCGAATGAGGTGATACCGTGGAAACATTGTGGCAGATAGAAGCCAATATTGATGATATGAATCCGCAGTGCATGGAATATGTGTTTAACCGACTGCAGGATTTAGGTGTCAATGATGTCTGGACCGTACCGATAATGATGAAAAAATGCCGTATGGCATCGATGTTGTGTGTGTTGTGCCGTCAAGAATTGATGCAGGATGCGATAGCGATTGTATTTGCCGAAACGACATCTATCGGCGTGCGGTATTTTCCCGTGCAGCGAACGATTTGTGAACGTACGATTCAAGTCGTTCATATTCAGGGCCAAGATATACGCTGCAAAATAAGTTCGTATGGCGGAGCCGTTACGAATATTTCTGCTGAATATGAGGATTGCCGCCGGGCTGCCGTCAAAACAGGGATTCCTCTTAAAGAATGGCAGCGAAAAGCGAAGGAAGAGGCGTATACAATTTATGGATAATATAGTACAAAAACGGGTTGGGCAATTGAAAAAAAAACTGGCCGAAGCCAATATTTGCTGTACCCGTGAAAAAGATATTAATTATGGGCATCAGATGCATTGCGTTCGAGGCAGTGAGGAACTGACGGTCAATATATATCATGGAAAAAAAGGGATTTCTGTCGTTATACAAGGAAAAGATTCGCCATTAAAACGTTTGGTAGAAACCTTGGCAAACGGCGGCTCTAGCGTCGATGAAAAAACGATGTCGGATATGCCGATGGATGGACTGCATCCGGCAGGCATTCCTTGCTGGATGGGATGCGATGAATCGGGCAAAGGGGATGTGTTTGGACCGCTTGTCGGAGCGGCCTGCCTGATTACGAAAGAAGAAGAAACAAAACTTCGCAGGTTGGGTGTTTGTGACAGCAAAATGCTGACAGACGCGAACATTGCAGTCTTGGCAGCACAAATTCAGCATATGCTTGGGGAACGTTGTATTACGACGGTATTAATGCCGCGAGAATATAATGAACAATACAACAATCTGAAACGAATTCATAAAAATTTGAATCACTTATTGGGAAGTCTCCATGGAGAAAACATTTGTCGCCTATTGTCAAAACACGAATGTCCATGTATAATAGTCGATAAGTTCGGTAAAGAGGAATATGTTTTGCAGGCAGTGGGTTCTATGGCTGCGTCTCATCAGATTATACAAGTTACCAAAGGAGAACGGGACATAGCTGTAGCAGCTGCATCTATTTTAGCTCGCAACGGATTTGTAGATGCAATAAAAACATTGTCAGCCCGGTATGAGATGACATTTCCCAAAGGTGCTTATTTAGGAATAGCGCAAACGATACAATCATTTTGCAAAGCCTATGGAAACCACGCATTGGCAGAAGTAGGAAAATTAAATTTCAAGAATTTTGATTTTTTACGGTGATACAAAGCAATGAATAGAGTAATTATCAATGCCGATGATTTCGGCATCCATACAGAAGTCAATCAAGCCGTCATAGAGGCATATGAAAAAGGTGTTTTGCGCAGTACGTCGCTTTTGGCATCGGGCCCAGCATTTGATGAAGCCGTGGCATTAGCCAAACAATGTCCGGGTCTGGGAATTGGCATTCATTTATGTTTGGTAGGCAGTTTGCCGACAATTCTTTCGCCAAGAGAAGTGCCTACACTGGTAAATGCGAATGGCTTGGTACCGGAAAGCTATATTCCGTTTGTTAAAAAAGTAATGGAAGGGCAAATTGACTACGAACAGGTGTATCGCGAATTGGATGCGCAAATAGAAAAAATTATGGTCCAAGGACTAAATATTACCCATGTTGACAGTCATCAGCACATGCATATGCTGCCGCCTATTTGGGCTATTGTCCAGACATTGATGAAAAAATACGGCCTTCATCGATTGCGTGTGCCGCAGGAAGAATATACGTTTAAAACTTTTTCTGCAGGACCTTTTCGCGTGATGGGACGCAATGGGCTGACCTTCTTATCCCGTAAAGCGATGGCCGATATCAAACGCCTTCATTTCACGACAACCGATTATTTTTGGGGAATGATAGACGGTGGTAATATGAATGTTCATAATTTGACGTATATTTTACAGCGCATGCCTTTCGGCGTTCATGAAATTATGATGCATCCCGGCAAAAGTACAGCTGCTCTTTCCCAGGTTTTTTCTTGGGGATACCATTGGGAAGATGAATTTCATGCGTTGATATCACCGACGATAAAAGAGTTAATGAAAGAACGGCACATAGAACCTATCCATTTCGGAATGCTGCCGTAACGATTGGGGGAGAACGGGAATATGAATATCTTAGTAACCGGTGGAGCAGGATTTATTGGCTCCCATTTGACAGATGCGCTGATTGAAGAAGGACATCATGTCATTATTATTGATAATTTAAGTACAGGCAGCCGTAAGAACCTCAATCCACAGGCCGTATTTTACGAAGAAGATATTTGTCATGAAGACGCGCTGGAACGTATTTTTGCGAAAGAAAATATTCAAATCGTCTTTCATGAAGCGGCCCAGACCTTAGTGCCCTATTCGATGGAACATCCGAAAGAAGATGCCCAGCTGAATATCATGGGGCTCATTAATGTATTGGATATGTGCCGGAAATACCATGTGAAAAAAATCATCTTTTCGTCGTCGGCAGCTGTATATGGAGATAATGTACACGTGCCGTTAAAAGAGGATCAGCCGCTCATGCCAACCTCTTTTTATGGATTGACAAAAGTGACAGCAGAAAAATATATTCAAATGTATCATGAAGCGTTTGGCCTGTCCTATGCTATTTTGCGGTATTCCAATGTGTATGGCGAACGGCAGGGAAGTCATGGCGAAGGCGGTGTGGTTTATGTTTTTTCAAAAGCACTGGCTCAAGGGCAGGATTTGACTATCTATGGCGATGGCGAACAGTCTCGTGATTTTGTGTATGTAAAAGATGTAGCAAGAGCCAATATAAAGGCAATGGATACGGCGGTTCCATCGGGGATTTACAATGTAAGTACGGGAATTGAAACGACGATTAATGCGCTCAAGGAAATTTTGTTATATTTTTCTCGAGTACCTGCGCAAGTTTCGTACGCTGATGCCCGCAGCGGTGATATTTATTGTTCTGCCCTTGATAATACAGCCGCCAAACAAGCGTTGCAGTGGAAACCGGTAACGAAATTATTACCTGGGCTGCAGGCAACGTATTCCTATTTTGCAGGGGAGGAATTATAATGAAAGAGGCTAAGGGGGAGAAAAATTACCAATTTTATTTGGTGCGTGAAGATATTCTTCCGGAAGCAATAAAAAAGACAATTAAAGTAAAAGAGATATTAAAACGTCATCAGAAAAAGACAATTAATGAAGCTGTACATATGATGAATTTAAGTCGCAGTGCGTATTATAAATACAAAGATTATGTATTTCCTTTTTATGATGTTACGCAGGGAAAAATTGTTACGATTTCTATCATGATTTTAGATAAGCCGGGAGAATTATCCCAAGTGCTGAATACGATAGCAAGCAGTAACGGCAGTATCTTGACTATTAATCAGGGTATTCCGCTTCAAGGGCTGGCTGATGTCAGCGTTTCGATTGAAACCAAAGAAATGAAAGAATCTATTGACGATTTAATGAAAAAGTTGGAAAAGCTGTCCGGCGTCAGCAAGGTAGAAATTATTGGACAAGCTTAGATATATATATACTACATGGTGAGGGGGAAATGAAATGAAAGAAGTATCAATTGCATTATTAGGATGCGGGACAGTTGGCAAAGGTGTTATTGATTTATTGGCAATGAATGGGTCGATTATTGAAGAACAGCTTAATACAAAAATTAATATCAAGCGCGTGCTTATCCGCGACATACAAAAGTATGAAAAAATGGATCTTCCTGAATCGATTCAGTTGACCACCAATTTTGATGATATTATTAATGATGATGATATTGAAATTGTAGTTGAAGTAATGGGCAGCGCAGATTTTGCTAAAAATTGCATTGAACAATGCTTCAAAAAGGGGAAAAGTGTTGTCAGTGCCAATAAAGATCTCATTGCCGATTACGGCATTCCGCTGTTAAAATTATCTAAAGAACATAATGTAGATTTTCAGTTTGAAGCCAGTGTTGCCGGCGGGATTCCTATTGTACGGCCGATGTATTCTTCTCTTAATAGCAATCAAATCGAAGAAATCATAGGCATTATGAATGGTACAACCAACTATATTTTGTCTAATATGACAGAAACAGGTATGTCCTATGAAGATGCGTTGAAAGGCGCACAAGAAAAAGGCTATGCTGAAGCTGACCCGACGAATGATGTCAGCGGCTATGATGCAGCGCGGAAAATCGCTATTTTGGCAACATTAGGTTTCCATTCAGCCGTAACCTTTAATGATGTCAATGTAGAAGGTATTGAAACGATTGCCCAGGAAGATATTCAGCATGCCACTGAAATGGGATATGTTATTAAACTGCTGGCTATTGCTCGGCAGGATGCCGATGGAATTACGTTAAATGTACATCCAAGCTTTATCCGCAAAGGCCATCCGCTGGCAAATGTGGGTGGTGCCTATAATGCTGTATACGTGCGGGGAAATTGTGTAGGTGATGTGATGTTATATGGACAAGGGGCCGGTTCATTGCCGACAGCCAGCGCGGTTGTTAGTGATGTCATGAATGTAATCCTCCATTTTAACATCAATATTACAGGAAGCCGCGATTTTGTATGGCATGAAGCTAAATTGAAGCCGCAGGCTGACATTAGCGCGCCCTATTATATTCGGATGACCGTTAACAACGCACCGGGGGTCTTGGCCAGTGTATCTAGATTGTTAGCAGATTATCATATTAGTATTCGTTCATTGATTCAAAAAGATGAAACAACAGAAATTGCTGAAATTGTCATTTTAATTGACAAATCATCAGCAGGTCTGGTTGAAGAAGCATTACGGCGAATTGAATCTCTGCCGTGTGTTCGTAAAGTAGCAAATGCAATTCGTGTTATCGAGGTGTAATCATTATGACAAAACAAATTCATGTACAAGTACCGGCTACGTCGGCTAATATTGGTTCTGGTTTTGATGCTGTTGGCATTGCCCTTAACTTTTTTGATGATTTTTATTTTACAGAAGATTCATCTAAATCACAGATTGATATTGAAATTGAAGGATTGGGAAAAGAATCAATTCCTACCAATTTCAATGAAAATTTTGTAGGCCGGGCAATGAAGGCAGTAGCGATTAAAAATAAGAGTTCTCTTCCTAAAGGCGGTACGCTAAAACTCGTAAATAATATTCCGCCGGCTCGCGGCCTTGGCAGCAGTTCTGCTGCCCTTGTAGGCGGTATTTTAATTGGCAATGCTTTGACAGGTAATAAAATGAGCAAAGAAGAAATGCTTTCTTTGGCAACAACCATGGAAGGACATCCGGACAATGTAGCGCCGGCTCTTTATGGTGGCTTATCGGTATCCATTATGGTGGACGGCAAGACGATGACCAATTCGATTCCCATTGATGATGACTTGACGTTTATTACGGTTAGCCCAGAAATTGAAGTATCCACAGAAAAAGCTCGTGAAGCATTGCCCAAAACGATTGATTATCAAAATGCCGTATTTAATGTCAGCCGTGTCAGCTTCCTTGTTTCTTCATTGTTTACGAAACAATATGACCGCATTTTCTTTGGCTTACAGGATAAATTGCATGTTCCGTATCGTATAAAACTCATTCCCGGTGGTAATGTTGTGTTGAAAGCCGCAGAAGATGCCGGTGCATTAGGTGCTACGATTAGTGGTTCCGGTTCGACGCTGATTGCCTTTGCAACAGAAAAAGAAAAACAAATTATGAATGCAATGGTCAATGCATTCCGGACCCAGGGAATTGAATCAACAGGCCGTATTCTTAAATGTTGTAACCATGGAGCACAGATTATTGAATGATACAAGATATAGGTGCGCATACATATCATAACGAATATCGTCCTGTACCGGTACAAGCAGACAGCCCTGTTCTTGCCTACCGGGGACGGAAGATTCTTGTTCGCGTGACAGGAGAAAAAACATTTACCTATCCGACATATGGTGAGCTTGGCATATTGCAGAACAAGGTGCGCTGGCTTTTTCAGGAAGATCAGACGTCCTATTTCTTAGCGTTGGCAGATATTCCGGAAACGCGTGGATTTACGTATATATCTATCAATTTTATGCGGGCTGCAGAGCCGCGCTTTCAAGCCTTTGCTGGTGTGACCGGCATGTCTCTTTGTCATTGGTATCAAAACCATCAGTACTGCGGACAGTGCGGTCGTCCGATGCAGCACAGCCAAAAGGAACGCATGATGTATTGCAAGGATTGCCACACGATGATGTATCCGCAGATTTGTCCGGCTGTTATTGTGGCAGTACGCCATGGTAACAAGCTGCTTGTTTCTAAATATGCTGGCAGAGAATATACGAAGGCTGCTTTATTGGCAGGATTTGCCGAAATTGGTGAAACCATTGAACAAACGGTTCATCGTGAAGTCATGGAAGAAGTAGGTATTCACGTAAAGAACCTGCAGTTTTATAAAAGCCAGCCCTGGTGTTTTACCGATACGTTGTTGTTTGGCTTTTTCTGTGACCTTGATGGAGATGATACACTGCGCGTCGATCATAATGAATTAGCAACGGCACAGTGGGTAGAGCGAGAAGACTTGCCGGATGATCCCGAAAAGGCAAGCCTTACAATGGAAATGATGACCTTGTTTAAGCAAGGAAAATGGTAAACATACAGAAGAACGCTGCACATATCATTCCAAGTGATACGTGCAGCGTTCTTTTTATGTTTAGCATATACCATTTATTTTGTTTTGTAGGGATATTCTTTATTTTTCTTGCGGATGCTGGACATAGACGACGCGCTGCGGATAGGGAATATCAATTCCCTGTGCATCAAATGCGTCTTTTACTTCTGACATAATATCATATTTTACAGCGATAAAATTTTTGCTGGCGACTAAGGGATAGGCGGCAATGCGGACAGAATTATCACCAAATTCTTGAATGCCGATTTCCATTTCATTCGCATTTAAGATACGCTTGTCTTTTTTGAAAATATCTTTGAGGATAGCAATGGCTTTGTGATGATCGTTATTGTAGCCAATATCAAAGACGAAAGGAATCAGTCGTTCATCCAAATACGAACTGTTCGTGACTTGGGACGATGTAATGGAAGAATTAGGAATAAAAATAGTTTTTTTATCTTTTGTGATAATAGCTGTATTTAAAACCTGAATTCCTTTGACACTTCCTTCTACGCCACCAATGGAAACCCAGTCACCGGCTTTAAAGGGCTTAAAAATTAAAATGAGCAGCCCCGAAGCAAAGTTTGATAGATTGTTTTGCAGTGCTAGGCCAACAGCTAAGCCAAAGGCCCCAAAGGCTGCTAAAAAAGAATTGGTAGGAATGCCGATTTTGTTTAATGCTGTTAAAACGACAAATGCCATAATGGCGTAATAGACAATTTGGCTGATAAACGTAATAACCGTTCTGTCAGAATTGGCATGCGTCATAAAACGAATGACCATATTTTTGATAAATCGGGCAATCGCACGACCAACAAAAAAAATAATAATGGCATAAATAAGATCGGGCCCGTGATTGAGGAGAAAATCTGTAAAATGATCTAACGCAGACATCCCTTGTGATACTTGCTGCTGCACATCTTCTTTTACGGCATTGGCTGTAGAAGCTGCGGCGTGTACCGTATTCATAGTATGATATTCCTTTCTGTCAAATCATGGCAGCAAGAGATAGTGTGCTGCCGGTCCACTGCTGCAAACAGCAGTTTTATACAATAAAAAGTATCTTTATTGTAATGCATTCTTTTGTACTTGTATAGGTGATATACTATAAAAGAAAAAAGATGATGAAAAAGGACTGGCTTATATGAGACAGGAAGAAAAAAATAAATGGCTTGTGCATGGCGTGTGTATGATATTGATAGCAGGCGTATTGGTTGGTGTTCATTTTTGGCTGCCGCATTTTTTTTCGACGATTTGGCATTATATGCTGCAAAAAGATATGGAGGGAATGGCGGCTTACATTGCTTCTTTTGGATATGGCGCGATCGGTATTTGTATTTTTTTAATTGCCTTGGCGAATGCTGTCGGTGTTCCGACGATTCAATTTCTTTCGATTAATGGCATTATCTTTGGACTCGTTCCAGGAATTATTATATCCTGGCTGGGAGAAGTATTGGGTATAGAAATTGCCTTTCGTTTGATGCGTACTTTATTTCACCATAAGGCGAAGCAGATTATCAACAGACATGGAAAATTAAAACATGTCAACGCATACAGTACGATTCGTATGGTAATGATTGGCCGCGCGATACCCTATGCACCTAATGTTGTTGTGACGGCGATAGCGGCGATGAGTAAATTATCGTACCGCGATCATTTTATAGCGAATTTGATTGGCAAGCTTCCAGCCGTTATTGTAGAAGTTTGGTTGGGGCATGATTTATTTCACATACAAGCGCATAGCGGGCGGTTGGCAGTATTGATTGTTTTGCTTATCGGTGCTTATGGGATTTTGTGGTATACACGGCATAAGAAATAGTTGATAGGACTGTAACAAAATGAGAATGTTGAATCCATGTTGTTACAGTCCTTTTGTCGTACCATTTTACGTATATCCTTTGCAACATGACCGTTCATGTTCTTCTTTATTTCTTAGTCGGCATACGAATAGGAGAGAGATAGAGAACAATGTTTACATCAGGGTCATGACTATATGCACATATTGGTATAGATTGATTTTTTATATACTGGTTGATTATCATGGCCCGTGTCTGTTATACTATATATGTAAATCTTTAATTATATCGAATAAAAAAAGATATGTAAATACTTTTTATAATTTTTTTAGGAGGTGTTCCTTCATGGAGTCAGCAGAACGGTTTACAGGGTGTATGTTAGGCGGTGCTGTTGGAGATGCATTAGGATATTTAATTGAAGATATGGATTTAAAAACAATTCACAAAAAATATGGACCCTATGGGCTTCGAACCATTTTGAAATTAGCATCCAATGATAAAAAAAGCGTCGTTTCTGATGATACACAAATGGCTTTGTTTACTGCTGATGGCCTGCTTTGGGCTGCTCATGAACATATTGCACCTGAAGATGGAATGTATCGGTCGTATATGCGTTGGTATTATACGCAAACAGAACGGCTTGTGCGAATGGAACAAGCCGAATGGATTAAAAAGCAGCCTCATGAAACGGCGTGGGGCTACGATATGATGAAAAACACCTTTCTATTTGCCCGGCGTAGTCCGGGAAAAGTATGCCTCATGGCCTTGGCTTCTGGTAATCAGTATGATAAAAATCATAAACCGAATACCAATAAATCCAGTACTGTACTGCGTACAGGCCCGGTAGGATTGTTTTATGCCGGTGATCCGGAAAAAGCCATGCATGCAGGCTGCCGGGCTGGAGAATTAACGCACGGCAGTGCCTCGGCTTATTTGGCAGCCGGCGTATTTAGTGCCCTTGTTTCCTTACTGGCAGACGGTGAAGCCTTAGGCTCGGCACTGACGGCAGTTTTGCCCATTCTGCAAAAAGAAGAAGATAGTATGGGACTGGTAAAAACATTGGTGCAGGCGATTGATGAAGCCGTATCCGATCATAATCCGATAAAAGCAATGAGTGTATTGGGACTCGGGTGGAATGCAGATGAAGCCTTGGCCTTAGCGGTATATTGTCTGTTAAAAAATCATTCGTTGAAAGATGCTGTGTTAATGGCATGCAATCAGGATGGAGATAGTGATACCTGTGGTTCTGTTTGTGGAACGCTGGGAGGTGCTGTATATGGAAAAAGTGCCATTCCTAAAAACTGGCTCAATGGATTAGATGGCTTGGATTTGACCAATACATTGGCAAACTGCCTGTACCAGCATTACCAATATCAGACAAAGTAATCTAATAACAGCTTTTTTAGTATATCTATTGACATCCTGTTGATTGTACGTATAATAAAAAACATGATTTTGCAATACATGTTGCGATGATGGGAACAAACCAACTCGGGATGAGGAGGATACAAACATGATTGAATCAATTGACAGGGCACTGGCGATATTGCAGCTGTTTTTAAAGAAAGAACGGCCGTTGAGCATTACTGAAATCAGCAAAACGATGCAATTGCACAAAAGTACGGTAAGTCGTACGATGGATACGCTGGAAGGCCGCGGATTTGTGCGTAAGCAAGAGGAAACAGGAAAATACTGGTTAGGACTGCAAGTCTATTCATTGGGGATGCTGTTTCGGGAAAAAGAGTCATTTCAAAAAACGGCGTATCCTTATGCCAAAGCATTGGCCATACAATGTAAAGAAAGTGTGCATATGACAACATTTGCCGAATCGAATGCAGCCTATCCGCAGCATGTGATTTTGGAAAAAATAAAATTGCCCCAAAGTGTCGATATGGCACCGCCGGTCGGTTCTATTCGTCCGAGTTATTGTGCTGCGTCGGGAAAATGCCTTCTTGCTTTTGCGCCGGAATATGTAAAGCCGTTTATAGGCTGCAAATTGCAGAAATTTACGGAATATACTATTACAGATTGGAATATACTGCTAAAAGAACTGGAAGATGTGCGACAACGAGGATATGCAGTGGAACGAGAAGAGGTAAAATTGGGAATGACTTGCATTGCAGCTCCTATTTTTTCTGACCATCACGTCGTAGCAGCGATTAGTGTGGCCAGCCCCATTACCCATATTACCGAAGAAATACAACAAAATATTATTGCCGATGTCAAGAAAACGGCAGCGGATATTACGCAGGCATTACGATAAATATTGAGAATATATTTTTACCTCAAAGTGAACTATTTGCTATACGACATATGCCTAAAAAGAATACATAATATGTATTTGACGGAATAGAATTTTATGATAGAATGAATACGGATATATATAATCTGTATAATGTCTATATGAAGTGATAAGAAAATATAGTATTCTTTTAAACGCATATGGTGTGGGAGCATTATATAGTAAAATATGTCAGAATTTGAGGCGAAAAGAAGGATGAACAGCATTATGAACCAAGTAACGGAGCCGGTTGTACGCATGAGGCATCCGTACAAAACAAGAGAAGGCGGTGCAACAGTCACTATATTTGTACCATATAATTGCCGCAACCATTGCCCCTTTTGCATTAATAAGGAAGAATATGCCGATATGACTGGCTTTTCAGCGGATAAAATTTGCAATAGTATTCGAACGATGGACGCGATTACGCCCTATTGTGATTTTGTGTTTACCGGAGGCGAACCATTTGCTGATTTAGACTCATTGCAGCGAATGCTCGATATGATTCCGCGAACACATAAAATATATATTAATACGACATTGCCTGTATCTGAATACCAAACGGAAGATGACATCGTCGCATTTACAGAAAAAAATAAAGATAAGATTACGTGTATCAACGTATCTCGTCATATGCAGCACTATGTTGTAGAATCTAATGATGAATTATTGGTACGGCTAGCTGTACCATTTCGCATTAATTGCGTTTTATATAAAAAGTATCCGGCTGACGGATTAATTCCTTATTTGGAACGGTTTCGAAAAATTCCAGGTGCATCGATTCAATTTCGGTTTGATTACACCGAAACGACGCCGGAAAACCTATACGATGAAAGCAATGACAAAATTTTGCATGATTTGAAACGTATTGCTGACTATACGGGATTAGACGGATGCCGCATGCGCTGTGGATTCCATTTTGATTATAAGGGAATGGAACTTACGTATCACAAAACCCTGCCGTATAGCACGATTGTCGAAAAAGATGCAAAAACGGGCATTACCTATGACATTCTCTATGATATTTTGATTAAACAGAATGGTGATATTCATTCCGATTGGGATGGTACCTTGATGGATGTAGAGGCGTATCGAAACGTTGTGTTTGAACCATATGATTTGAAATGGCTGGAAGGTAAGGAAGCCGACTCTTCTGTATATTTGAAGCCAGCTTGTGCGGCTATATAAAAATGGAGCCTGCCTTGCTAAAATGTACACAGTAAATACTGTATTGTAAGATGACATAAGCAGTGAAGCTGTCGCATGATTGCGGCAGCTTCTTTTTTATGATTCTATTTTTTTGTGTTTTTAAATATGGTACAATATTAAAAAATGTAGATTCACAGTACACATGTAAAGGAGAAAAGGCATGGCAGTTACGGTTATGTTAGGAACAGGAAAAAGCGGTAAAAGCAAATGCTGCTTTACACAAATGCGAGAATGGGCTGCCGGCGGCGGTAAGGCGTTGCTGATTGTCCCCGATCAGGCATCGTATCATGCAGAAAGACAATTTGCTGAAGCCATGCCGGGCTGGGGATTCATGGGAATTCAGATTGTCGGCTTTTCTCGGTTGGCATATCGTGTATTTCAAGAACGGGGGAAAGAGCATTCGTCGTTATCCGATTTGTCTCGTCAGCTCATTTTACAACGATTGCTGCGGCAGTATGCTGATGAATTTACCGTTTTGCAGACAGCAGCCAGACAAGACCATTTTGCAGCCTCTATCGGACAGTTTATTTGGGAATGCCGGTCTTTTCGTATTGATGCAGATATGCTTCGCCAGGCTGCAGCGTCCTTGGGAAATCAGACGCTGGGACGTAAATTGGAAGATATAGCCGTATTATATAAAGCGTATACGGATTTTTTAGTACAGCATTTTGGCAGTGCGGATGATGTGATGACGGTACTGGCTAGAGAAATTCCCCAGTATCGGTTTATACAGGGGGCGCGTATTTGGGTAGATGGATTTCAATGGTTTACACCGCAGCAGCTGGCTGTGCTGCAGGCGGCTGAAACGGCGGCAGATCATATGACTATTACGCTGACCATGGATGCGCGGCAATTTGCTTCCCAGGCTAAGGAGACGGCATTGTTTCACCGGGCGTATGAAGTATATCGGGATATTCAAGCGTTATTTCCGCAGGTAGAACGGCAAATGATACCGGAACCAGCTCCGCAGGGATTAGAGCTGTTTACGCAAGGTTTTTTCCAGCATATGCCGCAAATGTTGGCACAGCCTGTTCCGGAATTGCATATTTGCGAATGCAGCAATCGGGATGTAGAGATTGCTCATATAACCAGAACGATTCAGCAGTTGTGTCGGCAGGGATATCGATATCGGGACTTTCTTATTTTGGCTCGTTCCAGTGAAGCCTATCAGCATGCAGCAGAACGGATTTTTACAAAGTATCAGATTCCCTTTTTTAGTGACTACCGGCGGCCGATGACATCACATCCGGTTGTCGAAGCGGTTACGGCACTATTGGAAGTGTTTCATGCCCGCTGGTCCTATGAAGCGATGTTTTCCTTATTAAAAACCGATTTATTTCCTATCAGCCGGCATGATGCGGACTTGCTGGAAAATTATTGCCTGGCTTATGGCATTCAAGGATATCATTGGCTGAGCGGTAAGGAATGGACGTATTGGCAGCGTTCTTCTTTAGAAAATGGAGGAGAAATAGATGGGGCTGCAAAAGAAAAACTGGAAGAAATCAATGCCGTTCGGCAGCGTATCGTAGATTTGCTGCTGCCCTGCTGGACAGAAGCACAGAAAGATCATGATGTAAAAACCTGGTGTACACTGCTGTATAAATGGCTGGTAAGCATGCAGGTGCCGCAGACCTTACGTCAATGGAAAGAGGAAGATCATCAAAAAGGCCAAGCTGTTGATGAAAAAGAACATGAACAGGTATGGAAACGGCTACTGATGTTTTTAGATGAAATTGTCCATGTAGGCGGTGATGATGTCATATCGCTGCGGGAATTTTCGCAAATTGTGACGGATGGATTAAAAGAGTTAAAATTTAGTTTAATTCCGCCGACGTTAGATCATGTGACGCTGACTTCTGTCGATAGAGGGTATACGATGCAGTCCCGTGTTGTATTTATTTGCGGCGTTAATGACGGTGTTTTTCCACAGCATAGTAACGATGAAGGTATGCTTAATGATACAGAACGACGCCGACTCAGCAAGCTGGGCATCAAACTCGGCCCAGGAAGACGGTTTCGTTCATTTCAAGAAAAATTTTTGTTTTATCTAGCCGTTACGCGAGCAAGAGAATCTTTATATCTTTCCTACATTCTGGCTGATGAAGATGGGAAGGCGCAAGACGCGTCCCTGTGGATTCAGCAGTTGCAGAAAAATGGATATGTGGCGACTATTTCCTGCGAAACAGGAAGTATTCCGGAAGGGGAAGAAGCCTCGTTTATTACTGCTATGCCTGCGGCGTTGTCCTATTTACCAACGAAGCTTCGCCCGGCTGTAGAAGGAAAACCGATACAGGATTGCTGGTGGGCCTTATATGACTGGGCCTATCATCATGGCTGGCAGCAGCAAGCCGTACAAGTTGTACAAGGTTTGTTTCATCGAAATATACCGCTGCCTCTGTCTCCAGAACTGGTACGGAAGTTATATGCGCCCGATGGAACACTGCGCGGTTCTGTGACTAAATTTGAACAGTATCGCAGCTGTCCCTTTGCGTATTTTTCACGCTATGGTCTGCAGTTGGAAGAACGGCCGCTGTATCAATTTACAGCTCCTGATTTGGGAATGCTTGTCCATGGCGCATTGCGGATTTTAGGGGAAAATCTGCTTAAAGAAGGCAAGCAGTGGCATGACTTACCGGTAGAAGAAATACCGGCCCGCTGCCGTGAGGCGACAGAAATGCTGGCACCAGATGTACAACACAATATCTTAATGTCCAATGCCTATTTTTGTCAAATTAAAGAACGACTGATTCAAACATTAATTCGGACGGTACGGCGATTATGCGAATTGAGTGCCGTATCTAATTTTCATATGGAAGGATTGGAAACTTCCTTTGGTAAACAGCATAGTCCTTGGAAAGCCGTACAGTTTACGCTGCCCAATGGCATGTCGGTTGTTGTCAGCGGCCAGATTGACCGCATCGATACGATGTGTACGGATGAAGAAAAATACGTCGTTGTTATTGATTATAAGTCGGGCCGAAAACAGCTGGATTTACAGGAAGTATGTACGGGCTTGGAATTGCAGCTTTTGACCTATATGAATGCAGCACTTCAAAATATGGGAGAGCATACGGTGCCGGCAGCCGTGTTATATTGTTACGTTCGGAATGATAAAACATCATTGCCCTATGGAGTAGATGAAGAAACGAAAAAAGCCTTGTATGATAAAAGCAGCCGGTTGCGGGGATTTTATTTAGATGACAGTGATATTATGAAGGCATTGGATACCACGATTGATGGGCAGTCTTCTTTCTTGAATATACAAATAAAAAAGGACGGTACCCTTAGTAATCGCTCTCATGTCATGTATGATAGAAAAGGATGGAAGCGATTACTGCACGTATCACAGAATCGATTATATGAAATTGCTGAAAAAATTACGGCAGGAGATATTTCGATTCATCCTATACGGATGGGTCAGAAAACGCCGTGTCTCTATTGCCCATACCATGCAGTATGCCGATTTGATACCCAAATGAAAGAAAATACCTATGATGTAACCCGTACAGCTAAGGCCGAAGAATGGCTGAAAAAAATTGATGACGAAGGAGAGGATATCCATGGCTTGGACTAAGGAACAGCAAGCAGCGATTGACAGCCGGGGACAGACGCTGTTGTTGTCAGCTGCGGCCGGTTCCGGCAAGACGGCTGTTTTGGTAGAACGTATTATTCAGCGATTACTGGATACGGTACATCCCATTGATATTACGGAACTGCTTGTCGTTACGTTCACAAAGGCTGCAGCTTCTGAAATGCGGGAACGAATCGCAGCGGCGTTGGGAGCGGCTTTAGGAACATATGATGAGGAAACGGTAGGACGGCAATTAGCCCTATTGCCGTCGGCATCTATTTCGACATTGCATTCATTTTGTCAGGACGTCATTCGCCGTTATTTTTATACGATTGACCTCGATCCGGCGTTTGTTATTGCCGGTGAAGAAGAATTGGGGTTATTGCGCAAACAAGTATTGGAAGACGTATTCCTTTCGTATTATGATAACGAAGACAAAGCTGTGTTTCTGTATCCGCTGGCAGATATGTTTGGCAATGATCGCGGTGATGATGCGTTGATGGAAACAGTCAGTCAGATGTATGACTATTCCCGCAGTATGCCGTGGCCGCAGGATTGGCTGGAACGGGCAGCGCAGGCATATGATATAGATGAAAATGCGTCTATCGATGATATGGCCTGGGTTCAGCCGGTTAAAGAAGAAATACGGCGCATATTGCAAGGACACATTCAGGCCTATCGTTCTATCATGACACAGTTGCAACAGCGGCCATCCTTTTCATCAGCATACGAAGCCTTTGCTATCGAATTGGGAGATATGGAACATGCGATGCAGCGCCAGTCCTGGGACAGCCTGCAAAAAGCCGTGATGGCGATTACATTTCCCCGTCTCAAGGCCATGCGTGGGTTAGATGAAGAAGAAAAAAATTTTTGGCAACAGTGTAAAGACATACGCAATGCCTGCAAAAAAGAAATAACCGAATCGGTACAGGCTGTATACTTTTCACTGCATGCTGATGAATGGCTGCAGGGAATACGGGATATGTCACCTATGATACATGGATTGGTTGCCTTAACGAATGATTTTGCCAGTGCGTACAGCAACGCTAAAAAAGAAAAAGGCTGGATTGATTTTAGCGACTTGGAACATTTTTGTTTACACATTTTGTTGGATGCGACATCAACACCGGACCATCCAGTACCATCGGCGGCGGCTCGAGAATTGAGAGATGCCTATGCTGAAGTGATGATTGATGAATACCAGGATACGAATGGCGTACAGGAACTCATTACCCGTTTGGTATCGCATGAAGATAACCGATTTATGGTTGGCGATATTAAGCAAAGTATATATCGATTTCGCTTGGCTGATCCGACGCTGTTTTTACAAAAATACCAGACCTACAGCCGGGACGAACATGCCGTAGAACGATGCATTGATTTAGCAAAAAATTTTCGCAGCGTGCCGCTCATTTTGCATGCTGTTAACGAAGTGTTTTCCAGAGCCATGACTATGGAAGCCACAGGCATGACCTATGGAGATCGGGAACGGTTGTATGACGGCCGAACGACACCAAACGATGAAGCGTGGGTTGGTGGTCCCGTAGAAATACATCTTGTCAATGCGAAAGAATCCGAAGATGAGGAAGAACAGGAAGCGGATTTGACAGCTTTTGAAAAAGAATGTCAGGTAATTGCGTCACGCATTCAGACATTAAAAAATAGTCACGTCCTGGCAGCTAAAAAAGATGGTACCATGGAACTATTGACGTATCGGCATATTGTCATTTTGATGCGGTCTTTATCAGGCAAAGCAGAAACACTGCTCCAAACCTTGCAGGCCGCAGGTATACCAGCGTATGCGGAACAAAGCGGCGGGTATTTTGCAGCTATTGAAGTACAAGTTATGCTGGCCCTGTTACAGTGTATTGACAATCCGGAACAGGATTTGGCTATGGCTGCCATACTTCGTTCCCCGTTGGTTGGGATGAGTGAAGAAACGCTTTCGTTGTTGCGTTTATCCAAGGACACGACGTTATGGCAGGCCATACCATCCTTTGTAGAAACGATGCATACGGCTGATGAAGCGAAAAAGCTGCAGCAATTTTATGAACAGTTAAATACGTGGCGGACTTACAGCCGTCGGCATAGTGTGGCAGAGTTGCTGCAGTGCTTATATCAGGAAACAGGCTATTATGATTATGTCGGCGGCATGCCCAGCGGCGCAGTTCGGCAGGCGAATTTGCAGGCATTATACGATCGAGCCGGGCAATATGAAAAAGCCGGATTCCATGGCGTGTTCCGTTATTTGCGTTTTATTCAGACGATGCAGAAAAATGGTGTTGATTTGGCACCGGCCAAAGTACTTAGTGAACGGGAAGATGTTGTCCGGATTATGAGTATCCATAAAAGTAAAGGCCTTGAATTTCCGGTTGTCATCGCAGCAGACATGGGAAAAGGGTTTAATCGGAAGGATATGCAGTCGTTACTTTTATTCCATCATACCCTGGGTATTGGCTTGAAACAGTTTGACGCGACATGGCGCATGACCTATCCGACGATGATTTGGAAGGGAATTTCGTCTCGATTGGCGTGGGAAAGTACGGCGGAAGAAGAGCGGATTTTATATGTAGCCATGACGCGAGCTAGAGATAAATTAATTTTAACGGGCCATACGTCGCATATGGATACAGACTGGCAGCGATGGAATCATCAACTAGAACCGGTACAGGCAAAATCGTATTTGGATTGGATTATGCCTTGTATTTGCCGGCAGACCCAAGGTGTTGATGTAGAAACATCCTTAGCTGTACGCAAAACGCTGCAATGGCAGTGCGGATTATGGGATATTTATATTTGGCAGCACGTTTCGGAACCGCCCATTTCAGAAGAAGTACTGCAGGCAGAACCGCGATTGATGAAGTTGCAGCAGGGTGTGGAAACGCAGACAGCCATTCCGGCGTGGATGGATGAACAACTATCTTGGCAGTATGCATTTCCCAAAGCCGTTACGACAGCAGCTAAATTTTCCGTATCCGAAATCAAACGACAGTACGGACTTCTCCATGATGAGATAGTGGAAGAGGAACAACAGCTGGCAGCAACGGTAGATATACAGCCAGAAGATGAAGATATATTTGCTCAACTGCCGCCTTGGATGGCCGTGGAAGAAGAAAAAGTAACCGGCGCGCAGCGAGGTACGGCTCTGCATAAAGTCATGCAATATATTACGATACATCCCCATATGAATGCGAAGGAAATACGTCGACAGTTGGCGCAGTGGGAAGCCGAAGGCGTGATGACAAATGAAGAAACGCAGCTTGTATATATCCCAGCAATTTTACAATTTTGTCAGTCTCCTTTGGGGCAGCGCATGGCCAACGCGACAGATATACGTCGAGAATATCCATTTAGCGTGATTTTTCCCGGAGGCGGCTATTTGCCTGATGTAGAAAAAGGGGAAGGTATGCTCGTGCAAGGGGTCATTGACTGCCTGTTTTGTGATGACCAAGGATGGGTACTCGTCGATTATAAGACCGACCGGTTAGAAACCGAAGAAGCTTTTCGCCAGCGGTATACGGTGCAGCTAGCCTTGTATCGCCAGGCTGTTGAACAGATGAGTCCTATTGTATTGCAGCATATCTGCATATATAGTTTTTATTTACAAAAAGAAATCGTATTTGCATAACCTATTTCGTATATAAAGGAGGAAACGATATGGGATTGTTTGATGTGGTAGGGCCGGTCATGATTGGACCGTCCAGTTCCCACACTGCCGGAGCAGCGCGTATTGGCCTGATGGCACGGGAAATTTTAAAAGATGAGCCGCGAACCGTGACGATTACCTTGTATGGTTCCTTTGCCAAAACCTATAAAGGCCATGGTACAGATAAGGCATTGGTAGCAGGCCTGCTCGGCTTTTCGGCAGATGATGTACGATTGCGTACATCTTTTGAAATAGCGACACAGCAGGGAATGGATGTTACCTTTCATCGGTCGGAGGCAGAAGTAGATCATCCGAATACAGCTCGTATTGCCATGAAAGGCAAGCAGGGCAGAGAAATGGAAATTGTCGGCGTATCCTTAGGCGGCGGGAAGATAGAAATTCGTGAAATCAACGGAGCTAGTGTATCGTTGAGCGGTGAAGAACACACCTTGATTACAGTTCATCGGGATAAGCCGGGAATTATCGCGCAGGCAACGACCATTATGGCTATTGGACACATCAATGTATCCAATATGCGCGTATTCCGCAGTGCTAAAAATGCGACCGCTGTCATGATTGTTTGTACAGACAGCCCGGTGCCGCCGGAAATGGTCAGTATGATTAAAAAGATTTCTGCTATTGAAAGCGTTGTTACGCTCTTGCCGTTATAGGAGGATAGTTATGTATACGTACGAATATAAGACATTACATGAACTCATGGAACGGGCAGCAGCGCAGCAACTATCGCTGTCTGAAATCTGTATACGTCATGAAATGGAAACATCAGAGCAAACAGAAGAAGCTGTCCGGACATTGATGTCCAGCCGATTGGATGTATTTCATGAATCCATACAAGCAGGATTAGAGGACAAAGGAAAATCTGTCAGCGGCTTGGTCGGCGGTGATGCTGAAAAGCTGCTGCAGTCGCAAGCTAAATTATTGGGACCGTTGGCTCGCAAAGCAGCGGTCTATGCATTGGCAGTCAGTGAAGCAAACGCGAAAATGTTTAAAATTGTAGCCTGCCCGACTGCCGGCTCATGTGGTATTGTACCGGCTGTGATGATAGCCGCGGCAGAAGAATTGGATATCGACAAGGATACGTGTGTCAATGCGTTATTTACGGCGGCAGGTATTGGGGCTGTCGTAGCGCGCAATGCGTCCGTTGCTGGTGCCGTTGGCGGCTGTCAGGCTGAATGCGGTACGGCCGCTGCCATGGGAGCCGCGGCTGTGGCAGAAATGGCCGGCGGCAGCAATGATGAAATTATGCAGGCCTTTGCATTATGCATGAAAAATACACTGGGCCTTGCCTGCGACCCTGTAGCCGGTTTGGTAGAAGTACCGTGTGTCAAACGCAATGCTTGTTATGCTGTATTGGCGATTACAGCTGCTGAAATGGCGCTTGCCGGCATAAAAAGCGTTATTCCGCCGGACGAAGTCGTTGAGGCTATGGCTGAAATTGGCAGACTGATGCCGGTAGCACTCAAAGAAACTTCAGACGGCGGTCTGGCAAGAACGCCGACAGGCCGGGCCATTGCGGAACGCTTAGAAAAGGCAATGGCAGCAGAATAAATCAATATAAGCAATAGAGAAAAGGACTGTAACAACATGAGAACGTTGAATCTATGTTGTTACAGTCCTTTTGTCATACCGTTTTACGTGTATCCGTTGCAGCAATACCGTTCATTTTTTTTCAAACGTTGAACGGATACTAAAAACGTTTCATCTAAAATGCGGGCAGGATACTCCGACCTCTTAGGTCGGGGAGGAATGCCCGCCTCACCTCACTTTCTAAAA
>CAKPYN010000020.1 GCA_934202965.1 uncultured Megasphaera sp.
TTTATAGTTTTGGTTAGGTTGGACATTTTTATCACCTGCCTTTCTAAAGTTATATTGCTTTCATCAAAAATATTATATAATATATTTTGCTGATATCATAGTGCTTTTTGAAAGTGAGGTGAGGCGGGCATTCCTCCCCGACCTAAGAGGTCGGAGTATCCTGCCCGCATTTAGATGAAAACATGGATAGGGAAGCGGGGCGATACGCCGTCGGAAAAAGCACGGCTGCGGGTGGTGTACGCGCTGATGGCGACGGCCTTTTGTTTGCCGTTGAATATTTTTGCGATGGAATTTTGTTTTGTTGCGGCCATTATACTGGCTGCGTATTATAGTTGGAAATATGGGATACAGCGTGTTACGGATATAAAAATCATGGTGCCTGCAGGATTGTTTGCAGTCCTGTCGTTGATTTCATTACTCGGTTCGCCAAAGATGGTATTTGGGTTAGGCTTTTATGCGTTTACGATACTGCAGTATATCGTTATATATGTATTGAGTATTTTTTTTATACGCACAGCGGCAGAGAGGCATATGGTGTTAGTGTGTCTGCTTATTAGCGCAGCTGGTACCGTATTGTACGGCATCTATCAATATGCCCATATGCTGACGCTGCATGAAGCGGAATGGGTGGATAATACGGCCTTTCCTTTGCTGAAACGTCGTATGTATTCTACGTTGTATAATCCCAATTTATATTCCTCGTTTTTATTGATGATGATGGGCGCAGCGGCGTCGATGTCTATTTGGACACGGCATGCATGGCATCGTATGGGCTATATTGTCCTGTTTGCGGCATTGGGATTATGCCTTATCTTGACATATTCCCGCGGTGCGTGGCTGAGTGTGGCAGCGTTGGTATTTTTCTTTGGATTGGTATGGAACAAACGGCTGTGGCTTTTGTTTTTGCTTGTACCCATTGTCCTTTTATTTTATCATGGCGGCGTGACCAACAGGCTGTTGTCTATTTTTTATCATAGTGAAGCCGATACGTCTGTCTCTATGCGGCTGGATATGTGGTACGGTGCTGTTGAAATGATTATCGAACATCCCTTGCTGGGAATCGGCTGGGGGGCGTTTAAATTTGTCTATCCCGTGTATAATGAATTAATTCAGCAGGCTGGAATTATGATATTTCATGCGCACAACATGTTTTTGAATATATGGGCCGAAACAGGAATTCTTGGATTTGCGTGCTTTTTGTGGTTTTTCTACGGACAGGCCTATTATGGATGGCAGATGCTGAAGATGCCGCAGGCGGCTTCGTTTGATCGAGCTGTTGCAATGATGATGGTTGCGGCTGTTGTGTCACAGACGATTTGTGGATTTAGTGATTATGATTTGTTCAGTACTCAGATTTCCCTTGTATTTTGGCTGATTTGCGGCATATTTGCCAATGCCTATATTGAATGTAAAAAACGATAAAAAAAGTTTGCGAAATAATTCACAATGATATATAATAACTATGTAACTCATTATAATAACATATAAGCGTATATAACTAAAAGGAATAGTATATATATCATAGTGGGAGGATATTTCCATGAGACAGAAAAAGGCAATATCAGATGCTGTTATCGAACGATTGCCGCTGTACTACAGGGACCTTTTGTTGCTGCAAGATGCGGGAATTGATATTATTTCATCAGAAAAATTAGGTGAACGATTGGGTGTTACACCGGAACAGATTCGTAAAGATTTGACATGCTTTGGTGCCTTTGGAAAAAAAGGCGTAGGCTATTATGTCAGTGAATTATGTCAGCAAATTGTAGAAATTATTGGGCTCCAGCAGCATTGGAAAATCGGTATTGCCGGTATTGGCCATTTGGGCTGGGCCTTAGCAAACTATAAAACCTTTGGTCGTTTGGGATTTCGGACGATGGGGTTGTTTGATGTAGACCACCGCATTATTGGACAGAATGTAGGCGGCGTGGAAGTTACGCCGATTTCCGAAATGGGCGATGTCATTCGCAAAGAAGGCATTCAAATTGGCATTATTACCGTACCGGCAGCCGTAGCGCAGCAGGTAGCCGATCAGATGGTAGATGCAGGCATTAAGGGTATCTTGTCCTTTGCGCCGCTGCGATTGAATGTGCCCGATCATATTTTTGTATTCCGGGAAGATTTGTCCATTGGCTTGAGCCGGATTTCCTATTATTTAACCAATAAAAAAGAATAATCGTGACGATATACGTAAAACGGTATGAAAAAAGACGGTACCAAAAGAGATTTCATGTTCTCATTTGGGTACCGTCCTTTTTTGTATGTACGAAAGGCTGTATGCTGCCTCGTTTTATTATTTATTGATGTATTTTTAGTCCTGTGTGTTCACGATACGCTTCGGTCGCCGAGGTATTGCTGATATAGCCCTGTTCTACCATGAGTGCCAGGACAATTTTCTGGCGTTCTCTGGCAGCATCGTAATTTTGCAGCGGATTGTAATAGGTCGGAGCTTGTACGAGGCCGGCGAGCATCGAGGCCTGCGATAGGCGCAGCTTTTCGGGGTTTATATCATAATACGTTTCACTGGCCTCATAAATTCCGGTCGCGTTTGCACCAAAATATGCCGTATTTAAATAGATTTCCAGTATTTCATCTTTGCTGTAATAGTGTTCCAGCAAATAGGCCAGTACAACTTCTTGGGCTTTGCGCGTAAATGTTCGTTCATGAGACAGAAAGACATTTTTTACGACTTGCTGACTAATCGTACTGCCGCCTTCGACGGTAGAGCCGGAATAAAAATTGACAACGATAGCACGCAGAATGCCAATGGGATCTAATGCGCCGTGTTCATAAAAACGGCGGTCTTCTGTGGCTACAATCGCATGGCGCATATCTTTAGGAATCAAATGAATGGATACATACATGGGCGTCGATTTGATGTGTGATTCCATAGCTTCATGAAAGTGAAGGTAGGGATACGATTTTTCTTGCAGCGGTGCCAAGGGTTCCTGCCAAAGGGATTGTTTCGGTGCCGCCGAAGAAAAGTCCGTGTGAGCCGGTTTCGATGTATCCGTCCATAGGCTCCAGGCCGCACAGACGGCAAAGGCTATTAAAAAGATGAAAAAAAAGTGTTTCTTCATAATTCCTCCATACTATAGTGTATTGTATCATATTTTGCAGACAGAAGGAAATTTGTAAAAAATAAGCCAAGGTTTTATGCAATTTACTTGCATATTATTCCAATAAGGTGTATACTATCAACCGTAGATAGTTACAAAAACATTTTGCCGCTTACTTTGCAATAGGAGGAATTATCATGAGTGAAATTAAAAAAATCGTTTTAGCCTATTCCGGTGGCTTGGATACATCCGTCATCATTCCTTGGCTGAAAGAAAATTATAAAGGTGCTGAAGTTATTGCTGCGTGTGCTGATGTAGGCCAGCCGGACGACTTCGAAGCCATTGAAAAGAAAGCCTATGCATCCGGTGCTTCTAAAGTATACGTCATGGATATTAAAAAAGAATTCATGGAAGAATACGTATGGCCGACAGTTAAAGCCGGTGCTGTATACGAAGGCAAATATTTGTTAGGTACATCCTTTGCTCGTCCCCTTATTTCCAAAAAACTCGTTGAAGTTGCTGAAAAAGAAGGTGCTGATGCTATTGCGCACGGTGCTACGGGTAAAGGCAACGACCAGGTTCGTTTTGAATTGACGGTCAAAGCATTGGCTCCGCAGATGAAACTGATTGCGCCGTGGAGAATGTGGGATCTCAAATCTCGTGAAGATGAACTCAAATATGCTGAAGCCCATAACGTACCGATTGATTACCAATCCGAAGAAAACCCGTATCCGTATAGCATGGACTGGAATATCTGGCATTTGAGCCATGAAGGCGACGACCTTGAAAACCCGGCTAATGCGCCAAAAGATATGGTATATATGGTAACGAAAACACCGGAACAGGCTCCGGACAAAGCAGAATATGTTACGATTGATTTCGAAAAAGGCATTCCGGTTGCTGTAAACGGCCAGAAGATGGATGCTGTTGCCTTGATTACGGCATTGAATGAAATCGGTGCTAGAAACGGTGTAGGTATTGTCGATATCGTTGAAAACCGTCTTGTCGGCATGAAGAGCCGTGGCATTTATGAAAACCCGGGCGGTGCTATTTTGATGTACGCTCACAGAGAATTGGAATATCTGTGCCTCGACCGCGATACGTTCCATTACAAAGAAACGGTTGCCAACAAATTTGCTGAATTGGTATATGACGGCAAATGGTTCTCGCCGCTTCGTGAAGCCCTCTCTGCATTTGTTGATGAAACACAGCAGACCGTTACAGGCCAGATTAAATTGAAACTGTACAAAGGCAATATTATCAGTGCTGGTTCTACATCGCCATACTCCTTGTACAATGAAGAATTTGTTACATTTGGTGAAGACGATGTATACAATCAGAAAGATGCGGAAGGTTTCATCAATCTCTTTGGTTTGCCTCTCCAGATGCGTGCATTGATGAAACAGCATGCGAAAAAGAACGGAAAATAAGGAGCGGAACAGCATGAAATTATGGGGCGGCCGTTTTACAAAGGCCACGGATAAAAGTGTAGAAGAATTCAATGCGTCAATTCAGTTTGATTGCCGTATGTATGCGGAAGATATTTGTGGCAGTATTGCCCATGCGACGATGCTGCAGCGTCAGGGCATTATTTCAGCAGAAGATAAAGATGCCATTGTGACTGGTCTGAAACATATTTATGAACAAATCGAAAAGGGCGAATTTGAATTTTCTGTAGAACTGGAAGACATTCATATGAACGTAGAAAAACGGTTGACTGATGCCATTGGTGAAGCCGGCAAACGTCTCCATACAGGGCGCAGCCGTAATGACCAGGTAGCCTTGGATACGCATATGTATGTCCGTAAAGAAATTGCAGCAGTTGCCAAACTTCTTGTGCAATTACAGGAATCTATTGTACGTGCTGCCGAAAAGTACAGTGACGTCATTATGCCGGGGTATACGCATTTACAGCGGGCGCAGCCTGTATTGTTCAGTCATCACATGATGGCATACTTTTCGATGCTGTCCCGTGATTTTATTCATTTGAAATACGCTTGGGAAATGGCTGACATGATGCCCTTAGGGGCCGGTGCCCTGGCAGGGACAACATATCCGCTGGATCAGCCATTTGTAGCAAAAACGCTGCATTTTGGCAAGTTATATGACAACAGTATGGACGCAGTCAGCGACCGCGACTATATCATTGCCTTTTTGGAATTTGCAGCCCAGCTTATGATGCACTTGAGTCGGTTGTCGGAAGAATTTATTCTTTGGTCTTCGTCGGAATTTAAGTTTATCGAACTCGATGATTCGCACTGCACCGGTTCTTCGATTATGCCGCAGAAAAAGAATCCTGATATTTGTGAACTCGTTCGCGGCAAAACGGGACGGTTTTATGGTCATCTCATGGGAGTCCTGACAATGATGAAAGGTATTCCTATGGCATATGATAAAGATATGCAGGAAGACAAAGAAGGTGTCTTTGACGCCATTGATAATTTGAAATTTGCCTTGACCATTTATGCAGCCATGATTGATAAAATGACGGTCAATGGCAAACGCATGCGCGAAGTGTTGGAAAGCGATTTTTCTAATGCAACCGATATGGCTGATTATTTGGCTAAAAAGGGACTGCCTTTCCGAGAAGCTCATGCCGTTGTCGGCAAGGCAGTGCATTACTGCATTGAACAGGGAAAAGTGCTGCAACAGCTGACATTGGAAGAACTGCAGGCGATGAGTCCCTTATTTGCGGAAGATATTCATCATTTCCTGGATATTGAAACCTGTGTCGATCAGCGAAATACCTATAACGGTACGTCGCCGGCTTCGGTACAGCGTCAATGCTGCAGCGGTCATGATACGATTGCAGCAGAACAACAACAAATAGGCCAGTGGGATACAACGGTATCTGCTGTCTATACACTCTTGCAATAAGCGGCAGGAGATATATGAAAACCGTCGCACATCGTTGGTGTGCGGCGGTTTTTTGCTGTGTTTAAGATACAAGATGGATTGCGAAATAAGATGGAGCAGGTGAATGATGCCTGAACAAGGTATCCTGCGTGATGATTGCGAATTTTTAGATATTTGGTTTTATGGTTGTCAAATAAACTTTAAATGCGGTATAATAATTTAGTATGGGAAATTTTTATATTTTAGTAAAGGAAAGGAGAGGCGTACTTATGTCTATAGCACAAACGACATTAGCCGACTCCGTTTCATACAGTGGAATAGGCTTACATGCGGCGCAGGAAGTACATATGGTCATGCGTCCGGCACCAGCCAATACGGGCATTGTTTTTATTCGCACGGATTTGCCGGGTCAGCCTTCGGTTCGGGCGCATTTATCCAACGTAACGAATACGATGCGGGCAACAACGCTGGAAGACGGCGAGGCAAAGGTGTTTACGGTTGAACATGTATTATCGGCGTTAAACGGCCTGCAGGTAGATAACTGCATCGTAGAAATGGATTCAGCTGAACCCCCCGTTGCGGACGGCAGCAGTTTAACCTTTGTGAAATTAATCCAAAAGGCGGGCATCCAAACCTTGCATGAACCGCGTCAAGAAATTGTCATTCAAAAACAGCACTTAATCCAGGAAGAAGATAAATTCATCGCTGTCATACCGTATGATGGATTTCGGATTACATTCACATCGATCAATCCCCATCCCTTATTAGGGGTGCAGTTTTTTGATGCAGAAATTACGCCGGATACGTATGTGAAAGACGTTGCTTTTGCACGTACGATTGCATTTACGGAAGAATTGGAAATGATTCGCAAGCTAGGCCTAGGCAAGGGCGGCAATCTGGAAAATACGATTGTCTATGATAAAACCACCTGCTTGTCCAAATTGCGCAGTGCCGATGAGCTGGTTCGTCATAAAGTATTGGATGTTATCGGCGATATATCCTTGTTGGGCAAACCGCTGAAAGGGCATATTATTGCTGTGAAATCGAGTCATAAATTGAATAATTTACTGACCCATGATATTTTTAAAGAAATTGGTTAGGAGGAATTAGAATGACGTTGGAAGTTACGGATATTATGGAAATTTTGCCGCATCGCTTTCCGATGCTGTTGGTAGACCGCATTATTGAATTGGAACCCATGAAATATGCCATTGGTATCAAAAATGCCACTTTTAATGAACAATTTTTTCAGGGCCATTTTCCAGGCCAGCCGGTTATGCCGGGCGTATTGCTCGCAGAAGCGATGGCGCAGGTAGGCGGCGTTGCCTTGTTGTATCCTGAAGAAAACAGAGGATTAATTCCGTATTTTACGGGTATCAATAAACTGCGTTTCCGTCATCCCGTACATCCTGGTGATCAGGTGGTCATGCGCGCAGATATTGAAAAAATTAAAGGACGCATGGGGAAAGTAAAAGCCCAGTGCCATGTAGGGGATACGCTTTGTGCAGAAGGAGAATATCTGTTTGCCCTTATGCCGGGCCAAGATCCTAAAAATAAAAAATAAGAGCATTTATGTTGTTTTGCTGTGAAAAATGGCAAAAAACAACGTATATACGCTGAAAAATGCGATTTTTTCCTAAAAATGAAGCGTACATATTCTTATTTTATAGGTGAATATATCATTATATATATTAGAAATTAATTAGTCACCTGTCTGAACAGGCAGGTAAGCAAGGAGTGACTTTAATGACCGAGGAAAAAGAAACCATGCAGCAATGCATGATACATCCAACGGCTATTATAGATCCACAGGCAAAAATCGGTGCGGGCGTGAAAATTGGACCCTATGCTGTCATTGGCCCTCATGTTACGATTGGCGATGGAACTGAAATTATGGCTCATGTCGTCATTGATGGCTGGACAACAATCGGTAAGAACTGCCGATTTTTCCCCAGTGCATCCATTGGATCGGAACCGCAGGATTTGAAATTTAAAGGCGAAAAAAGTTATGTTATCATCGGCGATCGTTCCGTATTTCGTGAATATGTAACGGTCAGCCGCGCAACCGGTGAAGGTGAAGAAACACGTATTGGCAATGACTGTCTGTTTCAGGCATGCACTCATGTAGCGCATAACTGCATTATTGGCAATCATGTCATTATGAGCAACTGCGCAGGCCTGGCAGGACACGTTATTGTAGAAGACCGTGTCGTTATCGGCGGCATTGCCGGTGTACATCAATTTGTCAAAATTGGCCGCAACAGCATGATTGGCGGACTCGCGAAAGTAGTACAGGATATTCCGCCTTTTGTCATTGCTGATGGCCAGCCGGCGCGCTGCATTGGATTGAACAGCGTTGGATTGTCTCGTGCAGGGATTCCGGAAAATGTACGCCGTGAATTGAAAAAGGCATTTCGTTTGTTATACCGTTCCGGCTTAAACCTGCGGGATGCCATTGCCAGAATGGAAGAAGAACTGGACAGTTCCGAAGAAACAGAACATTTTCTCCGCTTCCTTCGCGATGCTGATCGTGGAATTTGTCGGGGTACCAAAGACTAACGAAACATATAAAAAGGGAGGGTAAGAGGTTCTTGCCTCCCTTTTTTTCTGCAATTTACCTTGGCAGTTACTGACATCAGACATATTTTTTTGTATAATATAAAAATGGATATTTTATTCATTTATAAGGGTGATGAATATGGAAAAAGTAGGGTTGTTTGCCGGTGTAGGCAAGCTGCCGGTAGAATTTATGCGTGCTGCCCAGCAACTGGGACATGAAGTCGTAGTCATTGCGGTGGTAGATGGTGTTGCACCGGAACTGCAGGCCGAAGCGGATACCTATTATGCGATTAATGTAGCGAAATTAGATAAAATTATTAAGACCATGCGCAAAGAAGGCGTGACGAAAGTTACGATGATTGGCAAGGTCACGAAAGAAATTTTATTTAAGGGATTAAAATTTCCTGATTTCCGCGCGATTAAAATGCTGGCTAAACTGCGTAATCGAAAAGATGATACGATTATGCTGGCTATTGTCGATGAACTTGCCAAAGACGGTATCGAAGTCGTTGACCAGACCTTATATTTAAAGCCGTTGATGCCGGATGTTGGCGTCTTAACGAAACGCAAACCAACCAAAGAAGAAGAAGAAGATATCCGATTTGGATTTGCAACAGCTAAGGCCATGGGCGGTATGGATATTGGTCAGACCGTTGTCGTCAAGCATAAAGCCGTTATGGCTGTCGAAGCGATTGAAGGAACCGATGCGTGTATTCACCGCGGCGGCATGTTGGGCAGAGAAAAGGCCGTCGTTGTGAAGGTAGCGAAACCCAATCAGGATGTACGATTTGATGTACCGGCTGTCGGGTTGACAACGATACAATCTATGATAGAAAGCGGTTGTACCGTACTGGCGATGGAAGCGGGACGGACGCTGTTTGTCGAACAGGATGACGTATTGAAGACAGCCAATGCCCATCATATTTGTATTTGTGCTGTCGATAAGACCTTTTAGTTTTTGAGGTAGATGCATATGAAAATTATGTTTTCAGCAGGTGAAGCATCGGGTGATATGCATGGTGCCAAACTGGCAGAAATGATGAAACGGCAAGATCCGTCTGTCGAACTGATAGGCATGGGCGGAGAAAAGATGGAAGAAGCAGGCGTGCGAATCGTCTATGATATAAAAAAACTGGGATTTATTGGGGTAGGAGAAATCATACGAAAAATCCCGTTTTTTTTCCGTCTTCGCAATTTCCTGATACAGACGATGATAGACGAAAAGCCGGATGTCTTGGTTTGTATTGACTACCCGGGATTTAATATGCGTCTCATCAAAAAAGCAAAAGAAGCAGGCATAGCCGTTGTCTATTATATTTTGCCGACCATTTGGGCATGGCACAAGAGCCGGGGAAATACGATTGCCCAGTATACGGATTTAGCTATTTCCTTATTTCCTTTTGAAGCGGACATGTATCGAGAAATGGGAACGAATGTGGTATATAAGGGACATCCGTTGGTAGATACGGTTCATGCTGCCATGAGTCGGGATGAAGCGATTGCTTATTTTGGATTAGACGCCCAAAAACAAACGGTCTTGCTGATGCCGGGAAGTCGCATGCAGGAAGTACAAGGATTACTGCCAACGATGCTGGCGGCAGCGGAAGAAATTCATCAAGCTGTGCCGCAGGTGCAGTTTTTGCTGCCTCGGGCATCGACGATTGAGCGCAGTGTCTTAGAACAACTGATTGGCGAACGTTCTATTTCCATTCATATCGGAGAGAGTCATGTCTATGATATGATGGCGGTCAGCACGGCAGCCATTGCCGCATCCGGTACAGCCACGTTGGAAACGGCTTTAATGGGGCTGCCGACACTGCTCGTATACCGCGTGAGTCCGCTGACATACTGGCTGTCCAAACTTCTCGTTCATATTGATAATATTGGATTGCCCAATATTATCATGGGACGGCGGATTATGCCGGAATTGTGGCAGGATGATGTAACGGCAGATCGGATTGCCGAAACGATAGTTCCCATGCTGACCGATACGGCACGACATGACGCCTTGCAGAAGGCCATGGCTGACGTACGCAGTACGATGGGATCAGCTGGTGCTGTGCAGCGCATTGCCGAAACGATATTAGAATTTGCTAAGGAGAAACATATTGAATGAAAAAATATAACAGCTGGCAAAGCTACAGACGATTATTACGGTTTGTACTGCCATATAAAAAACGGCTGGTTGCGGCCGTTATATGCATGGCTTTTTCGGGAGCCAGCAATGTCGTCGTTCCTTGGCTGATCAAAGACGTCATTGATAAAGTATTAGCCAACAAGGATACAGTGACATTAAACTTGATTGTCATTGGTATTTTAGTATTGTTTTTGTTCCGCGGCTTTTTCTATTTTGGCGAACGATACTTAATGAGCTTTGTTGGACAAAAAATTGTCAACGATATTCGGGAGAAATTATACCGTCATTTACAGACCTTATCCTTGTCGTATTTTGATCGGCGCAAAACCGGAAATATCATGAGTAATCTGACCAATGACGTCTCGGCACTGCAAACCGCGATTGCGGGAAACTTAATTTCCTTTGTTCAAGAAGCCGTTATTTTAGCGGGGTCTTTGGTTTCCATGTTTGCCTTATATTGGAAGCTGACGCTCCTTACATTGGTCATTGTGCCTCTTGTCGTGGTTACGATTAATTTCTTTGGCGGCAGACTGCGTAAAGCCGGTCATGATGTACAGGGGAAAATGGCAGATATTACGGCACTGCTGGAAGAAGCCATTTCAGGGATTCGTATTATTCGCTCGTTCAATCGGGAAGAGTTTGAAATCAAACGATTTGTTGTACAGAATGATAAGAACTTTTGGGCCTTGATGACGACGACGAAACTGACTTCCATGCTTACGCCGTTTATCCAGTTTTTTGCCGCTATTGCTGTCACCGGGATTATCTGGTATGGCGGTATGAGCGTTATTGAAGGTAAAATGACAGCCGGCGCGTTGATTGCGTTTTTAATTTATGCGATTAATTTGGCCAATCCTGTACGGCGTATTAGTGAAATTTACGGCGATATTCAAAAATCCTTAGCCGCTGCCGACCGTGTATTTGAAACACTGGATACGATGCCGGAAGTACAAGAAAAGAAAAACGCCATTACCCTTCCCAAAGTGCAGGGACATATTGTGTTCGATCATGTATCCTTTGCCTATGATAAAGACCATGAAGCGTTGACTGATTTTAATTTAGAAGTCAAACCGGGACAGGTCGTTGCCTTGGTTGGCCCCAGTGGCGCCGGTAAATCGACGGTTGCCAATTTGCTGCCTCGTTTTTATGATATCACCGGTGGTAAGCTGACGATTGACGGCGTGAATATTAAAGACGTTACGTTTTCGTCACTGCGTCAGCAGATTGGCTTAGTACCGCAGGAAACGATGCTGTTTAATGCCAGCGTGCATGATAATATTTTATACGGCCGCCTGGATGCGTCGGAAGAAGAAGTGATTGCAGCAGCTAAAGCTGCCAATGCCCATGAATTTATCATGGATCTTCCTCAGGGATATGATACGCATGTCGGTGATCGCGGCAATGCCTTGTCGGGAGGACAACGCCAGCGGATTGCCATTGCTAGAGCGATTTTAAAAAATCCACAGATTTTGATTTTGGATGAAGCGACATCGGCACTGGATACAGAAAGTGAAAAAATTGTGCAGGCCGCGTTAGATCGGCTGATGGAAGGCAGAACAGCTGTTGTCATTGCCCATCGGTTGAGTACGGTTCGGAATGCCGATGATATTGTCGTTATAGATCATGGTAAGATTGTAGAAGAAGGAACGCATACGGAACTGTTGGCTAAGAATGGATTATATGCCAGCTTGTATGCCGTTCAGTTTAAGGATAAAGCAGAAGGATAGGCGGAATGAAAACAAATTTAAAATCACATCCGATGTACTGGCTGTATAATATGCTCTTGCTCTTTTATTGGGCGATTCTAATTCCACAGTTGATTTACCGTTTGATTCGTGAAGAGGGATTTTATCAGCGAATTAAACAAAGCATCGGATTTTTGCCGGATGATTTAAAAGAAAAAATATCGAATCGCCATGCGATATGGGTCCATGCCGCATCGGTTGGTGAAATCGTGGCAGCCAGCCCGATTGTTCGCGAAATGCGAAAGACCCATCCCAATGAAGTCATCATTGTGTCGGTCGTTACGGCGACAGGATTTCGTATGGCTCATCAAATTATCAAAGGGGCAGACGGTATTTTATATTTTCCCTTGGATTTGCCCTATTTGACGAATCGCATTTTAACGATCGTCAACCCGCAGGCCATCGTATTGGTCGAAACAGAAATTTGGCCGAATTTTTTGCGCATTGCTGCAGATAAACACATTCCCGTCATGATGATGAATGGCCGCATTAGCCAGCGCAGTGCCGTACGATATCGGCTGATTACGTTTTTTACGCGGAAAGTGCTTTCAACGATTCGGATGTTTTGCATGCAAAGCCGCATCGATGCGCAGTATATTATTGATATCGGTGCCGATCCGAATAAGGTAATCGTGACGGGCAATACTAAATATGATCAGACCTACGGCATTGTCACAGACGATGAAAAGAAGCGATTTCTTAAGGAACTGGGATTTGCTGAAGGTACGTATCCGATTATGATTGCCGGCAGTACGCACAAAGGCGAAAACGGTGCCGTATATAAAGCATTCAGCAAGGTACGGCAGCATTTTCCTCAAGCTAAATTAATCATCGCGCCGCGCTATATTTATCAGGCCGATTTAATTGTGGATGAAGGCGTCAAGCATGATGTCGTCATGGTCAAACGAAGCGATATGAAAGCCGGTAAACCCATACGTTCGTCGTATGACGGCGTTATTCTCGATACGATTGGTGAGCTGGGCCGTGTATACAGCTTGGGTGATCTGATTTTTGTCGGCGGCAGTCTGGCTCATATTGGCGGCCATAATATTTTGGAACCGGCAGCCCATGGCAAACCGATTATCGTCGGGCCGAATATGTTTAACTTCGTAGAAATTTTTGATTTGCTCAGCAGTCGCGGGGCCTGCATTATGGTCAAAAACGAAGAAGAATTTGTAGATATCTGCTTGGATCTGTTGATACATAAAGATAAAGCAGAGGCGATGAAACGCAGCTGTTTGGAAATCGTAAAGGAAAACCAAGGGGCTACGAAGAAAAACTTGAATGAATTGCAGCAGTTGCTGCAGGGAGATTATTAGTGGAGATGATTCCATGTCGTTGCGTACAAAACTAGCAGCGTATTTCGTATACCTGATGCAGGATACGCCCCATCATGGGATAGATACACTGGTGTTAAAGCTGCTGGAATGGGCGTCTATAGCTTATCAAAAAGGCGTAGAAAAAACATATGCGTCTTATGCGAACCATCCGCAGAAACAGGCGAAACTACCGGCTAAGGTCATTAGCTTGGGAAATATAACCGTTGGCGGTACCGGTAAAACGCCGATGGCGTGTTTTTTAGCGCGCTATTTGCAGCAACAGGGATTTCGCACGGCCCTCTTGAATCGGGGCTATCGTTCCGAAAAAGAAGACCAGGCAGCGATTATGTCTGATGGCGAGCATATTTTGCTTACGCCGGCTGTTGGCGGCGATGAAGCCTGTCTGATGGCACGGAGTCTGCCGGGAATTCCCGTGCTGGTAGGGCGCAAGAGAAGCCGCAGCGGTCAGCTGGCTGTCGATATGTTTCAGTCCCAAATACTGCTGTTGGATGACGGCTTTCAGCATTGGCAGCTGTATCGGGATTTGGATATTGTGCTGATTGACGGCACGAATCCCTTTGGCAATGGCTATCTGCTGCCGCGGGGGATTTTGCGCGAACCGTTATACCAGCTGCGGCGGGCTGGCTTGATTATCATTACCAAGGCAGACTTAGCAGATGCGCAGCAGTTGGAACATATTTATGAGACCGTTCGCCGCTATCATCCCCATGTGCCGATTGCCGAAGCGGTGCATCGGCCGCGGTGGTGTATTTCCTTTGCCGATTGGAACAGCTTCACGGCGCGAACGGCTTGTCCTTCGTTGCCACGCAGTCAGGCTGTCATTGCCGTATCGGCCTTGGGCAATCCGGCATCTTTTGAAGAGACGATTCGCTCATTTGGGTACCAAGTAACCGATACGATGCGGTACGACGATCATCATCAGTACAGCCAAGCTGATTTAGCAGCAATGGTACAAAAGGCACAGGCACAAAAGGCTGTGTTAGTTACGACAGAAAAAGATGCCGTTAAAATGGACGCATCGTATATAGCAGCCCATGACGTGCCATTGTATGTATTGGGCATTGAGATTGAAATTATAAAAGGAAAACAAGAAATAGACGACGTATTACAACACGTCCTAGGAGGGTAAACGATGAATTTTGTATGCATTATTCCGTCACGGTATGCTTCCACGCGGCTGCCGGGAAAACCATTGTGTGATATTGCCGGGAAACCCATGGTACAGCGCGTATACGAACAAGCTGCTAAAGCCAGTAAGCTGTCGCAGGTTGTCGTGGCTGTTGATAATCCGAAAGTATATGACACGGTTGTCACCTTTGGCGGCCATGCGGTAATGACACGGGAAGATCATGCCAACGGGACAGACCGGCTGGCAGAAGCAGTAGAACATTTTCCTGATGCCGATGTGATTGTTAATGTCCAGGGCGATGAACCGCTGATTGCGCCGGATGTCATTGATGCATTGTGCCAGGCTTTTGAAGACGAACCGCAGCTGACGATGGCGACAGTTGCTACGCCATTGGCAAAGGACGAATATGACGATCCCAGTGCCGTCAAAGTCGTACTCAATCGTCATGGCGAAGCAATGTATTTTTCCCGTTCCTTAATTCCCTATCCGCGCAATGCCTATGAAGGCATCTTAAAACCGTATAAGCATATCGGTATTTATGCCTATCGGCGCGACTTTTTGCTGCAGTATGCCAGCATGGAACAAACGCCGGCAGAACAAGTGGAATCGCTGGAACAGTTGCGAGTTTTGGAAAACGGATATAAGATAAAAGTAATTACGACCAATCATCAGTTTATCGGGATAGATACGCCCGAAGATTTAGTCCATATTCGAAACTATTTTGCTGAAAAAGGAGATATATAATGGAAAAGGTAAAATCCGTAACGATTGGCAATCAAACCGTTGGCGGCGATGGCAAACTTTTTGTCATGGCCGGCCCTTGCGTGATTGAAGATCCTGATCGTATTTTAAAAATCGGTCAGGAAATGAAGCGCATTTGCGAAAAATTAGGCGTTACTTATATTTTTAAAGCGTCATATGATAAAGCCAATCGGTCGTCATACAAATCGTTTCGCGGTCCGGGACTGACAGAAGGATTAAAAATATTAAAAGAAATCAAAAAGGAACTGCAAGTGCCGGTGATTAGTGATGTTCATTCGGTGGAACAAGTAGAACCGGCAGCAGAAGTGCTGGATGTCTTGCAGATTCCGGCATTCCTCTGCCGTCAGACAGATTTACTGGAAGCGGCTGCCAAAACGGGCAAATGCGTCAGCGTCAAAAAAGGACAGTTTATGGCACCGTCGGACATGAAAAATGTATTGGAAAAAATGTCCCATCTTGGCAATGAAAATCTGATGTTGACGGAACGAGGATTCAGCTTGGGCTATCATAATTTAGTCGTAGACATGCGCAGCTTCCCCATTATGCGCAGTTTTGGCTATCCTGTCGTATTTGATGCGACCCACAGCGTGCAGCTTCCCGGCGGGGCAGGTACGTCCTCATCGGGGCAGCGTCAGTATATTGGCAATTTGGCACGGGCGGCAGCCGGCGCCGGCATAGACGGTGTATTTATGGAAGTGCATGACAATCCGGCAGAAGCACTGTGTGATGGCCCGAATATGCTGTATTTGTCGCAGGTAGAAGCGGTACTTCGCGATATGATTGCCATTAACGAAATTACGCAGAAAAGCGTCAGCACAGCGAAAGAATAAATGAGAGGTGAGTGGAATGGATATATTAGCAGAAGCAAAAGATGTGCTTCATCAAGAAGCGCAGGGCATTGAAAAATTAATTCCCACACTAAATCAAAATTTCGTCAATGCCGTTCATTTAATTATGGAATCCAAAGGTCGCGTCATTGTGACTGGCATGGGAAAATCCGGCCATATTGCCCGTAAAGTGTCCGCGACGTTGTCGAGTACGGGAACGCCGTCTATTTTCCTCCATCCGGCAGAAGGCATTCATGGTGATTTGGGCATGGTTACGGGTGAAGATATTGTACTCGCCTTTTCTAACAGCGGCGAAACGGTTGAAGTGTTGAATATCCTGCCGTCTTTAAAGCGGATTGGTGCCAAATTGATTGCCGTCGTAGGAAATCATAATTCGACACTGGCTAAAAATGCCGATATTATTTTGGATGCGTCCGTAGAAAAAGAAGCCTGCCCGCTGGGACTCGCTCCGACGACTAGTACGACCGTAGCGTTGGCACTCGGTGATGCCTTGGCAGTAGTACTCTTATCGGCTCATCATTTTACGAAAAATCAGTTTGCTATTTTCCATCCCGGTGGCGCATTGGGACGTAAATTATTGCTGACCGTAGAAAATGTCATGCATAAAGGCGACGATAATCCAGTCATTTCTGAAGACAGTACGGTACAAGACGCACTGTTTATGATGACAGAAAAAGGATTGGGCGCTGTCTCCGTTGTCGATGAAGAAAATAAATTGATTGGCTTGGTTACGGACGGTGATGTACGCCGCGGTTTAGAAACGGGTTCTAATTTCCTGCAGTGGCCTGTCGATGCGATGATGACGAAAAATCCGCGGCTCATTGCCAGCGATAAACTGGCAGCTGAAGCACTGCATATTATGGAAAAAAATCAGCCCCGTCCGATTACGGTACTGCCTGTTGTCGATAAAGACCATCATGCCGTAGGAATGATCCATCTGACGGATTTGCTTCGTCAAGGTGTGGTTTGATGACGAAACCGAAGATTCAACTCATTGCCTTTGACGTCGATGGCGTGTTGACAGACGGCACGATCTATTATGGCCCGAACGGCGATGCACTGAAAGGGTTTTCCGCTCGCGACGGCATGGGTATTTCCCTGGCCCGAGCAGCCGGTATCAAGACGGCGCTTATTACGGGGCGTCGCTCGACCATGGTAGAACAGCGGGCTGCCGATTTGCATATTGATTATGTCATTCAAAACGCTGCGGCAAAATGGCCGGTCATGGAAGATATTTGCCGTACCCTAGGGATTACGCCTCAGGAAGCAGCCTATATGGGAGACGATTTGAATGATGTGGAAGTGATTTCCCGTACCGGATTTGGCGCAGCACCGGCGGATGCTTGCTGGGAAGCCAAAGAAGCGGCGCAGTTTGTCTCTGCTTATGCCGGCGGACACGGTGCGCTGCGGCAGTGGATTGAACAGATTTTAAAAAAGCAACAGCAATGGGATGCGGTTGTCAGCCGCTATTTTAGCGGTAAAACCGTACTCAATCAATAAAAGAAAGGAGCGTCTGTATTGTGTTTAATGAGTGGCAGTATCATGCTGCGCGCGGAATAGGAAACATGCTTTGCCATCTTTCTTATCCAACGATCATTTCATTGGGACGCAAACTAGGCCCCCTTGTTGGAAGAATACTGCAGAAGCAGCGTAAGCGAGGTATTTTTCATGTCATGCGCGGCATGGAATGCAGTGAAGAAAAAGCCAACCAAATTATTGATGAATTATTTCGTAATTTGGGGCAGTCTCTCATGGAAATTTTGTATACGCCTCGGTTGAATAAGGATAATATATCCCAGTATGTTACGCTGGAACATGCCGAACGACTGGATGCGGCGCTGCAAGAGAACAAAGGGGTTATTGTATTGACCGGTCATATTGGCAACTGGGAATGGATGGGCGCCTCGTTGGCGTTATACGGCTATCCTACGACGACGATTGTTAAAAAACAGCCTAATGATCAGGTCACGCGGCTGTTAAATGAAAACCGGGAAATGATGGGGCTGGAAGTGTTTGCACGCGGCGGCAATGAAATGGTTATCGCAGCCAGAGCGTTAAAACGCAAAAAAATTCTCGGCTTTTTGGCCGATCAGGATGGCGGTTTTTATGGCGTTCCTCAACCGTTTTTAGGAAAAATGTCTTCCACGCCCAAGGGACCGGCTATGTTTGCCCGCAAATTTCGTTCGCCCATTTTGCCGATTTTTGCCGTTCACGACAAACATCATCGTCATCGCGTCATCATTGGTGAAGCCATGTATTATGAAGATACGGGCAATAAAGAAGAAGATATTGCGCGGCTGACCCGAAAAATGGCTGTGTTGACGGAACAGTTTATCAAAGAACATCCTACCGAATGGTTATGGTTCCAGCATCGCTGGAGTACGGCACCGGAAGAAATTGTAGCATTGCAGCAGGAGCAGGAAGCGGAGGCAGAACACCATGCTGATAGAACGAATCAAGAAAAATAAAATAACTATCATTGGTTTCATGATTGTCCTTGGCTTTGCTGTTTTACTGTATGTGTTTATGCATCCGAAGACGACACCGGATGCGCCCGTCAGTCCGGATAAATTGGTAGAATTCAACGGCACGGAATTGGAAGAAACAAAAGATGGCGTGCCAGTGTGGAAATTGACGGCCGATGAGATTCAGGTCGATCCTGAAACAGAAATCATGTATTTTACCAATCCAAAGGCGGTATTGTATGATGTAAATGGAACGGAAATGACGATTACTGCCGATAAAGGCGTGGTAGATAAGAAAAAAAGAACCATTGAAATCAAACCGCCCGTAAAAGGACAAACGAATTTGTCAGACACGTTGCAGACTGACGGAAGTGTGTATTATAATATGGATACGCATATGATTACAGGTGGCAGTGTCGTGATCAGTCGTCATGACAGTACGACGCTTCGCGCCGATGCGTTTGAAACGAATACGGGGTTGGATAAGGTAAAACTCACGGGACATGCACAGGTAACCAAGGGAGAAGAATGATGATACAGTATATGCGAAAGAAAATACTTACGACAGCGTTAGCCGGATTTATGCTGGTACCCGTATTGGGAATCGGGGCGGAAGATGCACATACGAGTTCTGTTTCTGTTACAGCGGATACCTTGATGTATGATGGAAAAACGCAAGTGGCTACGGCGACGGGCAATGTTGTTATCGTTCGCGATCAAGCGACCATGACGGGCAACAAGGCTTCGTATAATTTGAAAACAGCTGAAGCCGACATGGAAGGCAATGTCGCTGTACAGCAGCCGGACATGCAGTTAAATGCAGATAAAATCCATTCGACCAATCGCAATTATATCGTGGCAACCGGTTCGGTTCGCGGCGTATACAGCGATAAAAAAGTCAATGGCGATAAAGTCGAATATTATTTAGACCAAAACTATGGCATTGTATCGGGAAACGGCTATTTAGAAGCCCAGGGCTCACAAATGTGGGCTGATCATATTGATGCGTGGTTTAAAGAAGTGCGGGCCGTAGGGCAGGGAAATGTTCATATTGAATCGCCGACGGATAGTTTGACGGCGTATGCAACCCAGGCTGTATATACCCAGACACCCAACGTTCATGACGGCGTTATCCATTTAACCGGTGACGTCCATGCAACGCAAAAAGGAAATTCATTGAATGGCGATAATGTTGTCATTCGCCTGGCAGATAATTCGGTACAGACCATGAGCCGGTCTACGGTAGTTATTTTGCCGGATACGAAATAAAAAGGAGAAACGAATGCTGATTCAGACCCATGACCTCGTAAAACTATATAAAGAAAAACGTGCTGTTGCTGGTGTCAGCATCAGTGTCTCTCAAGGTGAAATTGTCGGCTTGCTGGGACCCAATGGTGCCGGCAAGACAACGACCTTTTATATGATTGTCGGTATTGAACATCCGACAGAAGGTAGCATTACGATTGATGACCAAAATATTACAGGCCTGCCAATTCACAAACGGGCATCCTATGGGATTGGCTACTTGCCGCAGGAAGCGTCTATTTTTCGCAAGCTTAGCGTAGAAGATAATTTGCTGGCTATGCTGGAAACAACGTCGATGAGCAAAAAAAAGCAGCGTCAAAAGGCAGAAGCGTTGATGGAAGAATTTTCTATTACCCATTTGCGCGACCGCCTGGGTATACAGCTTTCCGGCGGTGAACGGCGCCGCGTAGAAATTGCCCGTTGTTTGGTCATGGATCCGGCGTTTATTTTACTGGATGAACCCTTTGCCGGCATCGATCCGTTGGCGGTAAATGAAATTCAAGGCATTATTAGCCATTTAAAAAATCGCGGCATGGGTGTTTTGATTACAGACCATAATGTGCGTGAAACGTTAAGTATTGTAGATAAAGCCTATATTTTGAGCGAAGGGCGTATTCTGTTGGAAGGCAGTCCGGAAAAGATTGCCAATGACCCTGTCGCCAAGAAGTTCTATTTGGGTGAAGACTTTAGAATGTAACAGGCAGGGAGACAGGAATGCGGATATTAGATAGATATATTTTAAAAGAATTTATAGGGCCTTTTTTATTTGGCGTCTGTGCGTTTACGGCCGTTTTTATCGGGACAGGCACGTTGTTTCGCATTGCTGAGCTGATTAATCAATACGGTGCCTCGGCTTGGGCTGCTTTTCGTATTTTTATATTGGCCATACCGTCCATTATTGTTGTTACCTTTCCTATGTCAGTATTATTGGGATCATTGATGGCTTTTGGCAGGTTATCCAGTTCCAGTGAACTGATTGTCATGCGGG
This sequence comes from uncultured Megasphaera sp., assembly GCA_934202965.1. Classification (GTDB taxonomy): domain Bacteria; phylum Bacillota; class Negativicutes; order Veillonellales; family Megasphaeraceae; genus Megasphaera. The sequence continues at coordinate 21,194 of CAKPYN010000020.1, forward strand.
CAGGGGGACAGAACTTTGTGCGATTGGCCATGCCGATTTTTATTGCGGCTGCCTGTATTTCCTTGGGGACGACGGCGTTTAATGAATATGTCGTTCCAAAAGCCAATAATGCGTACAATACGATTATTAATGAAGAAGTCAAACATAATGCTGCACCGGCAACGCAGGATCATATCATTATTAAAAACATCAAAGGGGCCGATATTTCTAGCTTAATGTATGCACGACAGTATGATGCTTCATCGAAACAGTTAAAAGATATTACCGTTCAAGAATTTGAAAATGATGTGCTCATGCGTGTCGAAAAAGCAGACCGCGCTGATTGGAATGGTTCCAAATGGGTTATGCATGAAGGTATGATTTATGATGTGTCCGGCAGTGAAGGCACGAAGCGGACGTTAAAGTTCCAAAACCAAGCCCTGCCGATTTCACAAAAACCGGGAAAAATTTCTTCTTCGCAAAAAAAGCCGGATGAATTGACGATTAAAGAACTAAAAGAACAAATTAAGCTGTTGGATGACAATTCTGTCAACACGAATAAACTACGAGTAGCGATGTATAACCGCTTTGCGCTGCCGCTGGCTAGCCTGGTCTGTGCGATTGTCGGCGCTCCCTTGGGCATGCAGAAACAGCGTGGCAGTTCTTCCATTGGATTTGGTATCAGCGTTGTCGTTATTTTTATTTATTACTCTATTATGACCTTAGGGAATGCCTTGGGAAACGGCGGCCGTATTCCGGCTTATGTCGCCGCATTTTTGCCTGATATTATCTGCGGCGTTACAGGGATTATTTTGGTATATCGTAAATCGAAATAACGCAGTTAGCAGCAATGGTTCGAATCGAACGGTGCTGCTAGCTTTTTTTTACTCATAATTTGTTATGTAAAAATTAGAGAATGACAGAATGACCAGAATGTTATATGATAATACTGATAAGGAGGTGCATTATGGAATACGGATGGGTCATGCTGTTTATATTGTCCGTCATGGGCGGTATTATAGCGTATTTAGGAGATAAAATCGGCTCTCGCGTAGGTAAACGAAAAATCGTGTTATTTGGATTACGTCCCAAATATACATCTATTGTCATTACGATTTTGACAGGAATTAGTATTGCCGTTGTTACGCTGGGCGTTATGTTCGTATTGTCACAAAATGTACGCATTGCCTTATTTGGAATGCATCAGCTTCAGATGCAGAAAGCAGAATTGGAAGCACAGCGGGATACGCTGCAAAAGCAGGCGGAAGCATTGGGAAATGAATTGGCTGATAAAAATAGCTTGATCGCTTCAAATGAAGAGCTATTGAAACAGCAACAGGCACAATTAGACGGGAAAAATGAGGAAATTCGCCTGACCCAGCTGGATTTGCAGCAGGCACAGCAGGCACGTGATGATAAAACACGGCAGTTATCTATTATTCAAGTAGCCATGGACGAAGCGAAAACAGATAAGGAAGAAGCTGAAGCGGCCCGCGATGCAGCTGTATCCGATAAAGAAAAAGCCCAAAAGGATTTGACTATGCTGGAAGAAACGAAACAGCAGATGATGACGACCATCCAAACCTTGGATCAACGGATTCGCTTGTTAAATCAAACGATGACCCATATTCGGGAAGGCTTTGTGATTTTTAGAGCTGGTGAAGTATTGTCCAGTATTGTCTTGAATGGCGGCATGAACGAAGCGGCAACGCGCCAAGAAGTCAGCCAGGCCATGAATCAGACCAATACGATGATTTGCCGGCGCTTGGGCATTCAAGATGAAAATGCGGTACTCGTGTATATTTCGCCGGACGAATTTGAATCGGTCATTCATGAGTTGCAGCAGTCCGGCAATAAAAAGAAATTATTGCGCGTCATTGCAGCCGGTAATATTATGCTAGGGGAACCGACACTGGTTCATATTGAAATGTATGATAATCAGCTGGTATATCATCGCGGCGAAACGGTATACGAAGCCAAACTTCCGGCACAGGAATCGACAGAAAATACAGAATTGCTGGTCTTGCGGTTCCTTCACAATGTCAATAAAAATGCTCAAATGAGAGGCATGCTGCCCGATCCATTGACCGGAAATGTTGGGGCTGTGACTGTAACGGAAATGTTTGATGCCATTGCCAAAATCAAATCGTACAGCGGCAGCAACGTCGTGCTGCGGGCAGTGACCATGAGTGATACATATACAGCCGGCCCGCTGGGTGTGGATATTTTGGTAGAACCGGCGAATGAATAGGAGAACGAGTATGATTGCAGCGATTGATCCGGGTTCGGAAAAAACGGGCACGGCTATATTACAAGAAGATGGTACATTAGTAGAAAAGAAGATTGTTCCGACAAAGCAGCTTGTATCCTATTTACAACAGGCCTATGAAAAACGGGCATTTCATCATATTGTCATGGGAAACGGTACCAATCATAAACACTTGCAGCCTTGCGTAGAAGCATGGATTCGCGAAGGCAATAAACAGATTACCTTTTCCCTGATTGACGAACGATATACGACCGTAGAAGGGCGGAAATTGTATTTTAAATATACGCCGCGTAAAGGATGGCGGCGGCTTGTGCCGCTGGCACTGCAATATCCGCCGGAACCGGTAGATGATTTCGTCGCCTGGATTATCGGGCTTCGCTATATACGGGCAAAGGGAGGAAAAACATGCTGACATATGGAGTGCGCGTGCTGGGCTTGGCCTTTGGCGCATTGATTTATACGATAGGGCTGGATGTGTTTTTGGTGCCCAACCAGGTTATTGACGGCGGCGTTGTCGGGCTGGCATTGATGGCGGCGCAACTGACAGGCGTAAGCTTTAGTGTATTTATCGTGCTGTTGAATATTCCTTTTTTTGTCTTGGGATATAAAAAAATAGGGGCGTTGTTTACGATACTGTCCCTCTTTTCGGTTGTGTGTTTGTCTGGCTGGAGTAAATTTATTCATTATGCACCGGTCACATCGGACCCTTTTTTATCCACCATTTATGGGGGCATTATTATTGGATTGGGCGTAGGCCTGATTATCCGCTGGGGCGGCTCGCTGGACGGCACGGAAATTTTGGCGATTATTGCCGATAAGAAAACGCCCTTTTCTGTTGGCGAAATTATCATGTTTTTCAATTTGTTTATTTTGGGCAGTTCGGGATTTGTCTTTAGTTGGGACAGTGCTATGTATTCACTGGTTGCCTATTTCATTGCCTACAAAATGATTGATATTGTGACCAACGGGCTGGATGAAATGAAGGGCTTGTTGATTGTGACGTCGTATCATGATGATGTATCCCGCTGTCTGACCGATATGGGACGCGCCGTTACCTTATTAAACGGTGAAGGTGCGTATAAACGAGAAAAAACGATGGTATTATACTGCGTTGTATCACGCTTGGAAATAACGAAAGTCAAAGAAGCCATACGGCGTGTCGATCCCAATTCATTTGTCTCTATTTTTGATATTAATGAAGCCCACGGCGGCTTATTTAAACGGCGTTCTGCCCATTAACAGGCGGGTATATACCAATATGATATGGCACAGCAAAGAGGTATTGATTTTCGCTATAAAAGGAATCCTGTGATTTAGGGACTAATGATTGACATACACGGTATATTTGCTATTATATAAACTGATGTTGTTTTTACTATGAATCTAATTGAAACGCGATATTGCGTCTTTGGGAGGGTATACAATGGCTCAATTAAATTTTAATATTGAAGATGTGTGCGGCACCTTGTCAGAAAATAAGGATGGCTGGCGCAAAGAATTAACGTATATTAGCTGGAATAATCGCGCACCTAAATTTGATTTGCGTTCCTGGGATCCGGATTATCAGGCCATGACGAAGGGCATTACGCTGACCAAAGAAGAATTGGAAAAATTACGCGATGTATTAAATGAAATGGATTTTGATAAGTACTAAGGAGTGTGAAGTATGCGTTCAGCAGTTCAATGACATGAAATGATTGAATGCGTACTTCTTTTCTTTATACTTGCAAAACTTTGCGAAACATTATATAATCTCTAGTTGTATGTACTATTAGTACTTGGTCATAATTGTTAAAGGTGATGAAATGGTCCGTATAGCGAGAGATAAACGACATACCCTGCTAAAAAAGCGAATAGAAGAAAATCCATTTATTAATGACGAAGAATTGGCTGAAGAATTTTCCGTCAGTGTAGCTACTATCCGTTTGGACCGTATGGCCCTGGGAATTCCGGAAATGCGTATCCGCATTAAGCAAAAAGCGGAAGCCGCGCAGCCTAAACAGAAAAGTTCCGGTTTTGTCGGTGAACTGGTGGATTGTACAGTCGGTCGTAATGCGATTTCCATGATGACGGCAACAGCAGATATGGTAGATGAAGCGCACATTGTGCGTTCCCAGTATTTATATGCCCAGGCGACATCCCTTGCCAGAGCAGTCCTGGATCTGCCTGTATGTATTCCTGTTGTAGCCAATATTAAATATAAACAGCCTGTTACCGTTGGGGACAAGCTGATAGCCGTGGCAGAAGTGATTCGCCGCCGCGACCAGAAATACTATGTATGGGTGAAAATACGAAAGAATGCGAAAGAAGTATTTCGCACGAAATTTATTATAGAATCTTTAGAATAATGGAGCGTAACGTAAGTATGAAAATAGCTGTAGATGCTATGGGCGGCGATTATGCACCAGAAGAAATCGTACTGGGTGCGATTGAAGCTGTCAAAGCGTATCGCTTTGATGTCGTCTTAGTAGGTGATAGAAAAAAAATAGAAGAAGTACTGGCAAGCTATGGGGAAAAAGAAAACGAACGCCTTTCGATTGTTCATGCCAGTCAGGTCATTGATATGGGTGAGCATCCAGCACAAGCGTTTCGCAAGAAAAAAGATGCTTCCATTGTAGTGGCAACGAAACTTGTCAAAGAAGGAACCTGTGATGCCGTTGTGGCTGCCGGCAGTACGGGAGCTGCTGTGACATCCGCATTATTGGGACTGGGCCGCATCAAAGGAATTGAACGCCCTTGCATTGCGACGCCGATTCCTTCTAAAAACGGAATTACTGTATTGCTGGATTCGGGAGCCAATTCCAACAGCAAGCCCAAGCATTTGGTTGAAGGGGCAATTATGGGATTCCATTATGCGAAATATATCCTTGGCGTAGACAAGCCTACGGTAGGATTGTTAAATATTGGTGAAGAAGCATCGAAAGGCAATGAATTGTCCCAGGCTACGTATCCGTTACTGGAAAAGCTGAAAACCATTTCTTTTTATGGAAATGTAGAAGGCAGAGATATTCCCAAGGGTACGGTAGATGTCGTTGTGTGTGACGGTTTTGTGGGCAATGTCATTTTAAAATTTGGCGAAGGCATGGCTATGTTTATCATTCGTTTAGTCAAAGATACCATTAAACACAGCGGCTTTATTGCTAAATTGGGTGCCTTGGCTGTGTATCCTGCGTTGAAATCGCTGAAAAAGCGGTTGGACTTTACGGAATATGGCGGTGCTCCGTTATTAGGCGTCAATGGCAGCTTTATTATCTGCCACGGCAGTTCCAAAGCAAAAGCTATTAAAAATGCCATTCGTGTTGCCGGCGAATTAGTAGAGAAAGATGTAGTAGGTCATATTCGCAAGAGTATTGAGGAAGAAGAGGTTGAACAATATGATAAATATGATAACGCAGACTAAATCAGCTGGTGTCTTAGGAACAGGCCATTATGTGCCGGAAAAGACCGTTACGAATGCAGATTTAGAAAAAATGGTAGATACATCGGATGAATGGATTCAGACCCGTACGGGCATCAAGCAGCGTCATTTTGCTCCGGACGGCATGAATACATCGGATATGTGCACGAAAGCAGCCTTGCAGGCATTGGAAATGGCACATACGACGCCGGAAGAATTGGATATGATTATTGTCTGCACGCTGACGCCGGATATGACGATTCCTTCAACCGCATGTATTGTGCAAAAAAATCTGGGTGCTAAAAACGCAGCTGTATTTGATTTATACGCAGCCTGCTCGGGATTTGCCTATGGGGCAATTACGGCAGCTCAGTATATTCAAAGCGGCATGTGTAAAAAAGTTTTGGTCATTGGGGCAGAAATTTTAAGCCGTTTTATGGATTTCACCGATCGTAATACATGCGTCCTCTTTGGTGACGGTGCAGGGGCAGCCGTATTGGGGGTCGTACCGGACGGCTATGGAATTTTGGGTGCTGATATGGGTGCTGACGGCAACGGCGGTAAATATTTGAATATTCCCTCCAGCGGCGTTGCGATTCTGCCGACAGATGAAGCGAGAGAAAAACATTTAACATATATCAAAATGGACGGCAAAGAAGTATATAAATTTGCCGTCAAAGTCATGGGACAGACGGCTGAAAAAGCATTGGAACGGGCTGGTCTTCAGCATGAAGATATTCATTTGCTCATTCCCCATCAAGCCAACATCCGCATTATTAAGTCGGCAGCCAAACGACTGCATCTTCCAATGGATAAAGTATTTGTCAATATTGATAAATATGCCAATACATCTGGCGCGTCTATTCCGATTGCCATGGATGAAGCCAATCGTGAAGGCCGCATGAAGCGCGGCGATATTGTCGTGCTGGCTGGTTTTGGCGCAGGTCTTACATGGGCCGGCTTAGTCATGAAATGGTATTAAACAGTACGGATAATGAGGTGAACGATACGATGAAAAAAGCATTTGTATTTCCCGGTCAGGGAGCACAGAAAGTGGGCATGGTCAAAGATTTATACGAAGCCTATCCGGTAGTCCGGGAAGTATTTGAAGAAGCAGACGATGCCTTGGGATTTTCTTTAACTAACCTTTGTTTTGAAGGTCCCGATGAAGAATTGATGAAAACCTATAATACCCAGCCGGCTATTTTGACAGCCAGCACGGCATGCTGCCGGGTGCTGGCACAAGAAGGGATGACACCGGATATTGCCGCAGGCCACAGCCTGGGCGAATATTCTGCATTAGTTGCTGCCGGTGCCTTGTCTTTTGCCGATGCTGTACGGACGGTACGTCTTCGCGGTCAGTTTATGCAGGAAGCTGTTCCTCTTGGTGAAGGCGGCATGGCTGCTATTTTGGGACTAGATGAAGAAAAAATTAAAGAAATTTGTGCGTCTGTTTCCGCACAAGGCGGTGTCGTACAGGCTGTTAACTTTAACTGCCCAGGGCAGATCGTTATTGCCGGCAGCACGAAAGCCGTAGAAACGGCAGCAGCCGAAATGAAAGCAGCAGGAGCTAGACGGGCCGTCATTCTCCATGTCAGCGCCCCATTCCACAGCACGTTGATGGAACCAGCTGCCAAACGACTGGTAGATGTATTGGATTCGATTACGATTTCCGATGCCAAGATTCCGGTCGTTGCCAATGTAAACGGTCAGATTGAAACGGCAGCTGCTGATATTAAAGCTTCGCTCGTCAAACAAGCAGCAAGCCCGGTTCTTTGGATTGACTGCACCAAGACGATGCAGAAATTCGGTGCCGAAACGTTTGTCGAAGTGGGTCCTGGCAAGACGCTTTGCGGATTTAACCGTAAAATCGATCGGGCTATTCACAGCGAAAACGTAGAAGATATTCCATCTTTACAGAAAACACTTGAATTTTTCCAGGGGGTTCGATAAAATGCATTTAACAGGTAAGACGGCTATTGTTACAGGCGGTTCTCGCGGAATCGGCCGCGCTATTGCCCTTTGCCTTGCAGAAGAAGGCGCCAACGTAGCTGTTATTTATGCGGGCAATACAGCTGCTGCTGAAGAAACGCAGAAAGCCATTGCAGAAAAAGGCGGTCAGGCCATTGCCATTCAATGTGACGTAGCTAATGAAGACGCTGTAACGGCAATGATGAAACAAGTCAAAGAACAGTTTGGCAGCATTGATATTTTAGTTAATAATGCTGGTATTACGCGCGACGGATTGCTCATGCGCATGAAAACATCTGATTGGCAGGCTGTATTGGATACGAACCTGACGGGTACGTTTTTCTGCACCAAAGCCGTTACGAAAATCATGATGAAACAGCGCAGCGGTGCTATTGTCAATTTGACGTCCGTTGTGGGCCTTACGGGCAATGCCGGTCAGGCTAACTACGCGGCTGCTAAATCCGGTATTATTGGATTTACCAAGTCCGTTGCTAAAGAATTGGCTTCCCGCGGCATTCGCGTCAATGCCGTTGCACCGGGATGCATTGATACGGATATGACGGCTGTCTTGAGCGATGCTGTCAAAGATGAAATGCTGAAAATCATTCCGCTGGGCCGTGTGGCACAGCCGGAAGAAGTAGCCAAGGCCGTATTGTTCTTGGTTTCTGATTGCGCAAGTTATATTACCGGCCAAGTGCTCAACGTAGACGGCGGCATGGTAATGTAAATAGAATGTATACTCCAATGAAAGGGGGTGAATGGAATATGAGCGAAAACGCTACATTTGAAAAAGTAAAGAGCATTGTTGTTGAACAGTTGGGTGTTGACGAAAAAGAAGTCAAAATGGATGCCGCTTACATTGATGATTTAGGTGCTGATTCCTTGGACATTGTTGAACTGATCATGGCTTTCGAAGAAGAATTTAATATCGAAATCCCTGACGATGTTGCTGAAAAAATCAAAACTGTTAAAGATACAGTTGATTACATCGAAAAGGAAAAAAAAGCGTAAGTATGCAATAAGAGCCGGAAGGGGAAGCCGTGCGGCATCCCCTGAAGGTGTCTTTGAATGGAGGAAAACAGAGTGAAGCTGCCAGAATTGAAAATAGGTAAGCTCGTAGCAAAGGTGCCAATCGTCCAGGGCGGCATGGCCATTAGATTGTCCACAGCCCGGTTGGCCGCAGCAGTAGCCAATGAAGGCGGTATTGGCCTTATTGCGGCCTCTGGCATGCCCTTTGAAGAACTAAGATATGAAATCCGCTTGGCCAGAAAATTGGCGCCGACCGGAATAATAGGTATAAATGTAATGGTTGCAGCCCGTGAATTCAAAGGGATTGTAACTACTGCAATTGAAGAAGGAATCGATCTAGTGGTAGCAGGAGCGGGATTTTCTCGGGATATGTTTGCCTGGGGAAAAGAAAGCGGTACCCCTATTGTGCCGATTGTATCTTCTGCTAAGCTAGCTAAAATATCCCAAACCCTGGGTGCTGCTGCCGTCATTGTAGAAGGGGCAGAAGCAGGCGGGCATCTGGGAACCAATCGTTCAAGCCGGCTGATTGTGCCGGAAGTACGAAACGCTGTCTCTATTCCCGTTATTGGTGCAGGCGGCATACTTCATGGCGAAGATATTGCGGACATGCTCCGACTCGGTGCTGACGGCGTACAAATGGGCAGCCGGTTTGCCGCTAGTGTGGAATCAAACGGCGCCGATGAGCTCAAAAAAGTCTATTTGAGAGCCAATAGCCCAGAAGACTTTATTTTGGTACACAGTCCGGTTGGATTGCCGGGACAGGCTATCCGTACGCCTTTTTCAGAACGTATCTTACTGGGAACGGCACCAGCACCGGAACATTGTGACCACTGTCTGAAAAAATGCAGCCATAAATACTGTATTATCCGCGCATTAACGCGGGCACAGCAAGGCGATGTAGAAACAGGCTTAGTGTTCTCCGGCAGACGAATGCAGGAAATTCACGATATTCTGCCGGTAAAAGACATATTTGCATATCTTAAACGTGAAATGGATGAAATCCCTGAGTAATTCATTCACGGATGATTTTTGATAATGAGGTGAAAACTTTGGAAAAACGTGTAGTGATTACAGGCGTAGGTGTCATTTCTCCTGTAGGCATTGGCAAAGAAACTTTTTGGAATGCCTTGCTTAGCGGTAAGAACGGAATCGGCCCTATCACCCACTTTGATGCGACTGAATATGCAGCTCGCATTGCCGGCGAAGTAAAGGATTTCAATCCATCTGATTATGGTATTGATAAAAAAGAAGCTCGCCACATGGACCCGTCTACGCAGTATGCTGTAGCAGCAGCTAAATTGGCGTTAGATGATTCCAAAATGAATTTGGATGATGAAGACCGCGATCGTATTGGTACGATTGTAGGCACCGGCATTGGCGGTATGGAAACGCTTCATAATTTGTATAAAGGCTTATTTTCTAAAGGCCCGTCCCGTGTCAATCCTTTTGTCGTACCTAAGATGATAGCAAATATGGCTTCCGGCCAGGTATCTATTTTCTTTGGCTTGAAAGGTCATTGTGCCAGTGTCGTTACGGCATGTGCCACAGGCACTAACTCGATCGGTGATGCATACCGCATGATTCAGCGCGGCGAATTAGACGCAGCTGTTGCCGGCGGTACGGAAGCAGCCGTATCTCCGGGTGCTGTTGCTGGTTTCTCTGCCATGAAAGCACTCAGCACCAATAACGACGATCCGGCCCATGCATCTCGTCCGTTTGATAAAGACCGCAATGGCTTTGTCATGGGCGAAGGCGCAGGCATTGTTGTATTGGAAGAATTGGAGCATGCTAAAAAACGGGGCGCCCATATTTATTGTGAAATCGGCGGCTATGGAAGCAACGCCGATGCATATCATATTACGGCACCGGCTCCGGAAGGTATTCAGCAGGCAAAATGCATGCAGTTAGCGATTGCCGATGCAGGCCTTACACCGGATGATGTGGATTATGTCAATGCCCACGGCACGTCTACCCATTTGAACGATTTGAATGAATCCAAAGCTGTAGCCCGTGTATTTGGCGAACATGCTAAAGATGTGCTCATTAGCTCAACCAAATCCATGACCGGTCATCTTCTCGGTGCAGCAGGTGCTGTCGAAGCGATTGCGTGTGCCATGACGATTGAATCGGGTAAAGTTCATCCGACGATTAATTTGGAAGAACCAGAAGACGAATTGAAAGAATTAGGATTAAATTACGTACCGGGAAAAGCTGTAGATGCAGATGTCAACGTAGCGATTTCCAACTCCTTTGGATTTGGCGGACACAATGCAACGCTGCTTTTCAAAAAGTATGCTGAATAATCAAGACTAGAGAAGACTGTGTGAATGAAGACGGACAGAAAAGAACAGTTAGAAAAATTCATTGACGTATTAGGGCTTTCATCCTTTCATAATTTGCTTATTTTAGATCAGGCATTGACACATTCATCGTATGCCAATGAAAATAAAGTAAAACATGGATATTATAATGAACGCCTTGAATTTTTGGGTGATGCTATTCTGGATTTGGTCGTAGGAGAGTATCTTTTCTTACAGTATCCGCATATGCCTGAAGGAGAATTATCGAAAGCCCGGGCCAGTGTCGTAAGTGAAACGCCGCTGGCTTCGGTATGCGCGAAATTTCATATGGGTGATTATATCCTCTTGGGGAAGGGCGAATTAGCTTCAGGCGGCCGAACACGCGCCAGCATTTTGGCCGATGCCTTTGAAGCAGTCGTAGGAGCGATATATATTGATTCGTCCTATGAAGAAGCACGTAAATTTATTCTTCATCAGCTCAAGGATTACTTGTCCTTAGTAGCAACGGGCGAATACGGAAAAGATTATAAAACACTGTTTCAAGAATTTGTACAGCGTGATGGCGAACAGAAGATTGAATATGTGTTGTGCCGCGAAGAAGGGCCGGATCATAATAAGACATTCTACATGGAAGTTATTGTGAATGGGAAGGTTTTGGGTGAAGGCGCAGGCAAAACCAAAAAAGATGCAGAACAACATGCTGCTCACGAAGCATTACTCCGATTACATGCATTATAAAGACGATGTGGCTGAGCCACATTGTCTTTTTTTTAGGTGATACGATGAAAACTTCAATTATTCCTATTTTTATTCCTCATATTGGCTGTCCTTATCGGTGTGTATTTTGCAATCAATGGAAGATAACGGGACAGCAAGGTGTACCAACGGGCGAAGACGTTGCCGATGAAATCAAACGGTATCTTTCTTCTGTTACCGAGCCGCGTCATTGGGAAGTGGCATTTTATGGCGGCAGTTTTACGGCCATTCCCGTCGCCATGCAAGAAACGTTGCTGCAGCCGGCCTATGAAGCACTGCAATGCGGCAAGATAGCGGCCATTCGCTGTTCTACTCGCCCGGACTGTATCAGCACGGCTGTTTTAGACAGGTTATCAGCTTATGGCATGACGATTGTCGAATTGGGCGTGCAGTCTATGGACGACAACGTGCTGCGATGCGCAAAACGCGGCCATACGGCAGACGATGTCATTGAGGCTACGGCACTGCTTCGTGCCCGAAATTTTACCGTAGGCCATCAGCTCATGCCGGGACTGCCGGGAGAAGATATGGCCAGTTTGCAGCAGACGACGCGTGCGATTTGTCAGCTAAAACCGGATATAGCGAGAATTTATCCCGTTGCCGTCATTGACAATACGGAACTAGCTGAGATGTATCGGCAAGGAACGTATACGCCCTTATCCATTTGTGAAGGTGTCCGGCGCAGTGCCTATATGAAACAGGCCTTTATCGAAGCCGGCATTCATGTCATACGGACAGGACTGCAGGCGACGCGCGAACTCGATGATGCCTTACAGGTATTAGCCGGCGCCTATACACCGGCTATGGGGGAACTCGTGGATACCAGACGGTATCAACAGCAATTATTTGCCGTACTAGATACGCTGCAGGCGGAACGGGTATGTGTTTTATATCATCGCAAAGACACGTCACGTGTTCGAGGATATCACAATGTTACCGTAAAGAGAGCCCGTCTTCGCTATCCCTTTGCCATTACATGGCAGGAAGACAATACGCTGCATACAGGTACACTATCTGTTATAACTGGACAAAAGACGTATTATATCCATATGGATACGAATAAAGTATAGCATGTATAAAGGGGGAACAGGCTATGAAATGGACAGGAATGATTGCTGTTCATAAAGCAAATGAAGGGGTAAATTTAAAACATATTTTGGCTAAATTACAGGTACCGATCACGATTACATCGGTTTGTACAGATGGTGAAACAGCATTAGCTGCCATTATGATGCATAAACCGGATATTATTTTTTTGGACAGCGAATTGCCTGCTATTTCAGGAATAGAAGTGGCGCATGTATTGAGACAGGCAGAAACGTATCAGCCATTGCTTGTTTTTACAGCTTCAACGAAACAATATGCAGCGGAAGCCTTTGCAGTATCGGCTGTAGATTATGTATTGAAACCGTTTGATGAAGAAAACATACAGCGAGCACTCCGGCGGTGCCAATGGATGATGCAAGCCAAAGAAGTAATGGAGGAAGTGCCTATGCATGAATCAACCGTTCCTTCTCTTCGCCGATTAGCCGTAGATAAAGGGGATACGATGGAAGTCATAGACTGCTTGAATATTCAATATATTTATGGACAACATCGATGTGTCCATATTTCGATGAAAAATGGCGATCAACATGAAGTCTACATGAGCCTTCGCAATATGATGAAACAACTGCCTAAAGATACATTTTTTCGCTGTCATCGTAATTATATTGTCAATGTAGAAGAGATACATCAAATTAAACTGTGGTTTAAAAGAGGATATTTATTAGTCCTAAAAGGAAAGAATGCGATAGAAATACCCGTAGGAAGAGCTTATATTAATGCCTTAAGAGAATACATAATGATATAAATTAATAGACAAATAGAATATACGGTTTTTTATGATGATATATGTCTGTTTATGACGTAAAATAAACAGATAATGAATAAATAGCTTTATGATATGCCGGTATGGAGTTATCCTATACGTACTTCATAAAGGAGAGCGTATAAGGTATGATAAATGTATTACATGAAGCAGAAATGAAAACAGTAGAACTGTTGGTTGATCATATTTTGGATGAAAAAGATTTAGCTGAACGACAAAAAACGTTATTGCGGCTGACCGATGTCATGGAAAAATATTTCGGCAGTTTATTTGAAAAACAGTCCTTTGATGATGCACGCCGCTTGATTACCTCCAATGGCAAATGGCTGCATTTCTTAAACAGAGCGTTGAATGAATTGGATCGCAATGTCGTAAAACGGGCCGTCATGGATTTGGGATTTGAAGCTGGTTTCTTTGGCTTGAATACGCGTAACGCAGCAAAAAAGAAATATGGTTGCAACATTCCCTGGGCGATTTTATTTGACCCGACGAGCGCCTGCAATCTGCATTGCATTGGCTGCTGAATATGGTCATACTATGAATTTGAGCTATGACATCATGAATAAGATTGTTACAGAAGGAAAAGAACTGGGCGTTCATTTTTATTTGCTGACCGGTGGCGAACCGCTGGTTCGTAAAGCAGATGTCTTGCGTCTTTGCGAAGAACATAAAGACTGCGAATTCCATGCGTTTACGAATGGCACACTCGTTGATGAACAATTCTGCAAAAACATGCAGCGTGTCGGCAACTTGAGTCTGTCTCTCAGCTTGGAAGGCTTTGAAGAAGTCAACGACAGCCGCCGCGGCAAAGGGGACTTCCAGAAAGTTATGCATGCCATGGATTTACTGCGTGAACATGGCTTGGTATTTGGTACATCCATTTGCTACACCAGCAAAAACATTGACACCGTTACATCGGATAAATTCTTGGATATGATTATCAGCAAAGGCGCATGGTACACATGGTACTTCCATTACATGCCGGTTGGCAATGATGCTTCTGTTGATTTACTGCCGACAAAAGAACAGCGTGAATACATGATTCGCCGTGTTCGTGAAATTCGTTCCGAAGAAGGCGGCAAACCTATCTTTGCCATGGACTTCCAAAACGATGGTCAGTTCGTTGGCGGTTGCGTAGCCGGTGGCCGTAACTACTGTCATATTAATCCGAATGGCGACGTTGAACCGTGCGTATTTATTCATTACTCCAGTGCCAACATCAAAGAAAAGAGCCTGCTTGAATGCTTGCAGCAGCCGTTGTTCAAAGAATATGGCCGTCAGCAGCCGTTCAATAAAAATCAGCTTCAGCCTTGCCCGATGTTGGAAAACCCGCAGTACTTGGTAAAAATGGTTCATAAAAGCGGTGCGCATTCGACGGATATGCAGTCACCGGAATCGGTAGAACATCTTTGCGGAAAATGTGTTGAATATGCCAAACAATGGGCTCCGACAGCCAAGAGCGAATGGCAGCGACTGGAAAAAGAAGGAGAAACTAAAAATAATAAATAATCATGTTTGTCTTTCTAAAAAAGGAAGACAAAGTACTCCTATTTCTCTTGCAGTTTTTTGTGGTAAGAGTAAACTAATATATCATGAAAGGAGAGAAAAAGAATGCATATTTTAGATACCTTTTTCGTGCATTATTTAAGTCAGTTTGATAAGTATTGTTTTACCGTTGTTTTACATGATAAAACCTATACGATTGGGGAAGGGACACCGGCTTTTACGATTACGGTGCATAAGGATATTCCAAAAAAGGAATTGATGCGTTCTACGTCATTAGCATTAGGTGAAGCCTACATGCGTAAAGATATTACCATTGAAGGCGATTTATTTACGGCATTACAGTGCTTTTTATCCCAGCAAAACAACTTCTCGACAGACCGCTCTGCTTTAAAACGGCTGTTGTTCCCGTCAGAATCCAAACAGGCTCAGAAAAAACAAGTATCGTCCCATTATGATTTGGGCAATGATTTCTATTCGATGTGGCTCGATCCGACGATGAGTTATTCCTGCGCTTATTTCAAAAAGGATACGGATACGCTGGAAGAAGCACAGCATAATAAAGTACACTATATCTTGGAAAAACTTCATTTACAAAAAGGAATGACCTTGTTGGATATCGGCTGCGGCTGGGGGTACCTTTTGATTGAAGCAGCTCAAAAATATGATATTACCGGTTATGGTTGCACGCTAAGTAAGGAACAATGGAAAAAAGGCCAAGAACGGATTGAAAAATTGGGATTGCAGGATAAAGTCCATATCGACTTGATCGATTACCGGGATTTGCTGGATAAAGATATGCAGTTCGACCGTATCGTCAGTGTCGGCATGCTGGAACATGTCGGCCGTTCCAATTATCCTCTTTATATGGAAGATGCAAGCCGGCTGTTGAAAGACGGCGGTATGTTCCTTCTTCATTACATTAGCGGTCACGATGAAAAAATCGATAATCCGTGGATGCGTAAATATATTTTCCCAGGCGGAACCTTGCCATCCCTGCGTGAAATCATTAGCTTGGCCTATGACGATGATTTCCAAGTCATCGATGTAGAAAGCCTGCGCCGTCATTATTACAAGACCCTCATGTGTTGGTATCATAATTTTGAACCAGTACGCGACAAGGTATTGGAAATGAAAGGCGAAGAATTTGTTCGTATGTGGGAATTATATTTATTAGGTTGTGCCGTATCGTTCTTTATTGGCAATATTGATATTCATCAAGTACTGATGACCAAAGGCACAAAAAATGATCTACCAATGACACGTTGGTATTAATATAGATATTCATCTTTAATGCGGGCAGGATACTCCGACCTATTAGGTCGGAGTATCCTGCCCGTTTCACCTCACTTTCTTAAAGCGCTAGAATTTCAACAAAATATACGATATAACATTTTTGATGAAAGTAATATAACTTTAGAAGGGCAGGTGAGAAAATGTCCAATCTAACCAAAACTATAAAACTTCGTATCAATGTTTCTCCAGAACAGGAACTCCTACTTCAACAGATGACTGAACAGTATCGTCAGGCTTGTAACTTTGTATCAGAGCATATTTTCGACAATCAGTTTAACTTGACGTATCAAAGCCTTAACAAAGAATTGTACAGCGACCTTCGTGATTACTTTTGGTTAAAGTCACAGCTAGCACAGTCTGCAATCAAGACGGCTATCGCCCGTTATAAAACGGTTAAACAGCAGCTTTTTCAAAATCCGTATAAATACAAAGACGAAAAAGATAACTGGAACTATAGTACCAAAACACTTGAATGGCTTTGGAAACCTGTATTTTTCAGCCGTCCGCAAGCTGATTTGGTTCGTAACCGCGACTACAGCTTCGTTGATAACGGACAAACTCTATCCATCAATACACTTGGCAATCGAACGAAATGCACATTTCGAGGTGAGCATTTCGCCGAATATCTTGACGGTTCGTGGAGCCTTGGCACGGCAAAACTAGTTGAACTCAAAGGAGTATGGTATCTGCATATTCCTGTTACTAAGGCTGTCGAAGAGTTTCAGAAAGAGAACGTTCGACATGTTGTAGGAGTCGACCGTGGCTTGCGATTTCTGACAGTAAGCTATGACGAACAGGATAAAACTGAATTTATTTCTGGACGAAAAATTGTCACAAAACGGCATAAATTCCAAGAAGTTCGTCGCCAGCTTCAATCCAAAGGCACGAAGTCAGCAAAGCGTAAACTAAAAGCTGTTTCAGGACGAGAGAACCGTTGGATGTCTGATATAAACCATCAGATTTCTAAGACACTCATCCAGAAATACGGTAAAGATACGCTTTTCGTACTTGAAGATTTAACAGGCGTTAGTTTCGAGGAATCGAATCTATCCAGAACTGCAAAACAGAAATACGATCTGCAAAGCTGGGCATTTTACCAATTAGAACAATTTCTAACTTACAAAGCTCACGAAAATCGTTCAGAAGTACTGAAAGTTTCAGCTAAATATACTTCTCAGCGTTGTCCAAAGTGCGGAACTATCCACAACGGAAACCGTGACCATCACAGACATTTGTATCGTTGTCAGTGCGGTTATAGTTCCAATGACGATCGTATCGGAGCTATGAACATTCAGCTTCTTGGTACGATGTGGATTTCTGGGGACAATCATCCTCGGTATGAAAGAATACCAACTACCTCGGAGTAAACTCCTTGGTAAAACGGGCATCGTCAACTGTCCGATGATGTAGGCGGAATTAGGAAGATGACAATCGCTAATACCTATGTAACTCCGACTTACAAGCTCCCACTTCTAGAAGTGGGAGTGGTTGACACGAATACATGCGTACGCGTATGAAGAGTTTTTTTGTATCGCTGGTATAGAAATCATCAGTTTATATGTATATGCTATCTATTAGTGACTATGTATGCTGTTTAGGAATTTGTTATATAGCGATGAGTATGGTATGCTAATGCTAACGTAAGGCAATATGGATGGAATCCGTATACGATCTATACCTAATACGTTGCCGTACGTGAATTTAATTTATTTTATAGCATATCGCTTGGATCGAAAGACCGGGACGAATTCTTGTAAACGTACATGTTGCGCATTTCCCCGGGGGAGTGCGCTTTTTTTAGGAGTTAGTGTATGCGTATAGGTATTATCGGCGCCGGCAGAGTCGGCGCTTCTTTTGTATTCGCATTACCCGGACAGGTCGTTGGCATTACCGGCTCGACAGCCCAAAAAACAAAAGCACAGGCAGACCAATACGGTGTGACACCGTACATACATGGCGAAGAGTTGCTTCTTGCGTGTGATGTCGTTTTGCTTCTTGTCCGAGATGATGCATTACAGCCTGTCAGTCAATCGTTGGCCGACAAGCTGGCTCATCGGAAAGACGTCGTTTTTTCGACACACACGGTGCTGCATGGAAGCGGTGCCGCCGATGTATCGGTGCTGCAACCGTTGGCTGCGTTGGGAATCCATACAGGCAGTCTGCATCCGCTGCAAAGTTTTCCTGCGCCATCCGCAACGGCATTACAGCATATTTATATGGCCGTAGACGGCGACGACACAGCGTTTTCGCAGGCAAAGGAAATTGCATCTATGCTGCACAGCCATTCCTTTTATGTACCGGCCGATGAACGGGCGTTGTATCACGGAGCAGCTTGTTTTTGCTCCAACTATGTCGTCACGGCCGTCGCTGCGGCACAGGCATTGATGAGTCGTTGGACCGATACGCCGGAAGATGCCGGAAAGGCGTTACTGCCGCTGTTTATGGGAACAGCCGGCAACATTCAATCGCAGTCATTCGTGCGAAATGCCCTGACCGGCCCGATTGCCCGCGGTGATATCGGAACCGTACAAAAGCATTTGGCCTGCATGCCCCAGCCTTTTCATGATGCCTATACAGCATTTGGCATACTCACGGCCCAAATGGCACTGGCAAATCAAACGATTACAACGAATCAGTATCAGCAATTGATACATATCCTTGCGGTGGCAGAAGGAGAAAAGCATGAACAAAAAAGTAACAACCCTGACGATTAAGGACATGAAACAACAGAAAAAGCCTATTTCTATGATTACGGCGTATGATTATGTCATGGCGCAGAACGTTGATGAAGCAGGTATTGACATGATTTTGGTAGGCGATTCCTTGGGAAATGTCGTCATGGGCTATTCTTCGACCCTGCCGGTTACGATGGAAGATATGATTCATCATACGGCATGCGTGACACGCGGTGTCAGCCGGGCGTTGGTCGTAGGGGATCTGCCTTTCATGAGCTATCAAGAAAGCACAGAACAAGCTCTTCATAATGCAGGCCGGCTGATGAAAGAAGGCGGCTGTGATGCCGTCAAATTAGAAGGGGGCGCGCGGGTTTGCGAAGCCGTCTATAAAATGACCGAAGCCGGCATTCCTGTTGTCGGCCATTTGGGATTGACACCTCAGTCGGTTCATCAATTCGGCGGCTTTAAAGTACAAGGAAAAAATATCGAAAAAGCGCGTCAACTGATAGAAGATGCCAAAGCCTTGGAAGAAGCCGGTGCTTTTGCAGTCGTATTGGAATGCGTACCGGCTGATTTGTCTGCTGAAATTACCAAACAGCTCCATACAGCCGCAACCATTGGCATTGGTGCCAGCAATCAGTGCGACGGCCAAGTTTTGGTCTGCACAGACTTGCTGGGCATGAGCGGTGGTTTTCGCCCGAAATTTGCCAAATCCTATGCCGATTTGCACAGAACCATCGTCGGTGCCGTGCAGTCCTATATTCAGGACGTACAGAACCGCGAATTCCCGGCTAAAGAACACACCTTTTCCATTGATCCCGATGTTATGAAAGCTCTTCATGAAAATAAATAATACATAAAAAACACGGTACATGCCTGCTGATGCGGTGGATGTACCGTGCTTTTGTTTTTTTTTTATTTTTAGGGTGTAATTGTTTTTTCTAATAAATGTATTTTTTTACATATGCTAATGTACTTTTTTCTTTTTGCGCGGACAAAAAGAAAAAGTACCAAAAAAGAAAAATCCGCCGACCAGAACTCCCGCTCCCTTGCCAGCCAAAGGGCTTACTAAACGGTTGTAAGCTCGACGGGGCGGTGGAGCGCTGCGAAAGAAGTCACATTCCTCCCAGCAGCACAACCGTTTTTAACGTAAGCCCTTCGTCTGTCATGCTGACGCAACGGTCGCTCCCGTAATGGTCGGTGTCGTTCGTCATGTAAGATAGATTTCGCTTGGTTGCCGTAAAAACAACATCTGTCAAGAAACACCGACAGCAAACATAGGCTCATCTATGCTAATGCAGTAAAGTACTATCACTTCATCATGCATGATAATTACAGAAAAATAAAACATACAAAAATATTACTAGCATACATAAGTAAAGAATTGAATAATAAATGTTTTCTAACATATCCTTATCCGTAATTGTTCGCATTTGTCTGCAAACCGCCCATTACGGAAATGACTGGTTGTGTGGCGAAAGCCGCACAATGAGAATAGATGGCATTGCGTTAAAAATGGGCGTTTGTTTGAGCGTAGCGAGTTTCGCCCATTTAGCAATGACAGCTATTCTCAAAGGAATGGGAGTTCTGGGCGGCCGCCTTTTTCTTGATTCGTTCTTTTTCGGCGGCACGAAAAAGAATGAATATACAGGAGTGCAGAGACTTTGTCTTTGCACGTTTGCCCGTCTTTGCCCGTTCGTCGGCACGAATCCCCTTTATATAAACGTTTCCGGTTCGGCTCGCCGAGCAAATTGTTCTTCTAATTGCTTTTTGTGGAACAAGTACGTTTCATCATCATAATACCGTGCATGGACAGGGCAGGCTTTGACGCAGGCACAGCATTTGATACAAAAATGGGTATAACTGTGAAAGTCAGGCGCAATGGCTCCCATGGGACAGACAGAGGCACAGATACCGCAGTGGGTACAGGCATCACTAACTTTAGGAAATACTTTGGTAATCGTTTTATGACTGCCGTCTTTTTTTTGCGGTACCATATACGGACGATAGGGTACATGGCCTTTTACGGGAATCGGCGTATGGTAGCGATTATTTTCTAAGGAACTTGCAACGGTATGGGCAAAGTGACGGGCTATGTTCAAGTCCTTCGCATCGGGACGGCCGCCGCCTAGAGTCCGAGAAAAAGAATGTTCGCCAATAAACGCGCCAGCGGCAACGGTGTGCAAATGGCAGGTTTCCAATATATCACGCAGTTCAATCAGGGCATCATCGTAGGCCCGATTGCCATAGACGACAACAGGAATCGCCATGGCCGCGTTTCCGATGGTTTGGTGGAGAAATTTGCCTAAAAAATTCGGAACCCTGCCGGCGTAGACAGGAACGCCAAAGATAACCAGTGCCTGTTCGTCAAATTGCAGCGGCTTCGTTCGTTCAGCAGGCAGGGTAAAGCTGCGGCTTTCCCAAGGAATTTTCAGCATAAGGGATAATTCCTTGGCAATGGTTTCACAAATCGTCTTTGTCGTATGCGTAGGACTAAAATAAACGGCAGTAATGTGTGTACAAGATATCATAGAAACGACTCCTTTCTTTGGCTGCGCATGGTAAGCCTATACGAATGTTATTATGCTATCAGTGTATCATATCCGCCCCAATTGCACTAGAAAAAATATGTGATTGTGTTGCCGAGCATGCCATGCCCAAGAAGAACAGCCAATCTCGCAAAATGTATCTGCCTTTCTAGGCAAAGTATGATATAATGAAATGTAATGATAATTATATCCTAATAGAAGATAGGGTTTACAGATTACCTATACTATCGCAATAGAAACTACTATACATGGAGGAATAGAATACATATGGCAAGAGTAAAAATTACGGAAACGGTGCTGCGTGACGGGCATCAATCCATCGCAGCGACGAGAATGCGGTTACGGCAAATGCTTCCCGTATTAGAAGCCATGGATGAAATCGGCTATAATGCCCTGGAATGCTGGGGCGGTGCGACCTTTGACACATGCATGCGTTTTTTGGATGAAGATCCGTGGGAACGGCTGCGGACGATTAAAAAACATGTCAAAAAAACACCGCTGCAAATGCTGCTGCGCGGACAAAATATTTTAGGATACCGTCATTATGCCGACGACGTAGTCTATGAATTTGTCAATCGCGCTGTCGATAACGGCATCGACATTATTCGCGTATTTGACGCCCTTAATGACCCAAGAAATATGGAATCGGCCATTAAAGCGGCGAAAGATACAAAATCCGTTCATGTACAAGGGGCCATTGTCTATACGATCAGCCCGATTCATACGATGGAATCTTTTACCAAAGCTGCCATGGAACTGCAAGGGATGGGCGTCGATTCGTTGTGCATCAAAGATATGTCCGGCCTGCTGTCGCCGTACGATGCGTATAATCTGGTTCGCATGCTCAAAAAGCATTTATCTATCCCCATTGAGCTGCATACCCATTGTACTTGCGGCTTTGGCGAAATGACGTATATGAAAGCTATTGAAGCCGGCGTCGATATTATTGATACGGCCTTATCTCCCTTTGGCGAAGTAACGAGCCAGCCGGCGACGGAATCGATGGTCATGTCATTGCAAAACAGCATTTACGATACAGATATTGATGTAGAACGGCTGTGGCCGCTGACAGAATATTTCAAAAAGGTGCGCAAAGAACTGGCCGATGAATTTAATCTTACCATGCCAAGCCAAATTAATCCGGCTGTTCGCAAATATCAGATTCCCGGCGGCATGCTGACCAATTTGTATAATCAGCTCAAAGGACAAGGCGCAGAAGACCGCTTTGATGACGTCTTGGCGGAAATGCCGAATGTCCGTCGTGATTTAGGGTATCCGCCGCTGGTTACGCCGACCAGTCAGATTGCCGGATCGGCAGCGGCTCTCAATGTCTTGTACGGACGATATAAAATCGTCACCAATGAAGTGCGGGATATTGTGCGCGGCAAATACGGACGCGTACCCGGCAAAATCGATGAAGAATTTCGAAAAATGTGTATTGGCGACGAACCGGTCATTGACCATCGTCCGGCCGATGATTTGAAACCGGAACTAGGCAAAGCCAAACAAGCATTGGCAGACGAAGGATTCCCCGATGCCAGCCCGGAAGACGTATTGGGATACACCATTTTCCCGGAAGTAGCCCTGCCGTTTTTCAAAAAACGAAAAGCTGCACAGCAGGAAATAAAACCAGATAAACAAGAATAGGTAAATGCTGCCGTATTTCTGCAAACGTTTTTAGTTTTGAGTTTGAAGAACAGGAACGATACGGCTGTAACCGATACACATCAAAGAGTATGACAAACAGAGTTGTAACAAAATGGATGAATCTATTTCCTTTTGTTGCAGCCCTGTTTTTTTGCAATGAAGGAGAGAAATATATCCAATTTGTTTGTTTTTTTATGACAATCTAAACCGATACAAGAATAAATATCCCATAAAACAGCCATTTCCAGCCGTAGCGGCAGTATGATGTAACGCGTTACCTTTATAGATAAGAAAAGAAGAGAAAAGAAGAGATAAAAAAAGAAATAAGAAAAAATAAGAAAAAATAAGAAAAAATAAGAAAAAATAAGAAAAAAGCCTTGTAAGTTGCGACCTTACAGGGCTTTTTCATCTAAAATGCGGGCAGGATACTCCGACCTCTTAGGTCGGGGAGGAATGCCCGCCTCACCTCACTTTCTAAAA
>CAKPYN010000021.1 GCA_934202965.1 uncultured Megasphaera sp.
GAAATCTGATGGTTTACATCAGACATCCAACGGTTCTCTCGTCCTGAAATAGCTTTTAGTTTACGCTTTGCTGATTTCGTGCCTTTGGATTGAAGCTGGCGACGAACTTTCTGAAATTTATGTCGTTTTGTGACAACCTTTCGTCCAGAAATGAATTTCTCTTTTATCGTGTTACATCGGAAGGGCTGCCGACAAACATGGTTCCCAACCCTTCTTCTGTTAACATTTCAATTAAAATCGCATGCGGCACGGTGCCGTTGATAATAAAGACACGCTTTACGCCGCCTTTAATTGCATCGGTGCAGCACTGTACTTTCGGAATCATGCCGCCGGCAATAATTCCTTCTTTTTCTAATTTTACAGCTTGTTCGACCGTAATATCTGTAATCAAAGACGTCGGATCGTCTTTATCTTTGAGAACGCCGTCAATATTGGTCATGGACAGCATACATTCTGCATTCAATGCACCGGCAATTTCTGCAGCCGCCGTATCGGCATTAATATTATACGCCTGTCCCTTCGTATCCGTGCCAATAGTAGAAATAACCGGAATATATCCTTTGTCTAAGTTGTCCTTGATAATTTCTACATCGACGGACGTAATCTTACCGACAAATCCCAATTCTTCGCTTTGTTTCGTAACTTTAATCATCTGATCGTCGAGACCGCACAGCCCAATAGCATTGCCTCCCATCGAACCAATGAGATTGACCAAATCTTTATTGACCTGGCCAGCCAATACCATTTGCACGATTTTCATGGTTTCTGCGTCGGTAACGCGCAGCCCATTGAGGAATTTGGATTCTAAGCCTACGCGATTTAAAATTTCTTTGATATGCGGGCCACCGCCATGAACGAGAACGACTTTGACGCCAATGAGATTTAACAGCACAATATCTCCCATTACCGTGCGTTTCAATTCTTCGTTGACCATGGCATTACCGCCGTATTTGACAACAACGATTTTGCCGCTATATCGTTTGATATAAGGCAAAGCATTCATCAAAATCTGCGCTTTCTGCGCATTCGTAACGGATTGTATATCATGAGCAATTAAATCTTTTCTTTCAAACATTACGTAATTCCTCCCTGTTTCCGTGAAAGATAAAGTGGTACAAGAAACAAGATGATACCTGTTTCATTGTACCACAGGAATATATAAATTTCTATTCGCTATACTAGGAACATGCCTGCAAGGATACTTGAAATCCCAACTGTCTGCAAAGATTCTGTACAGCATCTGCCAGTTGTGGGGCAGACATAGTTTTTTTGGCCGCGCCATTGGCCATACAAATCAACGTAAATCCTTCCAAGTCAATGGTTTGACGGCATTGTTCTATGGCTTCCTGCCATTGTTGGGGCGTCACGTCAGCATCTGTCAGTATCACACTTAATCCGGCTTTTTCTCGTGTACCGTCAGCGGCCATGCCGCATAGCATACTTTGGTTACCCGCCGGTATTGTACAATACGTCAAATCGCCTGTATTATCCAATACTGCGCCCACTTGGTCGATATGACTCGACGCCAAGGCGGCTGTCAACGTTTCTAAACTGTTGATAAGACGAGACGGACGGAACTGACCTTGAATGCCTTGCGCTGCAAAGACAACGTCTGTTACGGAAAGATGCATATGCGCTGCAATAGCCTGACACACTTCGGTTTTGATTTCTTGTCCCCGCACATTTTGAGGTAGTGCCATGCCATTATGCAGCAGTACGGCTTTACCCGTATACTGCCTGCAGCCAGCCGTATCAGAAATAAGAATAGAGCAATTCGCAGGGCTGACAAAAGCCGCTACATCCAGTTTTACTCGCGTATCACAAAGACCGCTGTACGTTCCCGCTGTCAAAAAGCCTTGAGGAATACATGCTGTATCTTGTCCCTGTTTCATACGATCTCCACCTTTCTTTCTAATACGGATGTCATGTATTTATTTCAATAGGTTCAATCCTGTTTTGGGATCAACACCCATCATAATATTCATATTTTGAATGGCTGCGCCGGATGCGCCTTTTCCCAAATTATCAAATAAAGACGTCAAGACAATGCGTTCATCATTACCGGATACGATAATCTGCATATCGTCATAGCCACTGAGGCTGTTGGCTGCAATAAAGCCGCCTTTGTCTTCGCCAAGAGGCAATACATGGACAAAGGCACTGTTTTCATAATGGGATGCCAATACGTGCCATACGTCCTGCATCGAAGGCTTGCCCTTGAGCATCGCCGTAAAGACAGGAACCATGACTTCCATACCGCTGTAATAATCATCTACGATAGGCGAAAAAATCGGTTCTTGTTCCAATCCGCAGATGGCTACAATTTCTTTTAAATGTTTATGTTTTTGTACCAAACCGTATTGCCGCGGTGCCTGCAATTCATCGCTCTTATCGTCGCTTTCATACTGACCAATCATCTTTTTACCGCCGCCGCTGTAGCCCGTAAGTGAAACGGCAGAAACGGGATAATTAGCCGGCATGAGTCCGGCTTGAACGATGGGCTGTACCAAAGAAATCACGCCGCTGGCATGACATCCCGGATTCCCAACTCGATCACTAGCAGCAATTTTATCTGACTGCTGTGAGGACAATTCCGGAAAACCATACGTCCATCCCGGTGCCGTCCGATGAGCTGTAGACGTATCAATAATGCGGACGTGGCAGTCAGCCGCTAGTTCAACCGCTTCCTTGGCTGCCGCATCAGGCAGACAAAGAAAAGCAATATCTGCTTGTTTCATGCACGCTTTGATCGCTGCCGGATCTTTACGCACTTCATCGGCAATAGGAACGAGTTCAATATCATTTCTATGTTGCAGCCGTTCATGAATTCTAAGTCCTGTCGTACCTTCATGTCCATCAATAAATACTTTTGTCATGCCAACCTATCTCCATTCTTCTATATCAGCAATATGATTTTACTGTCACATTGTGTTATTATTGAATTTTTATTCATTATATATGTATTTTCATATTATGTCAAGATATATACGGTATTATTTACATAAAAACGATATATTTTCTTGCTTTTTACTTTTAAATATACTTATTATACAAAAAAATGAAGCTCTTCATGAATTAGAAGAGCTTCATCAAGCGGATTTTGCTATCCAGTATGATGTATTACTTATCCATGTCGTAATCTTGCAGAGCTGCGACATGATGATAGCCGTCATTTTTGCCTTTATTCGCAAATACGCGGAGTACTTCGCGCGCTGTATCCAACGATGTCAAGCAGGGAACTGCCAGTTCAACGGCCATACGGCGAAGGTTGAAGCCATCCCGTTCCGGATGTTTGCCATACGTAAGTGTATTGAGAACTAAGTCAATCTTGCCGCCGCGAATGAGGGTAGCAATGTTTTCACCATTTTCATGAATCTTACGAACTACATCGACAGGCATGCCATTTTCGGTGAAGTACTTGCCTGTCCCTTCTGTGGCAATAATATGATAGCCTAAATCTTTAAATCCATGAGCTAGCTGCAGGGCTTCTGCTTTATCACGGTCTGCAACAGTAACCAAAATCGTGCCGCCTGCAGGAATTCGCATCTTAGCACCATTAACGGCTTTATACAATGCTTCCGAATAGGATTTGCCGATGCCCATCACTTCACCAGTAGATTTCATTTCTGGTCCAAGGGCAATTTCAGCTAAGCCAATTTTACTGAAGGAGAATACCGGTGCTTTCGCAGCGACATGCGATTTAGCCGGCATTAAGCCGCTGCCGTAACCCATGTCTTTCAATGTTTCGCCCAAGGCAATGCGTGTCGCAATTTCGACAATCGGGAAATGCGTTACTTTGCTCAGGAACGGAACGGTACGGCTGGAACGCGGGTTGACTTCGATAATATAGAGTTTGCCTTTGGATACGACGAACTGGATATTTACAGACCCTTTGACCTGTAATTCCAAGGAAATACGTGTCGTATAATCGACGATTTGGTCAATCATATCTTCATCCAAATGCTGCGGCGGATATACGGCAATGGAGTCGCCGGAATGAACGCCAGCGCGTTCAACCTGTTCCATAATGCCCGGAATATATACATCTGTACCATCGGCAACGGCATCGACTTCGACTTCACGACCTACCATGTATTCATCAATAAGGATAGGATGGTCCGGAGAAGCAATAACGGCTTCACGAAGATAGCGTTCCAATTCTTTTTCGTTGTAAACGATTTCCATAGCACGACCACCGAGGACATAAGACGGACGAACGATCAGCGGGAATTCCAATTCCTGAGAAACTTTCATCGCTTCTTTATCGCTCGTTGCAATTCGGCCGTCTGGACGCGGAATGTTCAATTTCGATAACACTTCATCAAACCGTTCACGGTCTTCGGCACGGTCCATGCCTTCGACAGATGTACCCAATACTTTGACGCCTCGTTTTGCCAGCGGAGCTGCCAAGTTGATCGCTGTCTGTCCGCCAAACTGACAAATAACACCGACGGGTTTTTCTTTATCGACAACAGCCATGACATCTTCGACCGTCAGTGGTTCGAAATACAAGCTGTCTGATGTATCAAAATCCGTACTTACTGTTTCCGGGTTGTTATTGACAATAATGCTGTTCATGCCGGCTTTGCGCAGTGCCCAGGCAGAATGAACGGAGCAGTAGTCAAATTCAATGCCCTGGCCGATACGAATCGGGCCGGAACCCAGTACGATAACGCTCTTGTCGCCAAGGGGTTTTACTTCATCTTCATCAGCATAGCAGGAATAATAATACGGTGTCGCTGCTTCAAATTCGGCAGCGCAAGTATCAACCATCTTGAATGTCGGTGTAATGCCTTTGCTGACGCGGAAATTGCGAACTTCTTCTTCTGTTTTGCCAACAAATCCGGCAATAATGACATCAGGCATGCTGTAGCGTTTTGCCAACCGCATGTTATCTTCGTTCATGCCGTTTGCTTTGAGGTCTTCTTCCAAATCAACGATGTTTTTGATTTTGTTGATAAACCACATATCATAGCCGGTAATATTATGAATTTTTTCTTCGCTAATACCAACCCGCAGTGCCTGGGTAACGACAAAGAGTCGTTCATCATCCTGTTTGGACAAGAGTTCGGCAATTTCGATAATATTTTTGCCTTCCAGTTTTTTCATGCTCAAGTAGTTGACACCGATTTCCAAGGAACGTACGGCTTTGAGCAAAGCCCCTTCAAAGCAGCGATCCAGCGACATAACTTCGCCTGTTGCTTTCATCTGGGTACCCAATGTTTTATCTGCCAAGGCAAATTTTTCAAACGGCCAGCGCGGGAATTTAACGACGCAGTAATCCAGTGTTGGTTCAAAGCAAGCCGTCGTTTTGCCTGTTACGGCATTGGTAATCTGATCCAATGTCAAGCCCGTTGCTACTTTAGCAGCTACTTTAGCAATGGGATAACCCGTTGCTTTGGAAGCAAGCGCGGAAGAACGGCTGACACGCGGATTTACTTCGATAACGTAGTACTGATTGCTGTTCGGGTCGAGCGCATACTGTACATTGCAGCCCCCTTCGATTTTTAAACGGCGAATAATTGCCAACGATGCTGTACGAAGCATCTGATACTGCAAATCGTTCAACGTCTGGCTCGGAGCTACGACAATGGAGTCACCTGTATGAACACCGACAGGGTCGATATTTTCCATGTTGCAGACGATAATGCAGTTATCTGCTTTATCGCGCATAACTTCGTATTCGATTTCTTTCCAGCCGGCTACGGAGCGTTCTACCAAAATCTGATGAATCGGGCTGAGTTTAATGCCACGGGTAGCAATCATGAACAGTTCTTCTTCATCTTTGGCGATGCCGCCGCCTGTACCGCCAAGGGTAAAGGCCGGACGAACGATAATCGGATAGCCGATTTTATCCGCAAAGTCAACGGCAGATTGTACATCTTCAAAGATATCGCTTTCCGGTACAGGCTGGTTGATATCTTTCATTGCCTTTTTGAAGAGTTCACGGTCTTCGGCTTCTTCAATCGCAGACAAATGGGTACCTAACAATGTAACGTTATATTTTTCAAGGACACCGGCATTGGCAAGTTCTACAGCCATATTAAGGCCTACCTGCCCGCCCAGTGTTGCCAGCAAACCATCAGGACGTTCTTTTTCAATAACTTCGGTTACATAATCCAGCGAAATCGGTTCTACATATACGCGGTCGGCAATATCTTCATCCGTCATAATCGTAGCCGGGTTGCTGTTGATGAGGACAACTTCCAGTCCTTCTTCTTTCAAAGCCCGGCAAGCCTGTGTGCCTGCATAGTCAAATTCTGCTGCCTGGCCGATAATGATAGGGCCGGATCCAATAACGAGTACTTTCTTCAATCCTTCTACCATGTTAGTTTTCCTCCATCATTTTGATAAATTGTTCAAATAAATACAAGTTATCAGTCGGTCCCGGTGAAGCTTCCGGATGATACTGAACACACATAATTTTTTTCGATGGGCATTCAAAGCCTTCCAACGTATTATCATGCAAGTTGCGGTGTGTAATAATGACATCAGACGGCAATGTTTTTTCATCGACAACATAGCCATGGTTTTGCGATGTAATATATACGCGGCCTGTACGAACATCTTTGACCGGATGGTTGGCACCGCGATGGCCGAATTTTAATTTCATCGTCTTGCCGCCCAATGCTTGACCCAACATCTGCAGTCCCAAGCAAATACCAAAAATCGGCTTTTTGCCAATCATTTTTTTGACTTCTTCTACAATATACGGTACGTCTTTCGGGTCACCAGGGCCGTTGCTGAGGAAAATACCATCAGGATTGACAGCCAATACATCTTCAGCTTTCGTTTCAGCCGGGAAAATCGTCAAGCGGCAGCCATTATGTACCAATTCGCGAAGAATGTTGCGTTTTGCGCCATAATCCATTACAGCAACATGGAATTTTCCATCACCCATGTGCTGAATTTCTTTCGTCGTAACGCGGCGTACGACTTGGGTTTCCAACGGCGTATCAAACAGTTCTTTTACCGCATTTTCAGCCATGTCAGCCGGTACAATGACACCTTTCATAACACCTTGACTGCGAATAGCACGCGTAACGGCACGTGTATCTACACCGTATAAACAGGGGATGTGGTGTGTACGGATAAAGGTAGATAATTCGCCTTCGTTCTGCCAGTTGCTCGGCTGATCGCACAATTCGCTGACAACAAAGCCTGCAGCATACGGACGATCGGCCTGTTCGATTTCATGGAATAACCCATAGTTTCCAATCAATGGATAGGTCATCGCAATAATTTGGCCTGCATAAGACGGGTCTGTAAATGTTTCTTGATAGCCAGTCATACCTGTATTAAATACGACTTCGCCAACAGCTGGTTCTTCCATGAGCAGCTGGCCATAAAATTTTTGTCCATTCTCTAAAATGAGAACACCCTTCATCGTAAAACCTCCCCATTTTTCATGACAAATTCGCCGTTTACGATTGTCGCAGCAGCTTTGCCTTTAAATATCATTTCATCAAACGGCGATGCTTTGCCTTTCGAATAGAATTTATCAGCATCTACCGTCCATTCTTTATCTAAATCAAGAATTGTCAAATCAGCATCTTTGCCTTCAGCAATTACGCCGGCATCGAGGCCCAAAATTTTAGCCTGTGCCGTCGACATAGCATTGACAATCGTCATCAAATCTACTGCACCGGTATGATATAAGTATGTTAATACAGCGCCAACGCTTGTTTCCAAACCGACAAAACCGCTCGGTGCCAAGTTAAATTCTTGGTCTTTTTCTTCCCATTCATGCGGTGCATGGTCGGTAACAATGGCATCAATCGTGCCGTCTTTTAATCCTTCAACAACGGCCTGGCGATGATCTTCCGAACGCAGCGGCGGATTGACTTTAAACCGCGGATCATACGTACGCAGCGCTTCATCTGTCAAAATTAAATGCTGCGGTGTTGCTTCGGCTGTAACCTGTACGCCCCGTTTTTTAGCCTGTCGAACTAATTCTACGGCATTTTTAGTGCTGATATGCGCAATATGAACCGGCGTGCGCGTTGCTTCTGACAAGAAGATATCACGAGCAACGGCAATATCTTCTGCGACTGCCGGACGGCCTTTCAAGCCCAACTGGTTGGATACGATACCTTCATGCATCTGTCCGCCTTCAACCAAACGCTGTTCTTCGCAGTGATCGATAATGACTTTATGGAACATGCTAGCATATTCCATGGCTTTGCGCATAAAATCGGAATTTTCTACATACCGGCCGTCATCAGAGAACGCAACGACACCGGCTTTCGCCATGCCGCCCATACCGGATAATTCTTCGCCGGCCAAGTTCTTGGAAATAGCACCGATAACTTCGACTTTCACGGACGCTTCTTTTTCGATTTTATATTTCATGCCATCCACGATGATTGCTTTATCAATGACCGGATTGGTATTCGGCATCGTGGCGACGCGCGTAATGCCGCCGGCTGCAGCTGCCTGGGTTCCGGTCTTAATTGTTTCTTTACCGGATTGACCAGGCTGACGAAGATGAACGTGCATGTCAATAAATCCTGGGGCTACGACAAGACCGGATGCATCGTATACTTCAGCACCTTCGGCATTTAAATTTTTGCCAATGCCTTTGATTTTGCCGTCTTCAATCAAAATATCGCAAATTTCATCCTGCTGTACAGCCGGATTTATGACTCTTCCGCCTTTAACGAGTAATGTCAACGTCATCGCCTCCCATAATTGTCAAATACAATACAGCCATACGAACGGACACGCCGTTTTTAACTTGTTCCTGAATGGCTGAATGGTCACTGTAGCACGTATCCGTTTCAATTTCAATGCCTCTGTTCATTGGGCCCGGATGAAGAACGAGAACGTCTTTTTTAGCCAATGCCAACCGTTCTTTATTAATGCCAAATAAATCATTGTATTCGCCGGCGCTGGGGAAGAACCCAATACCTTGCCGTTCTTTTTGAATACGCAGTACGTTGATAACATCAGCATCTTTAATCGCTTCTTCTAAGTTATAATGAACTGTTACGCCCATCGATTCTAATTCCGGCTGGAGCAGTGTCCGCGGGCCTACGAGATGTACGTCAGCACCCATCGTTTTCAAGCCATAAATATTGGAGCGAGCTACGCGGCCGTGATCAATATCGCCGACGATGACAACTTTCAATCCATCTACATGACCTTTACGTTCGATAATCGTAAATAAATCCAGCAGCCCTTGTGTTGGATGGGCATGAGCGCCGTCACCGGCATTAATGATAATCGGTGAAACGCATGTATCGGCAAACCATGGTGAGCCTTCTTGTTTCTGACGCATAACAATCGCATCTACGCCCATTGCCGTAACAGTCAGGAGGGTATCCCGAAAGCTTTCGCCTTTTTGAATCGAGCTGCCGCGCGGGGTAAAGTTGATAACATCAGCCCCTAAATATTTGGCTGCCATTTCAAAAGAGCCGCGTGTACGCGTACTCGGTTCCCAAAACATATTGCAAACCGATTTTCCTTTGAGAAGTGACAATTTCTTGTCGCCGCTATTGACAACAGCTTTCATCTTTTTTGCCACTCGCAGTATCATTTCAATATCTTCTTTTGGTACTCCTTGCAGCCCTAACAGGCTTTTGCCCTGAATACTAGCCATTGGAATCCTCCTTATATAAAAAAAACCTCTGCCGAAAGGCAAAGGTCATATCGTAAGCATGGCAAAATATGTCCCTTTTTAGCCTCTCTGGACTATATTAAAGGTACAATCATAATCGTTATGAATAGCGAGGCCTCACGGGACCTCCGTCATATTCTTATATTATTTTATATATATGCTTCCATAAAGTCAAGAATTTTTTATCATATCGTATAAAGTTATATACAAAGGAGATGTAACATCATGTTTTTGTCTATCATGCACTCTGATATTTCGGTGAAGAAAATAAACGGTAATTCTACAAACGATATCCATAAAACAGTATGACAAAAGGACTGTAACAAAATGGATGAAACGTTCTCATTTTGTTACAGTCCCATTTTACAAGCTAAAAGTTAAAAAAATCAAAGCGCGGCTGTTCATCTGCCATCGGAAGTTCAGGAAATCCAACAGACTGTGGCTGGATAATCATAAATACTAACGCAGCCAAAACAGCAATGCCTAATGTCAGATACGAAAACTTACCTTTGGTACTGTGCGTTTCTACACCAAAGAAGCGAATGCCAACGGCAGCCCCAATCGTAGAGAACAAGGCACCTAATGAAAAATATCTAAAAATCAAATACGCCGCAACCAATCCTACGACCATTGCCGAATTAATAACAATCGGATAGCAGCGAGACAAGACAGATTGTTCATTGCGCCGCATAGCCGTGAGCCAATCGGTTGCATCAATCCCCGTCAAACCTGCTAAAAACGTCGTGCCGTATAAAATGGTATCCCATGTACGATTCCATTTCTTACGATCTCCGGCAAACCACATCAATGCGGCAAAAGCAAGAATAACAATGCCCGCTAAAATATAATAGTATGCCGGCGGAACAAATTCTACAATAACAGCCCCAATCACGACGAGTACGCTGGCTATGATGCACATTTGCACAAGCTGTCCTTTTGTCGGCCGAACTTTTTGGGGAATTCCCTGATATATCTTGGCAAAAATTTCCAGCAAAAAGACAATGACAAAAAAGACAATACCAAAGAACGGACTAAAGGCTGCTAAAATAACCGTAATAAACACTGGCAAGAGAAATTTGACGCCTGGAAAGATGACAAAGGTCTTCATGTTCATGCGATGTTCCTGTGAATATACCGTAAAATACGTAAAAACGTTAAACAACAGCATTGCCACAATGAGCTCGCCCGGTTTTGCGCCCATATATAAGAAAATCATAAGCAGACACATGCTCATATTCATGCCCGTAAAACGGGAAAATACAGCACCGAGAAGACCTGCGCCAAAAAACGGCAGAATCGCTGATAGTAATTCCATATTCTGTTTTCAGCCCTTTCTTATTTCAAATGATGGCTGCCGCGTTCTGTCATGGGTACGCCTTCTTTGCAAAGTGGGCAGTTATCCGGCTGATATGTTGGAACGGTCAAATGAAGTAATGCTTGAACTTTGTCTTTTGGAACGCCAAATTCAGCTTTGCCGCCGCTGCGATCTACCAAGAGACCTACGCCAACGATAACGCCGCCTGCTTTTTTGACCACATTGACAACTTCCTGTACAGAACCACCAGTCGTCACAATATCTTCAACAATCAGAACTCGTTCGCCCGGTTCGATATGGAAGCCGCGGCGAAGGGTCATGACGCCCTTTTCACGTTCTGTAAAAATAGCACGCGTTCCCAAAGCTTTACCAACTTCATGGGCCAGCAAGATACCGCCAGTCATTGGGCCCATAACGGTCTGCACGTTTTGGTCTTTAAACCGTTCTGCTAACTCTTTGCAAAGCTTTTCTGTATATTCCGGATGCTGCAGTACGTTGAATTTTTCAACGTACAACGGGCTGTGAAGGCCTGAGGTAAGAAGGAAATGGCCTTCCAATACGGCTTTCGTGTCTACTAATAATTGTTTTACTTCTGCTTCTGTCATCATAACGTACTATACCCCCTGAATTTCTGCTAAAATTTTGCGTACTGCTTCTTGCGGATCAGCCGCTTTTGTAATCGGTCGGCCAATAACCAAATGAGATGCACCGTCTTTGAGTGCCTGAGATGGTGTGGTAAACCGCTTTTGATCATTGGCAACTGCAAAGGACGGCCGAATTCCCGGTGTAACAATTAAAAAGTCCGGGCCATTCATTTCGCGAATCGCCTTGGCTTCGTATGGTGAAGAAACGGTACCGTCTACGCCGGCTTCCTTGGCAAGTTTTGCTAGTCGCTGTACCGTTTCAGCAATACTGTATTTGCCGCCAATTTCCTGCCAGCTCTGTTCATCAATACTGGTTAATACGGTAACAGCCAATAATTTCGGCCGTTCGATTCCCAGCTTGGCCGCTTCATCATGTACGGCTTCTGCAGCAGCTGCCATCATTGCTTTACCGCCTGTGCCATGGAGTGTCATCAAATCGGCACCTAAACGTGTCAGCGCCCGAATGCTCTGTCCTACAGTATTCGGAATATCATGTACTTTTAAATCCAAAAATACATGCTTCCCCTGGTCTTTTAAATACCGTACAGCATCCGGTCCGGCACTGTAAAACAATTCCATGCCGACTTTATAAAAAGAAACACTGTCTCCCAATACTTCTACAAGCTTTTTCATGTCCTCCAGCGAATGGACATCTAAAGCAGTAATAATGCGATTATCTGCCATCGGTAAACCTCCTTGTGGATATATAGGCATATCTAATTTATTATGTCATTTTTTATATAGACTGTCAACGACTGAAGGTTCCTGCAATGGACTGCCAGTGAAAAAATAATGGCGAAGTATATAAAAGAAAATGTAACATCATGTTTTTGTCTATCATGCGCTATCGTATTTCGTCAAAAGTTTTTTGTTTGAAGTCTGAAGAAAATGAACTGTCATGCTGCAAACCATCCACGTAAGACGATATGACAAAAGGAGCTGTAACAACATGAATTCAACGTTCTCATGTTGTTACAGCTCCACATGCAGCTTATATATCTTCTTCTGCAATTTCGCAAAGAATATGTCCGATCATAATATGCATTTCCTGAGCTCTCGCCGTGGTTTTGGCAGGAACGGCCAGGCAGAGGTCACATTGGTCTTTCATTTTGCCGCCACCTATGGCTGTCATACCGATGACCGTCATGTGTTTGGCATGCGCTTCGGCAATGGCCTGCAGGACGTTGGCACTGTTGCCGGATGTAGAAATACCGACGAGAACGTCGCCTTCTTCTCCCAGGGCCTGTACTTGCCGGCTGAAAACGGTATCATAGCCATAGTCATTGGCTACAGCTGTGAGAATCGATGTATCTACCGTCAGAGCAACTGCTGGAAAAGCACGCCGTTCTTTTTGAAAGCGGCCGACAATTTCCGCTGCCAAGTGCTGAGCATCAGCCGCACTGCCGCCGTTGCCGCAAAAGAGAATTTTATGTCCTGTCATCAATGCCTTTTTGATAAGCATTCCAGCAACTTCAATATCCGGCAGCAATGTCTTGGTCGCTGCCAGGACTGCTTCATGTTCTTGTATGCGTTGTGCTGCAATCGTCATGATAGGGTGCTCCTTTCTAATGTAGTATATAAAACTGCCACACGGGCTTATCGTTCATTGTCATCAACAACGCGAATTTCTCCGGTATGGGGGTGAATCACCATACCGTAAATCGACAAGGTATGCGGTAAGTACGGATTATTCCGCAAACATTGAACTGTATGACGCACCGATTCATCTACATCACCGATAGAATCAGCCCACGCTGCAAGGCGCGGACGAACGGCTGCAATTGCTGCCGATTCAATACCTTCATCAGCCATTTTTTGGCATAAACTGGCGGCCGTTGTCTTGAGCATGCCGCAATCATCATGGCCCATCACAATAATATCGTGGACATGCAATTCATATACGGCTACCATTAAACTGCCAATGACGCTGTCAAAATCTTCAAATGCCGTATTGCCGGCAACTTTAATGATTTTCGCTTCACCGCGACGCAATCCCATCGCTGGTTCGAGAAAATCAAGAAGACGCGTATCCATGCAAGTAAGCACTGCTAAATTGCGGTTAGGGTATTTGCTGACAACTTCCAATCCGCCATGCATCAGTGTCTTTTCGACAAATGTATGATTTGCTTTGGTAATTTGGTCTGCCAAAAGAGACATCGCTGCACCTCCTAGTCTTTTGCTGCCTGTAACAGACGAACGGCACGCACGTATTCATCGATGGCTAAAGCCGTTTTTTTACCTTCCCGCATGGCCAATACAACCGTCTGCGGTTTGTGGACAATATCACCGGCTGCAAACACACCGGCACGACTGGTCATACCATACGGTGTTTCTTTGACAGCAATATATCCATCATCGTTGGCATCGACGCCAAACGATGCGATAACGCTCTTTTCAGGTTTATTTCCGATAGCTGCAATAATTTTGTTAGCCGGTACAACGCCAAATTCACCGGTTGGTACCATTGTCGCATCTTCCAAAATCTGCTGTTTTTCATATTTCAACCCTTCGACGCAAGTCGTTCCGACAACGGCTTTCGGTGCCGAATAGAATTGAAATTGTACACCATCGGCTTTAGCTTCTTCATATTCCGACGGTAAACATTTCATGTTTTTTTCAGCCCGGCGATATACGATTTTGACATCTGCACCTAGCCGCAACGCTGTCCGTGCTGCATCAATAGCAACATTACCGGCACCGACAACAATCACGTGATCGCCTTTTTGAATCGGCAGATTTTCTATTTTTTCTTCCCCAAGTTGTACATTCTGAATTTGTACAAGGAATTGTTCGGCATTGACAACACCTTCTACATCATCGTTATCTACACCCAAACTCCAAGCATCCATGGTGCCAACACCGATAAAAACGGCATCAAACTGCTGTTGCAGTTCATCCATCATTTTATCTGTCCCGACTTTAGTCTGATACTGTATGGAAACGCCCATTTTTTCCAGCATTTCTGCTTCACGCCAAACAATTTCTTTATGCAGACGAAATGTGGGAATGCCATAGGTCGTCGTACCTCCGGCATGAGAAGATGCTTCGAATATAGTAACGTCATAATCACGCAATGCCAGTTCGCGAGCAGCTGCCAGGCTAGCCGGGCCGCTGCCGATTAAGGCTATGCGGCCGCTTGTTTTCTTACTGACATGAACAGGCAAAAAACCGCCGTCCATCGCCATATCTGCTACAAATCGTTCCAGCTTGCCAATTTCTATATGCTGTCCCTTTTTACCAAGAACGCAGGAACCTTCGCATTGTTTTTCCCGTGGACATACACGGCCGCAAATTGCCGGTAAATCACTTTGCTGATAGATATGTTCTGCTGCTTTACCTAGATTTCCCTCGGTCAACGCATGAATAAACTGCGGGATTTCATTGGAAATTGGGCAGCCTTTACGGCATTGCGGAACCTTACAGTTCAGACAGCGTTTTGCTTCTGTAATAGCTTCGGCTAAGGTATAATCGGTATCATGAAGAACTTCTTCATAAAAAGAGCTTAAGGGATTGGTTGTCTTGGACATAGACAGATACCGCCTTTCATTATGATATGTATATTTACTATATCTCATGTAGTAATCAATCGTTACGATAGCATTTATTTTTCAAAAAAAAAATGGTGCGCCCAAGATGACTCGAACATCCGACACGCAGTTTAGGAAACTGCTGCTCTATCCAGCTGAGCTATGGGCGCACAGTAATGCTGCACGCTATTTATGATAGCATGAAATCCCAAAAAAAGAAAGATATTTTCCTTTCTTGCATCACCGGCCTGCCTTATTTATAATATAATGATTATATATTTATTAAATGAAAGAAGGAATTTCATGATTGAATTAGATACACTTGCAACAGAACAGCAGAACGACGCCAGTCAAGGGATTGACGCGGTATCTACGCTGGATATGGTGCGAATCATTAATGCGGAAGATGCTAAAGTGGCTGTCGCAGTCAGTGCCATTGCCCCGGCTATTGCCCAAGCTATTGACTTGATTGCCGACCGTTTGCATCACGGCGGCAGACTATTTTATATGGGCTCCGGTACATCCGGACGCTTGGGGATTCTCGACGCCGTCGAATGCCCGCCAACATATAGTACGGAACCCGAACTCGTACAAGGACTAATTGCCGGCGGTTATGAGGCCATCTTTCGTGCCCGCGAAGGGGCAGAAGATTCGCCGCAGTTTGGCAAAGCGGATCTAGAATCTCATCATCTGACCAACCGTGACGTTGTCGTCGGGCTGAGTGCCTCCGGACGCACGCCGTACGTTGTCGGCGGTCTTTCCTATGCCCATTCCATCGGTGCTGCAACCATTTCGATCGATTGCTCACCCCATTCTCCCATTGCCGCATATGCACAGATTGATTTATGTGCCCTCGTTGGGCCGGAAGTAATTACCGGTTCCACTCGCATGAAAGCCGGTACGGCGCAAAAGATGATTCTCAATATGCTTTCCACAGGAACCATGATTAAGTTGGGAAAAGTCTATGGAAATTTAATGGTAGATGTTAAATCATCCAACCAAAAGTTGGAAGAACGGGCACGGCGTATCGTAATGACAGCAACAGGTTGTTCTCGTGATATCGCCATGCAGGCACTGCAGCAATGTCAAGGCCAAGCAAAAACAGCTATTGTCATGATAAAAAATCAGTGTTCTGCAGCAGATGCCGCAACGGCATTGAAGAACGCTGATGGTTATCTTCGCCAGGCATTACAACAGGAAGATAAGGGGGATGACTGATGGATTACGAAAAATTAGCCCGTGATATTTACACGTTAATAGGACCATCTGATAATATTACCCAAGTCTATCACTGTATGACTCGTCTGCGCCTGCATGTAAAAGAAGAACATTTTACAAAGGAACAGCTTACAGCTATTCCCGGCGTACTGGGCGTTAATAAATCTGGCGATGAATGGCAGATTGTCGTGGGTCCCGGAAAAGCGGGGCACGTAACGGCAGCGTTTAAAACCTTGTTGACCCAGCCCGCAACATCCGCATCTTCTCCGGCTTCCTCATCGGTAACA
The DNA here is from genome assembly GCA_934202965.1 of uncultured Megasphaera sp. Taxonomy (GTDB): domain Bacteria; phylum Bacillota; class Negativicutes; order Veillonellales; family Megasphaeraceae; genus Megasphaera. The sequence continues at coordinate 16,611 of CAKPYN010000021.1, forward strand.
ACCCTTGCCAAACAAGCCGGTGTTGGCGATGGCAAGGCATTGCATGATGCCATTCGTCAAAAAAATGCTACGCCTGTTAAATTAGCGTTAAAGAAAATTGCGCAAATTTTTACACCCATTATTCCAGCATTTATTGCCTGCGGATTGATTACAGGCATTCTCAACATCATCATAAAAGCGGATCCATCATTAGCCTCTCTGCCATTTGTTCAAATGTTGGCAGTTGCCGGCAATGCCGTATTTTTCGGTTTAAATATCTTTGTAGGCATCAATAGTGCCAAATTATTTGGTGGATCGCCTATGCTTGGCGGTGTCATGGCCGCTGTTATCAGCCATCCTATGCTAACGCAGATTATGCTGTGGGATACTCCACTCATTCCCGGACGCGGCGGTATTATTGCCGTCGTACTGGTTGTATTCTTTTCTTCCTATATAGAAAAAAAACTGCATCATCTCGTACCGGCTATGCTCGATTTATTTATCACGCCGCTCGTAACGGTTTTGCTTTCCACCTTCGTAGCCCTCTGTGTATTTCAGCCTATTGCCGGCATCATTTCTGAAGCCATCGGCATGGCTGCGACGACGTCTATTACCGCCGGCGGTGCCATAACCGGCTTTGTCCTTGGCGGTACCTTTTTGCCCATGGTCATGTGCGGCGTTCATCAAGGTCTGACGCCGATTCACGCTGAACTGCTTTCGCAATATGGCGTCAATATCTTACTGCCTATCCTGGCTATGGCCGGCGGCGGTCAAGTCGGGGCTTCTCTGGCAGTATATGTCAAAACAAAAAACAAAACGCTGCGAAAAACGATTGCTTCTGCCTTGCCCGTTGGTATTATGGGCATTGGCGAACCACTGATTTATGGCGTTACGTTGCCCCTTGGCAAGCCATTTATCGGTGCCTGCATCGGCGGGGCCGCCGGTGGTGCTGTACAAGCGGCTTATATGGTGGGTTCTACCTCCATGGGAATTTCCGGTCTGCCCTTAACGCTTAGTACGAATCATATGCTGTTATACCTCGCCGGTTTGTTTACATCGTACATCGTCGGTTTTATTATCACATGGCTTGTCGGATTTGAGGATCCGGCATGCTAAAGGAGGCTGATCATGCATACAGGTATTTCATTATATCCCGGGCTAGACGGCACGCCAGAAGAGCATCTTTCCCTGTTAAAGCAAGCGGCTGACCTAGGGATTCATCGTTTATTTACGTCTTTTCATATTCCCGAAGCCAATACCAATGTCCTTCGCCAGGAACTACATACCTTACTGGCTGCTGCCCGTTCATACAATATGGATGTAATTGCCGATATTTCGCCGCAAACAACGGCATTATTGGGAATAGATATCCAACAGCCCCAGACACTGCTCAACCTGGGCATTACAACAGCCCGGCTGGATTACGGATTCAGCATCGAAAAAACGGCACTTTTCAGCCGCATCATGCCGATTCAGCTCAATGCCTCTACACTGCGGTCATCTGATATACAGGCCCTGCAGGACGCCGGTGCTGATTTTTCACACATTGACTGTCTACACAATTTCTATCCCCGTCCGCATACCGGCCTAAGTCCGGCGTATGTATTACAACAAACACGCTGGCTCCAAGAAAACGGGCTGTCTGTCGGCGCATTCATTGCCAGTCAATCCGGTCGCCGCGGTCCTCTCTATGAAGGATTGCCGACACTGGAAATGCATCGCACACTAAATGTCAGCCTTGCCAGCCGGCATTTAGCAGCGATGGGCATGCAATCCGTATTCATCGGCGATTCGCAGCCTGCAGCCGACGAATTGGAATCGCTGGCCCATACAGGCCGGGACGAGAAAAACGTCGTCGTTCTCAAAGCCCGTTTGGTAAGTCGGGAGCCAATTATCCGGGACCTATTATCGTACACTTTTACAGCACGGCTTGATGCCGCGCAAGACGTCATCCGAACGCAAGAAAGCCGCAGTCATATCGGCAGTCATATCATTACCGCAGACGGTCCGCAGTGCCCTCTGCAGTATGGAGATATTACGATCGACAATCAAGGATTTCAACGTTATATGGGCGAAATCCAACTCATACAACGTTCGCTTCCGGCAGAACCACGTACCAATATTGCGGCCCGCATTTTACCAGAAGAACAATTTTTACTCTCCTATATCACACCGGGCCGAAAATTCCGGTTTGAATGGGTTCGATAAAAAAACGATGGAACAGTGAAGTATCATTGTCCCATCGTTTTTTTTCTAATACACAATTAATTATTTTTCATATTAAGCAATACGACAGCACCCAAAATACAGAGTATACCGCATCCATGCCATACAGACAGGGTTTCATGAAACACGGTAATTCCTAGTATCGTAGATGTCAGCGGTTCGACAGATGCTAAAATAGATGCTTTCCCGGCTTCCATATCATGCAGCGCCATCGTATATAAAATGAATGGCAAGGCTGTCGATAGTATTCCCAAACAAAGAAATAAGATTCCCGCCTCAGGAACCGTTATAAAAATATCCACCATCGTTTGTATATGAGAAAAACCGGCAAGTCCTGCAGACGCAACACAAAATGTCCAAGCTGTAACCGTCATGGGACTGTATTTAGTCAGGGCATACCGCCCAAATATAGAATACAGCGCATAACCTAATCCCGCTCCCAATCCTGCCAGTATACCGGGAACATGTAAAGGACCCATTCCTAAGCCGCTGACAAACACACATCCTATAAAAGATAACAACAGACAAACTGCTTTACGCGTCGTAAAAGCTTCTTTAAATAAGATAACAGACAATACCATAACAATACTCGGTGCCGTGTATAACAAAATGGCTGCCATAGACAAGGTAGTCAACTCCATGGCTGTAAAATAGCAAACATTAAAAAATACAATGCTGCATAAGCCGGTTCCCAAAAACATCCAACTATCTCGCCATGAAATTGCAAATTGCCGCGGTGATTGGCACAGCATCGCCAACACCATAACAACCGCCGTCACTACAGAACGACCAAAGGTGATCTGTATAGGCGAAAATCCCAAAGCCGCCAACTGTTTGGAAAACAAACCAATAATCCCCCAACAAATACCCGCTCCGATAACCAGAAAAGGTGCCGTTTTCTTCTGAATCCCTTTCATATTGTCCCCCTATCTGCAATACTGATAGTATGTACCTCATATTGCTATGAAATGAATTTTCATACAATATGATATTTTTATCGTACAAGATTTTCTGTTTATTGTAAACACCACATGGTTCTCCCAAGTATAAAATATGGTATAATAAAAATAAATTTTGCTTCGTTATTTCTTTAATAAAGGAGAATTCATCATGCATTGTCAATTTTTAACATATCGTATGGCCATATTGGCCGTTTGCTTAGGTATTGGCACCACATGTATGCCTACTGTACCAGCTCAAGCCATTGATATCGGGACAATTATCGGAGTAGGTGCCGAGTATGCCCAGCTGAACAATCAGCTTACTTATTTGGACAACGAAGGCCGCGGCGAGTTTATGAAGCAGCTGAAAGAAAAATACGGTGTAAATCATGACGCCCGCGCTAATGCAATGACGCATCGAGTAATTAACAATTTATCGTATGCTATTTCCCAAATAGATCCTTCTATTACTAAAAAACCGTATCAGTATTTTGTCAACAATGACACCAGTTTTAATGCCTTTTGCACAATTGGGCACAATATAAGTGTCAACATCGGATTATTTGAACCGCTCAACTATAATGAAAATGAAGTTGCCTTTGTCTTGGGCCATGAAATGGGACATGGACAAAAAAACCACACCATTCAAGGCGTCAAAAAATCAATGCCTCTCAGTATATTAACTTCGCTGGCCGGCTCCGGCACAGCCCAACTAGGAGCTGCTATTATTTCGCAAATCGGCACAGCCAATCTTATTACGAAACCAATGGAAAAACAAGCGGATGCCTTGGGATTTGATTATGCCGTACGGGCAGGCTACAATCCCGGCGGTGGCGCAGCACTTTGGCAGCGCATGCTTGATAAAGACGGCGATGTCAAAACCAGTGGCGTCATGGCGTTATTTAATGATCATCCGACCACGGTAAGCCGCCGTGATACCAACAGCACGATGGTTACCAATTGGAGCAACGGCATTGTCAAAGTAAATGCCAATACCGGTATGATTTCGATTCGCGGCAAAGATTGGTATACACCAGCCAGTATTTCATCTATGAGCGGCAAAGAACGGGCCTATCTCATCGCCGGCAATCTTGCCGCTGTATATCATCAATCCAAGACGCCAAAAAGTCATGTATACGTCAATGCCAGCAATGTATTATGCGCAGGCTCACAGCCTATTGTTGATTTGAGTCCGGAAAAACACCCAAAAGAAATTACGCAGCGTCTTAGCCAATTATTATAAAAGCCCATGCAGGAGGATACGATCGCATTATGGAACATGAAATGAAACTCGCCGTTGTCATCGATGCAGAAAATATTTCCAATAAATATATCGATGTCATTTTGTCGGAAGCCAACAATCTCGGCGATGTAATTTATAAACGCATTTATGGCAACTGGACGACACCGCAGATGTCTTCATGGCGCAATACCATATTGGATAATGCCATTCAGCCGGTACAGCAGTACAGCAACACCATTCGCAAGAACTCATCAGATTCAGCCTTAATTATCGACACCATGGATTTGCTGTACCAAAGCAACTTGGACGGATTTTGCATCGTTTCATCAGACAGCGACTTTACCCGTCTAGCATCACGGCTCCGAGAATCCCAAAAATATGTCCTTGGTATGGGGGAAAGTAAAACGCCCCGCTCCTTTATCTCAGCATGCAATAAATTTCTCTATTTAGATGTGCTGCTGGAAGAAGCAGAAGAAAATGAAGCCGAAGACATCGCTTCAAAATCTGCGACATCCGGCGATGCTGCTGCCTCCTCTCGCATCTCTGCCCATGAAAAAACACCGGGCAAAGATTTCTTTACAATAAAACAAGCTTTGATTAAGCTGACCGAAGAAAATTCTGACGACAACGGCTGGATTTTTTCCGGCACCTTAGGCAATCTGCTGAGTAAACAATTCTCTGATTTCGATGTCCGTAATTTCGGATACAAAAAATTTGTGCCATTTATTGAATCCCTGCACATTTTTGATGTTAATACAATTACGGATGATAAAAACAAAACGGTTAAGCATAACTATTTCAAATTAAAACCCTCTTCGTATCAAACAGATAAACGTACACACCATATCCACAAACATTATCGCTAAAACACATCATTAAAAAGGCGCAAATAGAAATAAACTCTTGTACTTTCTATTTGCGCCTTTTTAACGCCTATTGTACAATAAAAATAAATCTATCAGGAGGCATTCGATATGGCAGCAGACAATCCATTACAAGCGCTGCAAGCACTAGCGCACCACAAACCCATCGGCACGATTTCTATTGCCGCCGATTTGGCAAACGACAATTTAAACAGCATCTGCCGCTTTGCTCTCTCCTGGATTACTGATGGTAAGGTTCAAGGTATTTCCTATCTGATTAAACCACCCACTAATGAATTTACCTTTCGCAAAGTTACCCCGGATATGGTCGCCGATCATTCATCATTTGCCGATGTCTGGGACACCGAAATTCATCCCATGCTGTGCGAATCACTGCTGTCCGCCTATCAGTCAGAACACCTGTTTTTAGCTATTAAAGCAAGTTATGAAGCCAGCGGAAAACCCTTTATCATGAATGATATATATATACGAGATCTGCGTTTTTTAGCTATCACATATTTAGCAGATTTAGGAAACCCTTCGTTTACGTCTATCATGCATTATATGAAAATCCCCGTTGATTTAGACGATGCCCTCAGCCGTGCCATGGGCTGTGCTTGCGGTCTAAATTGGCTGGAACGGTTGTTTCCGGTCAGCAATTACGGTATACCTCTATCCTCCATCATGGCCGGTGCCTTGCGGCCGCCTTCACCGGAAGAGCAACAAGCACAACGCGAAGCTGATGATAAAAAATACAGCCGCTGGGTCCATTATACAAAAGTATGCTTTATTCCTTTTGTTATATTATGTACCCTTCTCACCGGTTATTATTTACACCGTTATCATGAACTGCACCGGACAGACGTTAATTTTTCTGCGTATTCAACAACCGAAATACCGTCAAAGGAATCTGAAACAAACAACCTGCCCTCTCTGGATAGGAATGCATCCTATATCATGCTGCGAGGTACATATATATTGCCTTATAAAGAACATATTCCCGATTTTCTGCAAGCCGTCAAAGAGCAGAATGTCGGAAAAATCCGCACCATGGTCCGCGCTGATAAAGTCATCGTTTTTGCCGGCCCCACACAAATTCAAGTCACAGGCGATACCGAAGCGAATGGATTCGTGCCTGTAAAAGTAGTCAGCGGCGAGTATGAAAATACCACAGGCTATGCGCCGTACAGCATGCTTTCTCAGCAATAACTAAAACCAGGACGGCTTCAAAATGATTTTTTAGTTCATTTTGAAGCTGTCCTTTTATTATGTCTTTGCATATAAGGCGTATCTCATTTTCATTCATTTTCTTCGCAATTTTAATCAAATTCTAATCATATTCTCATCTGATTTTAATCTTTGCATGGTATACTTGTCCATATAGTGCCGGCACGATACATATGTTATAATACAAGGAGACATGCAGCAATGAATACCCTCACGATTAACCGCATGAATGATTTTTATTTCAAGTATCTATTGGGCAGTGAACAACGCAAGCATTTGACGATTCAGTTTCTCAATGCTGTCCTTTACGACAACGAAGAAACGCAGATTACGGATGTATGTTTTTTGGATAAAGACCAAGATCCTAATTTCGAACACGAAAAGTTGAGCAAGCTCGACATTTTGGCACAGACCAATACGGGCATGCAAATCGATATCGAAGTGCAAGTGCTGAAACATGCCTATTTATCGGAACGGTTTTTGTATTATTGGGCCGGATTGTATGGCTCACAGCTGAAAGAAAAGGATCAGTATACCCAGCTGAAACCGACTGTATCGATTATTTTGCTGGATTTTGACTACTTACCGGAAACGGCGTGGCATAACAGGTATCATATCTGCAACGATATTTCCAAGCATACACTGACAGACCATTTTGCCATGCATTTCATAGAAATCAAAAAATTTACGTACAGCGACGTTAAAAAGCTGACAAAATTAGGAACTTGGGCAGCTTATTTTTCTAATTGTGATGAAAAAGAACTGGAGGTGCTAGCGATGAACAATACCATCATAAAAGACGTAGCGAAAGCCGAACATGCCTTTACCAGAGATGAAACGATGCGTTATCAATACATGCTTCGCGAAAAAGCCATTCGTGATTATTACTCCGGCTTGAATGATGCCAAACAAGAAGGAATTGCTATCGGAGAAAAACGCGGCGAAGCACGCGGTCGTAAGTTAGGACTTGCACAAGGTGTGCAACAGGAAAAACTAGCAAATATCATCGGCATGCTGCGAGAAGGCATCGACATACAAATAATAGCTAAAATCACCTCCTATTCTGTCGAAGAAATTCAGCGGATATCGAAAGAACATTTGCAGCTGTAATATGCACAGAAACATGGACACAATTACAATGAGAATTGGGAATGCCCCCAGTTATATTGTATGTTTATCGTACCTTTTCAATACAAAAAACGGTCATCTATATAGATGACCGTTTTTTTTTGATTATCCTATCATTGAAAAGCACTAAAATACTTCGTATAACAATCCCTTATTATTTATCCGTATATTCCTTAACGGCTTTAATAATCCGCTGCAAGCCTGTCTGAATAATCGACCGCGGCATCGCAAGATTCAAGCGGATATATCCTTTTGCATTATCCACAAAGAGAGCATTGCCGCCTTCTAGGAGAACGCCAGCTTTATTGGCCATGAAATCAGGAATATTTTCTACGTCTTCCAAATAGGGATTCATATTCACCCAAGCCAAATAGGTTGCCTGTGGAATTTGGAAGGTAATCTTAGGCAATTCCTTAGCAAAGGTATCTTTGACAAATTGGAAATTGCCATCCAAATACGTTTTCAGTTGGTCGAGCCATTCCGCACCATGTTCATAGGCTGCCGTATGGGCCGCAATAGACAGGGGATTCAAATTCATGGCATAGGCGTTTGTCGTAGCAATATATAATTTTCTTAATTCTTTATCCCGAATAATAATTTCAGCAAACATCATACCGGCCATATTAAAGCACTTCGAAGCGGACGTGCAGACAATTAATTTATTATAATCCGGCATAATTTTCGCCATCGGAATATGACGGACGCCTTGACGAAGAATATCGCAATGGATTTCATCGCTAATAATCCAAAGGTTGTATTTTTTGACAATGGCTGCGACTTTTTCCAATTCTTCCTGCGTCCAAACACGGCCTGTCGGGTTCTGGGGGTTGCACCAAATCAGCAGTTTGGCAAAGGGATTCGCAGCATCCCGTTCCAATGCATCAAAATCAATTGTCCAATTGCCTTGGTCGTCACAAATCAGTTTATTGTGAATTGCCTGTTTATGCCGTTCATCAATGGAATGCTGGAAATACCCATACGCCGGTGTATTAATAATTGCATAATCATGATCGCCTAAAATAAGATCTACCAACGTATACAGGGCTGGAATAATGCCCAGTGAAAAACAAATATCTTCTTTGGGATACGTCCAATCATACATCTTTTGATTCCATGCATTGTACGCTTCATAAAATTCCGGTTCAAATACCTGGCTGTAACCGATGATGCGTTTATCCGCCCGATCTTTGATAGCCTGAATAATAGCCGGGCACATGGCAAATTCCATATCGGCTACCCACATGCGAACAAATTCATCATCTTTAAAAGGAAACTTCTTTTTCCCTTCAAAGTCATTAAAAATATAGCCGCGAAATCCGTCTGTATTCATCGCATTCGTATGATATCTATTCACAATTTCATCAAAATTATACTGCATCGTAACCCCTCCTAATGGCATCACAAAATGATAAGATACTGTTAGCATACCAAGTTATGTATATAGGGTCAACTAGCCAATGATTTCTTTACAAGAAACAATCTTGCCTTATTTGTTTCGTTTAAATAGATTTTTAGTGGTAAATACTGGTATACTATAGCAAGAATAGATGTATTTTCTGTGTCATCATATTTTTAAGAAACAAGGAGATTTCCATGTCTAGTATAGCTAAAGAAATCGGTTTAAAAATAAAATTACTTCGCAAGCAAAAAGGACTGACACTGCAAGACCTTGCCAATGCGATTTGCAAAAGCAAGGCAACGGTATCCAAATACGAAACAGGACAAATTATGCTGGATATTGCCACATTATATGATATTGCTGATGTACTGGCAGTCAGCGTAGACCAATTATTATGCCATCGTGCCGTTCCTGAAACGATGCCACTTCATACAAATGTTCCCCATTTTTTCAAAAACCAAAACCGTTTTTATATGTATCTCTTTGATGGCCGCAATAATTCCGTCATGCGCAGTGTCATTAATGTACTGCATATCATCAATGGAGATATGCAGCGGTATAAAACGGAAATGTTTATGAATGTTCCTGATTTACGTACATATCAAATCTGTGAAAACACCTATACGGGAACGATGACACACTATGACGCACTGACCAATTTAACCTTTCAAAATTGCAACACGCCGATGGAACAATATTCCATCAATATTCTCGCTTCTTTTTTAGATGCCCCTGCCAAATGGGGGCTGGCATTCGGCATTTCAACCCGGCCGCTCATGCCCATTGCCGCAAAAATTCTACTGACGAAAAAGCCCCAACAAGAAACAGCTGCCTTCATTCACCAGCTGCGCGTTTCCAAGGAAGATATTCGACTGTTAAAACTGTACAATATGTTTTCGATTATTGGTTAGGTATGCAAAATATTGTGTTTATTCATGTAAATAATGCATCATTAAGCGCTTAGTATTGCATTTATTACATGTTTGGTATGTCTTTGTCAGAAAAACTCCTATAAAAAAATCAGATTTTTTCCGCTACCGTTGTTATATTTTATTTACTATACTAAACGTAGCAATGAAAACGAAAGGAGTTTTGTATTATTTAAAGTTTTCAGAAAATGAACAGTAATGTTGCAAAGGATACACGTAAAACGATATGACAAAAGAGCTGTAACAAAATGAATTCAAACGTTCTCATTTTATTACAGCCCTAGCTTTTTCTTTGTTTATATACACATTTCTGCGAATCACTAAATAACCCGTTTAGCTCCTACATAGTGAGACGACCAATACCGGCTGCTAAGGTCAGCTACACTGACGCCGTTATTCGACGCATTGATAAACTGATCATTACCGATATAAATGCCTACGTGAGATACGCCAGGCATATAGGTCGAGAAAAATACTAAATCACCGGGCTGTAAATTGGACATGGATACATCCGAACCTACATCGTACTGTTCATCAGCCATACGGGGCAGTTCAATCCCTACTGCCGAATAGACATACCGCGTAAAACCGGAGCAGTCAAAACCTGATGGTGTTGTCCCGCCAAATACGTAGGGAACGCCTTTATACTGGCTAGCAATCCCTAACAGCTGCTGAGCCAAGGCCGAATTAGCCGTACCTGTACGACTGCCAAAACCGCCGTTGCCGAACCGGCGTACCGGTCCCGTCGGCAATACTTGTCCTGTTAGTTCATAAAATGTAGCACGACCTACAACACCATCAATTTCCAGCCCATGGTTTTCCTGAAACTTGCGGACAGCCTGTTCTGTTCCGACACCAAACACGCCATCCACATCGACATTGTATCCTTGGTCGGCCAGGGATTGCTGAATCACGCGAATTTCATTGCTCGCCGTTACAATCGGAAAGGCCATACTGGCAACCATGCGTTCAGCTATAGCATGTTTTTCTTCAAAATGGCTGCTGACATTTTCCGGCATAGCCGTTCCCATCAGTGCTTCATACGTCTGTTCGCCGACAATACCATCGGCTTCCAGTCCATGACTTTGCTGAAATGCTTTGACCGCTTCCTGCGTGCCTGTACCGTAATCACCATCTACTAAAATATCGCTGCCATTTTGTACCAATGCCTGCTGAATTTCTGTAATTTGGTTTCCTCTATCGCCGGGATGAAAGGTCGCCCCAACAACGGATACCGATGCCATCAGCATCATTCCTGCCAAGATGGCTATCTTCTTGCTGCCACTCATCAAATACTCCTTTCTCGTTGTTAGATTTAAGTTATGACTTCACAACACCTATTAATACCTGTTACTATTCATGTTGACACGAAATGAGCTATCCCCAAAGAGTTATGAAAATCATTCTTTTAGGATAGCCCGTAGACTTTTATATATAATTTTTGGTTTTATTATAACACGACACTGCAAGCACGTCAAAAAACGCAGCTTCCGAATTTGGAAACTGCGTTTTGCATATGATGAATAATGTTATTGATTAGAATTTGCCAGCTTTCGCAGCACCTTCAACAGCAACAGCAACCGCAACAGATGCGCCAACCATTGGGTTGTTGCCCATGCCGAGGAAGCCCATCATTTCTACATGTGCCGGTACGGAAGAAGAACCTGCAAACTGTGCGTCCGAATGCATACGACCCATCGTATCGGTCATGCCGTAAGAAGCCGGGCCTGCTGCCATGTTATCCGGATGAAGCGTACGGCCTGTACCGCCGCCAGATGCAACAGAGAAGTATTTCTTGCCCATTTCGACGCATTCTTTTTTGTATGTACCGGCAACAGGATGCTGGAATCGTGTCGGGTTCGTCGAGTTACCTGTAATAGAAACGTCTACGCCTTCATGATGCATGATTGCTACGCCTTCACGAACGTCATCGGCACCAAAGCAGCGAACATCAGCACGTTCTGTCTTAGAATAGGGAATTTCACGAACAATATGAAGTTCGCCTGTTTTGTAATCAAACTGGGTCTGTACATATGTAAAGCCGTTGATACGAGAAATAATCTGCGCAGCATCTTTGCCAAGACCGTTGAGGATAACGCGAAGCGGTACTTTACGAGCTTTATTCGCATTACGGACGATACCAATAGCACCTTCAGCAGCCGCGAAGGATTCGTGGCCGGCTAAGAAGCAGAAGCAGCTCGTTTCATCCTGAAGCAGCATAGCTGCCAGGTTGCCGTGGCCGCGGCCAACTTTACGATCTTCTGCAACAGAACCGGGAATGCAGAATGCCTGCAATCCTTCGCCGATTGCTTTTGCAGCTTCAACAGCAGTGCGCGCATTTTTCTTAATAGCAATAGCTGCACCCACTGTATATGCCCAGCCTGCGTTTTCAAATGCGATAGGCTGTACGTCTTTTACAATTTTATAGGGATCCAGGCCGGCTGCAGCACAAATGTCACGGCATTCTTCTACACTGCCAATGCCATATTCTTTCAGTACGCCGAGGATTTTATCTATTCTTCTGTCGTAGCTTTCAAATAATTCCATGGTTGTCTCCTCCTATTGCTGTCTTGGGTCGATATATGAATCAGCTTCATCAAAACGGCCATAATGACCTTTTGCGTCTTCCATCGCTTTTGCCGGTTCTACGCCTTTTTTAATGGCTTCCATCATTTTACCGAGATGGATAAATTCATAACCGATAACTTGTTTTTCTTCATCTAAAGCCATACGTGTTACATAGCCTTCTGTCATTTCCAAGTAACGAGTACCTTTTGCTTTTGTACCAAACATAGTACCTGTCTGGCTGCGAAGACCTTTACCGAGGTCATCCAAGCTGGCGCCAATTGGAAGACCGCCTTCGGAAAACGCCGTCTGCGTACGTCCATATACGATCTGTAGGAATAATTGACGCATTGCCACGTTAATAGCATCGCAAACCAAATCCGTATTCAGCGCTTCCAACAATGTTTTGCCCGGCAAAATTTCAGAAGCCATTGCAGCCGAATGGGTCATGCCGGAGCAGCCAATCGTTTCTACCAATGCTTCTTCAATAATACCGTCTTTTACATTCAGTGTCAGTTTGCAAGCGCCCTGCTGTGGTGCGCACCAACCGATACCGTGTGTCAAACCGCTTACATCTTTAATTTCTTTAACCTGTACCCAATTACCTTCTTCCGGAATTGGTGCCGGTCCATGATATGCACCCTTAGCAACAGGACACATATTCTTAACTTCTGTTGAATATAACATGATGTTTCACCCTTTCAAAAAAAATATATTCTCAACGCAGCACTGTATCAAATCAATCTTTTAACTGTTCATATATCTGTTTGAACAAAGCGCTATAGATGCTGCCTTTGCGCCACAAAAAAGTAAATGCATGAGTCACTGAAAAATCACGAATCGTAACTTCCCGCAAAATACCGTCTGTAACTTCTTTTCGTACTGATTTTTCATATAAAAAAGCAATGCCGCAATTTCGACAAGCTAGTCCCTTAACCGCCTGCGGACTGCCAACTTCATACCGATACGTAAAATGTTCTACAGAAAGGCCATGTTCCGCCAAACTGCGTTCCAAAAGTTCTCTGGCACCGGCACTTTTTTCCCGTACAATAATACGCTGCTGCTGTAGTTCTGATAACGACAACACCGGCGGTACTTCATAGTCTGCACCACACACGGCAATCAGCGGTTCGTTGGAAAAAAGCAAGGTTTCATATAATCCCTGTTCAAAAAATCCTTCTACGATGGCAAAATTAATGTTTCCCTCATCGACATCCTTTAATAACTCATCTGTATCAGCAATTTTCATGCGTATATTCATGGTTTTATTCGCATGCAAATAATCCGCTAGTTTGTCAATGATTTCAAATTCACCAATCGTATGGGTGGCACCAAAAATAAGGGACATATTACTTTGCTGTAAGTCATGCATTCGTTGCTTTAACATGACATTATCATGACGAATCGTCATGACTGCATTCAGCAAAATCTGTCCCGCCTGCGTCAATTCCAACCGCTTTCCCGTATAGGTAAACAACTTCGTCTGAAATTCCTTTTCCAAATGCCGAATATGCTGTGATACGGCGGGCTGGGTAATTTGCAGCTCTGCAGCTGCCTTTGTGTAGTTCATGTGTCGGCAAACGCACAAAAATGTATGGATACGAAAATCTAACATATGAACCAATCCTTTCCCAAATATACGATGGTCATTAAGAACTTCATTCAACAGTCTGTACGGATTTACGCACTCCATAAAATCATTTTATGCTATTTCTATGTATTCCGCAAGGCTTCCTCTCATTAAAGAAGCCCTTAATCGGGACTAATACGTTCCCGCACGGTCGTTTTTGATACCACCTTCCTTTGTTATTCTACTTTATCTAGTTAATTGTGCTTTTGCTATTCTTACCAAGAATGTGTCGTATCCACTTTGTAACAGTTTTTATACAATTTATCTACAAGTATGTTGCATCATGTTTACGCTGTATGTTATATGATATAATAAGTATATTCCCACTATATGATTATCAAAGGAGGTTTTTTCTCATGAAAAAAATTACTTCACTGTTGGCAATGCTTTGCCTGACATTGTGTGCATCCATATCATCATTTGCCATGGATTCAAATACGCTTCTCAATGATCCTGCACGTTATCGGGTTCTCAGCACACAGCCAGACGGTATCGTCTATGTAGACATGGACTCGCTGAATGGATTGCAAACGATGGATTTCCCTAACAGTTTGGAAACCATTTCCTGCACGTTGTATGTTGAAAAATATAGCAGCACCTTAGATGCCATGGCGATTCAGCGCAACAAAACTATTCGTCAAATCAACGAATATACAGCTGATTTCCATGCAGATAAAGTAAAAGGCATCTATACTATATCCCCAAAATTAAATCAGATCTATACCGCCAAAGGCCAGCCGTATCTAGTGAAAGTAGATACGTTCCAATGGAATCACCCGAAAGAATTATTTATCAATTTATTCCGTCTAAGTGCGTTACCTAAAGGCTAAATGATTCAGCTATCCCGAGACTTGCAGCAATCTATATAAAAAAGTTGCAGGTCTCTTTTTTTTTGTAGTATGATAAGTTTATATAATGAAAGAAGGAATTAACTATGGATACTGCAAAATATCTAAAAATGATAAAAAACAATCCCTATGTCATTGAACGCATAGAGAATCCGACAGAAGATATGAAACTACTCGCCGTCCAGACAAATGGGCTGGCACTGCAGTATATCTCTGACCCTTCAGAAGAACTACAGCAAGCAGCCGTTGCCAATACGCCGCGAGCCATTCAATTTATTGATCATCCGTCTGACGCCCTGCTTTTGCAAGCCATACAGCATGGCTGGAACAATTTGGCCTATGTCAAACATCCTTCCAAATCGCTGATCCAAGAAGCGCTGCAGCAATCAGGCTGGGCCATTAAATACGTAGCCCATCCCTCAGAAGCATTACAGCTGCAGGCTGTACAAAAAAACTACGATGCCATTCAATACATTACAAATCCAAGTCCGGCCGTACAGAAAGCCGCTGTCACAGCTAATTATGAAGCCTTGCGGTATATCGCAAATCCGGACTTTGACGCTATCTGCTTGGCTGTCCAACAAACGGAAAAAGCCGTTCGCCTTGTGTCATCCATTACAAAAGAACAATTTCTGCATTTTATTCAGCTCAATATTTTAGTACTTAAATATATACCCAACGGCCTGTCTATTTCTAAAGACGAATTGGAATCTGTCCTCAAGCAGATTCTTTCACTAGACGACGTGGATGAACTATATATCCGCAACTTTATTAACTGCCCTATCGACATGCTGTCACCGGTAGACAAAGTACTGCTCGTCGATGCCTATGGCAGTAAAAAAGCAAAACGCATTACTGTCGATGAAAAATTAATGATTCAATAAGGAGTCTTATATCATGAATTTTATGGATACACTGCACAGTGCTGAACTCGTGCTAAAAGCCGGTGCCGTACCGCTGCTTGTCGGCGAAACGGGCATTGGCAAAACATCCCTTGCCAAAGATATTGCAAAAAAGAATAATTGGAGCCTCATTAACATTGACGGCAACCTCTTGAAAGAAGGGGAAATTGGCGGTCTGCCAACGATTGAAACCTATCACCGTATGGACGCATCAGGCAAAGCCATAGAAGAAAAAACAACTGTTTACGCCGTACATCACAAACTGCGCGCCATTGACGCTGAAATTGCCAAGGGCCATACGGTACTCTTGTTTATCGACGAAATCAATCGCTGCGAACATGCAGTACAGCAAGAACTCATGAACCTTATCCTCAATCGTGAAATCAATGGATACGTTCTCCCTAAAAACGTATATATTTTAGCCGCCATGAACCCGGCCGACTCGTATGACTACGAAGCCATCGAAATGGATGCCGCCCAAGAAAACCGCTTTGTTTGGCTGTATATGGAAGCCGACTATCTACAATGGCTGGACTGGGCCAGTGACGCAGACATTGCCCCCAAAGTCATGGAATTCATTTCTACCTTTCCCGATTATTTGGACAAACATAACGATGACGATATCAATGCCACGCCGCGAAGCTATGAACGCATTTCCGATATTTACAAGCTCTACCAACAGCATCCCGTTTCCAAAACGGTCTTTTTCAACGTTATCCGCGGCAATGTCGGCAAATTGATTGCCGAAGAATTCGTCAACTTTGTCGCTTCCAATGCACAGCCGTTAATCGCCTATGAAGACGTTTTTGCAGCTTCATCACTGCCCAATGATCTGACACAGCGCGTCTCTGCAGAAAGCCATACACGGCTGTATTTGGCCGCTAAAAATATGCTGAAACAGTTAGACATGGCATTCCAAAAAGGCGAAATGGACGACGGACAAGGTGCCATTACTCGCTTCATGGAATTTCTCGCCCTCTATCCTATCGACTTGCGCATTGGCATTATGAAAGACATGAAAGCCAATAATCCCCATGTTTACGCCAAAGCTCTCGACAATGACCAATTTATTGACGCATACTTTCAAGCCTTTCGAAATATCAGGTGATGACCATGGATACAAATCTTACGGTACGGGCCAACCTATTGTACCAACAAGCATCCATCTTAGCCGATGAACTGCGTAAAAAACAAAACAGTCATCAAACCGCTGTTATTCCTGCTGATTTCAAAAACGAGTTCTTTTCCTTTGTCAATACGCTCAATCTCAGTCTTATGGAAGACAAAGATAATTTCTTTGGCTATTTTCTGTTTCAAATGGGGAAAGAAATCCGTTTTGATTTAGCCGATGCCACAGGCGTTACCTTTAAAAAAACACAGTATATTCTCTATTTCAATCCTCTTATCTTTCTGCCTTTATCGCAGGAACAAATGGAAAGCTCGATTAAGCACCAAATTCTTCACGTCGTATCCATGCATCTTGTACGCGCCAAAGAACTAAAAAGCAGTTACAGCCGCTTGGCTATCAATCTAGCTATGGACGTCGTCGTCAATACATATTTGGACCATCTGCCGCCCTTTTCCACTACATTGGACTGGATCAATATGAACTATTCCCTGCTCTTGGCTCCCTTTGAATCGTTTGAGTATTATGTCGAAAAAATTCAAACAGCCCTCGATTTACGGACCGACAAAACAGACAAGCCCGATGACGGAAGCTCCCAGGACGATACGGTCAGCACATCCTATCAACCAGGGAAAACCCACGCTCTTTGGGATGAATCCGACATCGATGATGTCCAGTCGCTGCAAAAATTCACGGAAAAATATATTGATGCCGCTCATAAAGGCAAACTTTCCAACTATTTGGAAAGCATGATCGCTTCCTTAAAAGAAACGGACAATGATTTGCCCTGGCATTGGTATCTCAAAAAATTAGTCGGTTCCGTCGCCAACCGTATGAAAAAGACAACGATGCGTCGCAATCGGCGTCAGCCCCTGCGGTTGGATTTACCGGGCGAACTGCGCTCTTATACAGCCAAGCTATACATTGCCCTGGATATTAGCGGCAGTATCAGTGATGATGAATTTAAACAAGCCATGCAGGAAGTCTTACACGTTGTCCATCAATATAAGCATGAAATCACAATCATCGAATGCGACGACGAAATCCGCCGCACCTATACAGTACACACGCTGGAAGATGTCAAAAGCCGTCTCGATGTCCGCGGCGGCACAGCGTATTCTCCAGTATTTGAATATGCCAATGGCAAGCGCATTGACTTGCTGGTCTATTTCACGGACGGCAAAGGCGAAGAACGTCTCCATTGTAAACCCCAGGGCTACAAAGTCCTCTGGGTACTTTCCGGCAAAAGTGATGTCTTATCTGTAAAGCATCCCTACGGCCTAGTCAAAAAGTTAAAAGCCGTCAAAGAATACGACCCCAATCTGGATTTCGATGACGTAGAAAAAGGCGGTTTTTCGATGAACAACCAAGAAGGCATTAGTATGCCTTGAATTTATATTTATGTTATATGCATAACATCTCCGCTTTGTCTTTTCTAAGGATAAAGCGGATTTTTTACTCTTTTCTAAAAATAATTTTAATTTTTTATGTGTATGTAAGTTTTTCGTGATTTTGTTAATATTTTCTTTCGAAAAAGGTTGACTATAAATCCTCTTTAATGGTATGATTTCTTCATTAGCAGATAAGGAAATACTTTATATTTATTTTTCTATCTGTCTATTATTCTTTTATTCTTTATGGAAGAAGGTTGGTTCCTTATGGTTTTAATGAACTTCGTTTCCGCCTTTGTTATTTGTGCCATTGCCTATGTAATCGGTGAATGGGTTTCCAACATAACAAAAGCATGGGTTCCCTCTGTTTTCGTTACGGCTTGCTTAATGCTGGTTGGTTACTGGACATGTTTCCCAAAAGAAATCGTCACGATGGCTGGCTTGATTCCTTTTGGCAGCACCATCGGTATCTTCTTAATCATCACGCATATCGGTACCATCATCAGCATTAAACAGCTCATCGAACAATGGCGTACCGTTGTCGTCTGTTTAGCAGGGTTAGCCGGCATGTGCGTTTTTGGGTATTTCTTAGGCCAGTACTTTATGCCCCGTGAATTAATCATCGCCGGCCTGCCGCCTCTTACCGGCGGCATCGTAGCTGCTACGATTATGAAAGTCGCTGCTGCCAAAGCCGGTTTAATGACCGCATCAATTTTTGCCATTACCATGTACTGCGTACAAGGCTTTGCCGGATATCCCTTGACGGCTGTCTGCCTGCAAATGGAAGGTAAACGCCTCCTCAAGAAATATCGTTCCGGCGAAGTGCAACTGACTCCGGAACAAATCAAAGAAATGCAGGGCATCGGCCTAACGGCAATTGCCGATGACAGCAACGTCAAAAAACTGCTGCCAAAAATGCCAGCTGCGTATAATACGGGCGTATTTATGCTTGGCAAATTAGCTCTCGTCGCTTGGTTTGCAACTCTTCTCGGTCAGGTGACACCGGTAAACGGCGCCATTTGGGCTCTCGTTCTCGGCGTTATCGCAACGCACATCGGCTTCCTCGAAACCAATACGTTGAGCCGTTCCAGCTCGTACTGGATTATTATGTTCGCCTTGATGATGTTTATCTTCGATGGCCTCAAAGACTGCACACCGGACATGCTCATCACGATCATCGGGCCGATGATTACGTTAATCATCATTGGTGTTCTCGGCATGGCCATTACATCCTTTATTATCGCCAAGATTTTACGCATGTCCTTCTACCTGGCCTTTGCCAATGGCCTGACGGCTCTCTACGGCTTTCCGTGCGACGCCATCATTACCGAAATGACCTGCAACTCCCTTTCCGATGACAAAATCGAACGCAGCTACCTCATGGCCAACATGTTCCCATCCATGATTGTCGGCGGCTTCGTTACCGTTACCATTACGTCCGTCCTCTTAGCAGGCTACTTTGCAACGTTATTCTAGTCGTATAAACACGATATAAGACACAAATCCCCCGTGCACATTTCTATCATCTGATGAAATATACGCGAGGGATTTTTTTATTCGCCCCATTTACGGGCACCCAAATCCAACTATCTCATTATTTTCTCATATATTTAGTTCCTCGTCCGATTCCCGTCTTTTGTATTACCTTTTTATGAACAAGCCCATTTAATACCCGTATTATTTTGGCTTTAGTAAAAGAAGTCTGTCCTTCAATTTCTTTCCGGCTCATAAGACGATTTACTGGCAAAGCTTGAAGGAGAATCGTTTCATCCTGCGTAAGCTTAGGCGTTGCTTGCAATACAGGCAATGTAATCCGTATGGCGTTCTCCGTAATAAAAAAATCTGGTTTTACCTGGCTTCCTGCATACGCGTTAATAATACGCTGTACGCCTGTCCCAAAACTTTCAATATATCCTAACCGATAAAAGACATTCGCTATTTTCGGATTGCGTAAAATTGAAATACGATGATACAGATACTCATCCGTTGACATTCCTTCCGGCAAACCGCCTGGTGACGTAATTTCAATATAATCCGGAAAAAATCCGATATGAATAGGCGTTCGGACATCCCACATACGATGTACCAAACTGTTTGCCAAGGCTTCGCGCATTGCTTTTTCCGGTATACGTTCCACTATATGTCGTTCTGCCCCAACAATTTTTTCATACTGATACTGCGTTCTAAAGAAGCGCAACGTATCACAATACTGCGTCAAAATAGAAACATGTTCTATCTTCTTCCGTTCACATATTTCATCTATCGAATTGCCAAAACGGATCATGTCGATACCGGAAAATGAATTTTCATCTGCTAATAATTCTGCCGCATGGTTGTATTGCCCTTGTGCGGTAAAAAAGCCCAGTGTCTTTAAGATATCCTGATTTAGTTTTTCGATTCCAATTTGTTTCTCCATACATTGTTCTAAAACATGAAACGTAAGTTGCTGCGTTTGAGCAGGCAAATCTTCAAAATCTTGATTCATTCCGGCTAAAATCAACCGATTCAATTCTAATCTATCTACTTCAATACTAGCAGAATCACTCCGACGATATGCCTTATTTTTATATAAATACGGTGTATTTTCTCCTTTATATACCCATAACGTAATGGTATCATCGTCATTAATTTCCAAACGATATTCCGGCAATGGTGAAATACTGTCATTAATGCGGTTTTCGATATTTAAACATGTTTGTGGCAAATCAGACATGCCAACGATTTTACCATTATCATCTACGCCAAAAAGAATACGACCATCACCATAATTAGCAAAAGCACTCACAGTTTTCAAAAACGTATTGCTTACAGATTCTTTAAATTCTAAATTACGAGTTTCTCGTCGCATTACCGTTCACCCCATTTCTTATTTTATCGTATCAAAAACAAAACGCAAATGCAACGAAAACATTTTCGTTACATTTGCGTTTTGTTCATAATAGTATCACTACGTATTATAGACTGATTTAATGTGACAGCATGGCAGATAAAACAGATTATACGAGTTTCGATTATTTAACGACAAAAGACGAAGACTACCTTAGCATGTCGTCGAACGAACTTTTACAGAAAGCAAGAAGCCAATACGATCAGCAATATAATTCGGCTATATATAGTACGCATAAATTTTTACAGTCAGCATGTTCGCATTGCGCGTCTATCCTAGATAAAACTACCGATATCATTCGAGCCAAAGGTGAACTATTAAAAAATGGCGTTAATATCTTTGCGTATACACCGGAACCAGCAGCACAGGCTATCGGAAATACGGCATTAGTCGTTCCTAAATTAACAGCTGAATCCGATATGCAGAGTCGTTATGAAACTCCAATGGGATATACGGATGATAGTAACAATACAAAAAATAATGGTAGTTCAGGTTCTGGAAACTTAATCAAAGGAACAGGTCCAATAAATTGTTCAACAAACGATTTAAATGCATTGATTGCTTGTCTCGCAGCAGAAGGTGGCGGAAATTCGTATGAATTTAAATTAGCGGTTGCTTCTGTTATTGTTAATCGTGTTGTCGATTCTGATTTTCCAGACACAATATATGACGTTATACTTGCTCCAAATCAATATGAAGGTGCTGGTTCTGACGAGTGGTGGCTGGCTCCGGAAGATTAACTGATGATTGTGAAAAGGCAGCTCGCGAAATCGTGAATAACGGTTCGCAGCTGCCTTCGAATGTAATATTTCAAGCCATGTTTTTACAAGGATCTGGTGTTTATATGGAATTAGAAGGAAATTATTTTTGTTATAAATAACTTACCTTTACCATTTCCAATTCATATGATAGATTGTTTTCCATATAATTTTTGCTAATTTAAGTTCTCTTTTATCATTCGCTGTATTCCGACTATTGTAGAATGGTCCTCTATTTCCTCTTAAATTGGAATTCACATATACAGCACCTGTATTTGTATTATAGCTATAATGACTTGTTTCGGTATATAGTTCTTTATTTCTATTAAAGTCATAATAAATAATATTGGCTGCTAACTTGTAATAGGGAGGATTATAATATTCGTTAACGATTGATGTTTTATCAACATACACTCCAACGCCTTGTTGATAATAAGCTAATTCTATTTGATTATTCCCGTATAAATGATTTGGAATGGACGAATAAGCATTAGTTTTAAATCCAAATGGTATTAATAATACTAATGCAAATAATAAAACTGATAATAACTTTTTCATAAAAAATCCTCCTTATAATATCATATATTTATATTCTACATGCTGTAGTAAAAAGTGTCCAGTAATAGTTTCGACATAAAGTAATACGGTAATACTTTGTTGACGATATTTTAATATAAAACGAAAGGAGAGCGAAGACAGATTATTATATTTCCGAAAACGAGACATCGTTTTGCTAACTGGATCCGTCGAAATTTCTTAGAAGCTTCGTCAGTTTCTCTCTATTTTTAACGAAAATCCCATTTCAAACGAGTATATTATATTTTATTACTTCCTTTTGGCAGTACGATTGGTGTGTTTTTGCTGATTACGCACATTGGTACGATTATCAGCGTCAAACAGCTCGCCGAACAATGGCGTACTATTGTCGTCTGTCTCGCAGGTTTGGCCGGTATGATTGGGCTGGGCTATGTCATCGGTCAATTTCTGATGCCCCGTGAATTGGTTATCGCCGGGTTACCGCCTCTGACGGGCGGCATTGTCGCTGCTACGATTATGAAAGTCGCTGCTGCCAAGGCAGGCTTTGCCGTTGCATCTGTATTTGCTATTACGATGTATTGTGTTCAAGGCTTTGCCGGCTATCCATTGACAGCGATTTGCCTGCAATTTGAGGGCAAACGCCTCCTCCAAAAATATCGTTCCGGCGAAGTACAGTTGACACCGGACCAAATCAAAGAAATGCAAGGCATCGGCCTGACAGCCATCGCAGATGACAGTCATGTCAAAAAATTGCTTCCTAAGATGCCCAGCGCATTCAATACGCCTGTATTTATGCTCGCAAAATTAGGCTTTGTGGCTTGGATTGCCACACTTCTCGGACAAGTAACGCCCGTAAACGGTGCGATTTGGGCGTTGGTACTCGGTATTATTGCGACGTATATTGGCTTTTTGGAAAGCAATACGTTGAGCCGTGCCAATTCCTATTGGATTATTATGTTTGCCTTAATGATGTTTGTCTTTGATGGTCTGAAAGATTGCACGCCGGATATGCTGGTATCTATTATCGTTCCTATGGTTGTTTTAATTATCATCGGCGTCATCGGTATGGGTATTACCTCCTTTATTATCGCCAAAATTCTGCGCATGTCCTTTTTCCTGGCCTTTGCCAATGGGTTGACGGCTTTGTATGGTTTCCCATGCGATGCCATTATTACCGAAATGACTTGCAATTCCTTGACGAAAGATAAAACGGAACGCAGCTATTTAATGGCGCACATGTTCCCGTCCATGATCGTTGGCGGGTTTGTAACCGTTACGATTACGTCGGTATTGATTGCAGGCTATTTTGCTACGTTATTCTAAATCATTCTGATTACAATACATACAATTATACCCCATTCTCTCTGCGTGCAGCATTCTATAGAGAGTATGGGGTATTTTTCTTACGTATTTGTTATGAGGATAGACAGACAATTCATACACTTTATCGTGCTCATTAGGGTACACATAAAACTGCAATATAACAAAAAGACTGCAACAAAATGGATTGCCCGTTCTCATTTTGTTACAGTCCCGTCTACATATAGGAGTGTTAATCAATCGGTATTCCTTATTTTAATACCAACTGTTTGCCCGGTTTAACAAAAATCCAAGCTATGATAGCTACGATACCAAATAAAGACGTGGCAACAAAGGCGTTATTCCAGCCGTAATTGGTAACCAAATACGCCGTAACGACAGGAGCGAGAACGCCGCCGATATTGCCCCAAAGATTCATCCAGCCGGATACAGAGCCGGTATATTTACCGCCCAACGAAATGACCGTAGACCAGCTGGAACTCATGGAAAATCCCAAGGCGCCAAGGGAAACGGACATCCAAAAGATGTTCATGCCGGCACTGGCTGTATGGGCTGCAATATACAAGCCAAGGGATGTGACGGCAATACCGGCCATCGCTGTAATCGTACGCATCGTATACTGCCGTTCACTGTGGCTGCCATTGGCAATTCTATCGGAAATAAACCCAGCCACAAAGACCATAGCCATCAAGGCAATCCAAGGGAAGGACGCCCAAATCCCCATAGATTTCAATGATAAATTATGTACTTCCGTGAGGTATAACGGCAGCCAAGCCAAGAAGACATACATAATATAGTCTAC
The DNA here is from genome assembly GCA_934202965.1 of uncultured Megasphaera sp. Taxonomy (GTDB): domain Bacteria; phylum Bacillota; class Negativicutes; order Veillonellales; family Megasphaeraceae; genus Megasphaera. Next base: position 41,312 of record CAKPYN010000021.1, read on the forward strand.
GACCATGAACTGAATGCCTACAGCCCAAAATTGTGTGGACCGGAGAAATTTACTCCAAGGGGCTACAGATTTTTTAGCTATCAGCATCACGGCCTTCGTTAATATGCGCCGCTTCGGCTTCATTGACATACGGGCTGTCTGCCGGGTTATCATAGGCATACCGATGCCAAGCCCACGCCAATATACAGCCGACAACACCAAAGAAAATAAATACGGAATGCCATCCCAGCGCCGTCATCAGTGCAACGGTAACAACCGGTCCAATGACTGGACCAAAGAAGGTTCCCAACAAAATCGACGAGCTGGCTTTCCCTTTTTCATGGGTGTTAAACCATTTAAACGTAGCTGAGCCCAATGCCGGAAACACGGGGCCTTCCCCAAGGCCAAAGGCCAGACGAATGACAGAAAAACTCATTTTACCTTTTGCCAAGGCTGTTAATACCGTAAAAATAGACCACCAAAGAATCGCAAAGGAACCGGTTTTCCGCATGCCAAATTTTTCTGCCAATATGCCGCCCGGAACCTTCATAATCGCATAGCCGGCAAAAAAGAATGTTTGAATAAATCCCATATCTATTTTAGTAAAACCAAATTCCTGCATAATAACCGGAGTAGCGACGGACAAGTTGACGCGATCCATATACGCAACAAAGCTAATTAAAAAAATTAAAAATGCAATTTTCCATCGAAAGCCTGTCATGGATTGTAACTTGGCTTTCGTTTCCATTACTCTTTCCATACTCTCTCCTCTTATTCATAGAACCACTGCAGTCTGATACGATACTGCAGCAGATATTTTAGTATACATACTTAGTGTTAACATCGCTAATTATCTATTCTTAAAAGGAATTTGTTAAGGATATTTGTTTAGTTTTTTTATTTTTATCGCAGTTAAACGTTATATTTGTAAGCGTGTCATTCATAAATAATGCTACAGATTTCTTATTTTACTATGTCATAATGAACTATATCAGAAATTACTTTTTTCTCCAGCAAGCCATGATGCAGTAAATATTCTAAATGAGCCAGTGTTTCACCCATGGCAAACCATTTTTGTGTCGGCGGAAATTCATGCCAGTGCTTTCCCCGCATAGACCATGTCATGTGCGGCGCAATTTCAAACGCTGTAGACCTAGGATGGGCTGCGACAATATGCTGTACTTCCTGCAAACGCTGGACATGATGCGCTTTAATAGCTGCAATCCGATTGATGATTTCCGTATTGCCTTTGCGATGTCCCGGCAACGCCAACTGTACCGGTAAATCCCGCACGTTATCCAAACTCCTGAAATACTGTTCCAACGAATCTTTCATGTTAGACCAAACCTGAATATTCGGCGTAATGTCAAATAAAATATGATCGGCTGTGAAAAAGATTTGCTGCACCGGCATATATAAACAGCATTGTCCTTTCGTGTGCCCTGGTGTATGGATGACTTGCAGCTCCGTATCTGCCAGATGCAGTACTTCGCCATTTCTCACAGCATGGATGGGAAAATTGATTTTCGGCGAATACGTCCGTGCCTGATTGGAAAATTGCATTTTGATATCCTCTGCCGGCATACCTTCGCGCATAAAATTGTCTTCTGTAAACTTCCAGGTCGAGCCGTTTTCGGAATCACATAAATACTGGTAATCAATAGGATGCATATAAATAGGACAGCCTTGTCCGGCAAATAATCCGACTAATCCCGTATGATCAGCATGAAGATGGGTAAGAAATAAATCGGTCTGCTGTAAATCAATGTCTAATGCGTTTAGACCGGCACACAGGGATTCCCGGCAGGCCGGTCGGTTAAAACCGGTATCAATGACCAAATTGCGTGTTTCTCCTTTAATCACATACGAATTGAGATACTGCAGCGGATTATCCGGTAATTCGACTTGTATTCTATATATATCTGGGTTGGTATATACTTTCTGTATCATTCTAATTCTCCTGTCAAACGCTCGCTCTATAGCATTCTTTCGATGCGTCAAGCCGATACATGACTGTCAACTACTCACCAACTAACACCTACGGTGTTTGAGGTGGGAGCTTGCAAGTCGGAGTTACATAGGTATTAGCGATAGTATCTCCCTAATTCCGCCTACATCATCGGGCAGTTGA
>CAKPYN010000022.1 GCA_934202965.1 uncultured Megasphaera sp.
AAACATTGTATTTGTGCGGGTTTTCGTATGCATAGATTTTGACGAAAATATACGATATATTAACGTTTTGAGAACTGAGAAGCTTTGCGGGCTTTTTTCAAGCCATACTTTCTACGTTCTTTTTCACGCGGGTCACGAGTTAAGAGACCTGCTTTTTTCAAGGACTGACGGAAATCTGCGTCGACTTCCAATAATGCACGGCTGATGCCGTGGCGGATTGCGCCAGCCTGGCCGGATGGTCCGCCGCCTTTTACGTCGGCGATTACATCATACTGTTCAGCTACGCCTGTCAATACGAGCGGCTGTTTGATGATCAATTCGAGCGTTTTACGGCCGAAATATTCAGTCAATTCTTTTTTATTTACTGTGATTTTGCCCTGACCCGGAACCAGACGAACTCTGGCAACGGATGTCTTTCTACGGCCAGTGCCGTAGTACTGTGCTACTGCCATGAAATCTTCCTCCCGGTATGATTAACGAATATCTAATTTTAATTCTTCAGGTTTCTGTGCTTGATGCGGATGTTCTGCACCAGCATAAACACTGAGTTTACGGTACATCTGTTCACCTAATTTATTTTTCGGCAACATACCGCGAACAGCCATTTCTACAACACGTTCAGGACGTGTTTCGAGCATATGACCAGCTTGTGTAAATTTAGCACCACCGGGATAACCGGAATGACGGAAATATGTTTTCTGGATTAATTTTTTACCAGTTAATTTAACTTTTGCTGCGTTGACTACGATAACATAGTCGCCTGTATCTACATGCGGGGTAAATGTTGGTTTATGTTTTCCCCGAAGAACTTTGGCTACTTCGGCAGCAAGACGGCCTAATGTCTGACCTTCAGCATCAACAACAAACCATTTACGTTCGATGTTGCCTGCATTAGCCATAAATGTGGTTTTCATGCTGTATAATTCCTCCCTGATACGACTAACTAACCAAGCTTTCGTTTCTTTTTCTCCGGGGCTAAGTGGAGTCCAAGTAAAAAGCTTACTTATTTATTTTACAGATATACGTCAACCTTGTCAAGCATTTTTCTATTATTTTTTATATTGGCGTATGAGCATATTTTCTAATACCAGTGATGAAGTATGATACCTACTATTCCGCTGGATTTTACGAATGGCATGAAAGATATCTTTCTTTTTACATGGCTACTATGACTTTACATAGTAGCATTTTTTATATAATATATACTTTATTTATTATTCTTTTCGCCTTATATTTAGAACGTTTAACCCATATTTTATTTTAAATTTTTCAAAACTTCTTCAAAAAAGATTTGACAAACGCCAAAATTAATGGTAGACTTACGTCAACAACTTGATAGTGTTGCAATGAAGAGAAGAGTACACAAAAGGAATTGTCCCAGAGAGTTCCCATTTGGTGCAAGGGAATACAACGAGATTTGTGGAAGATGGACTCCGAGCAGATTGGTCGAACAGTTAGACCGTCCGGGTGCGCCCGTTATAGTGCTATGGTATTCAAGGCAATTGCCTGCGTACCTGAAGAGGCTTAATTCGTGAGGATTAAGTGAAATTGGGTGGTATTCACGGTGCTTCCGTCCCTTACATAGGGATGGAAGCCTTTTTTATTACAACTACTTTCAAGTCAATTATTTCACTTATATTCTATATTATACACTAGGGGGAATTTACAATGAGCACAAACAAAAACTATAAATTTGAAACATTACAGCAGCATGCAGGTCAAGTTCCTGATCCAGCAACAGGCGCACGTGCCGTTCCTATTTACCAGACAACATCATACGTCTTCAAAGATACACAGCAGGCAGAAGACCGCTTCGCTTTAAAAGACCCGGGATATATTTACAGCCGTTTGACAAACCCGACGCAAGATGTATTGGAAAAACGTATTGCTGCATTGGAAGGCGGCACAGCAGGCTTAGCTACAGCCAGCGGCGCAGCTGCTATTGCTTACTCTATCCTCAACATTGCCGGTGCCGGTGACGAAATCATCGCAGCTCCTACCTTATACGGCGGCACGGTTGAATTGTTCTCAGAAACGTTTAAACATCTCGGCATTACAACGCATTTCGCCGATCCTGATGATCCGTCTTCTTTCGAAAAATTTATCAACGAAAAAACGAAAGCCGTATATTTGGAAAGCCTCGGCAACCCAGCCATCAACATTCCGGATTTTGAAGCTATCGCAGCCATTGCACACAAAAACGGCTTGCCTGTCATTGTCGATAACACATTTGCTACACCATTCTTGTTCCGTCCTCTCGAACATGGCGCTGACGTTGTTGTTCATTCTGCTACCAAATTCATCGGCGGCCACGGCACGACGCTTGGCGGTTTGATTGTTGAAAATGGTAAATTCGACTGGGCCGGTTCAGGCCGCTTCAAAGAATTTGCATCTCCTGATGCTTCTTACAACGGCGTAAACTTTGCAACTGATGTTCCAGGTGCTGGTTTTGTGACACGTATTCGTGCAAAAGCTCTTCGTGATCTCGGCGCATGCATCAGCCCGTTTAACGCATGGCTTTTGATTCAAGGTCTCGAATCGTTGTCCCTGCGTATTGAACGCCACGTATCTAATGCAGAAAAAGTCGCTGCTTTCTTAGAAAATCATCCGAAAGTTGCTAAAGTTAATTATCCGTCCTTGCCATCTTCTCCCTATTATGAACTGGCTAAAAAATACTTCCCGAAAGGAACCGGTTCTATCTTCTCCTTTGAATTAAAAGACGGCTACGAAGCAGCTCGCAAATTCATCGACAGCTCCGATATTTTCTCTGACCTCGCCAACGTAGGCGACTCCAAATCTCTGCTTGTACATCCCGCTTCTACGACACATCAGCAGCTTTCGGAAGAAGCACAGAGGGCATGCGGCATTACGCCTGGCACGGTACGTATCTCCGTCGGCTTAGAAAACGTCGATGACCTCTTGGCTGATTTGGAAAACGCATTAAATCAAATCTAATTATTTCTCTATACTACGAAAAGGAAGGCTGCAACTATGCCAATAAAAATTATGGACGGATTATCCGCCAAAGAAAAACTTCATGAAGAAGGTATTTGTACGATTGATAAAGGACAGGCGCTGCATCAGGATATTCGTCCACTGCACATTCTTATCCTCAATCTGATGCCTTTGAAAAAACCAACAGAGTTGCAGCTTCTCCGCCTTTTAGGGGACTCTCCCCTGCAGGTCGAAGTGGACTTCTGTCATACCACGACGCACGAAAGTACACATACAAATCCGTCGTATCTAGAACATAATTATTATGTATTTGATGAAATCAAACATAATTACTATGACGGTCTGATCATCACGGGCGCACCAGTAGAACAAATCCCCTTTGAAGACGTTGATTACTGGCCGGAAATGACGACATACTTAGACTGGGCCAACACGCACGCCTTTTCAACACTTTATTTTTGTTGGGGCGCACAAGCAGCTTTATATCATTATTACGGTATTACCAAACGGCTGCTGCCTGCCAAATTATTCGGCATTTTTGAATATCAGCTGACGCAAAGCCATCATCCGCTATTACGTGGATTTGATGACCGGTATTTTATTCCGCAATCCCGTCATACCGCAATTGACGATATTCAAGTGTATAATACACGCCAGTTGGAAGTCTTGTCACGGTCAGCTGAAAACGGCATCAACATTATTGGCACGCCAGATCATCGCCGTTTCTTTGTACTAGGGCATTTTGAATACGACAGACGAACACTCGAAACAGAATACCTGCGCGATAAAAACAAGGGCTTACCTATCGCTGTACCTAAACATTATTACCCTAACGATAATGACACGAAGACACCGAGCTTTACATGGTGCAGTTATGCTCATCTGTTTTATCATAATTGGCTGAATATTGTATATCAAGAAACACCGTATAATTTAGCAGATATCTCTCATTTATCTGCGTGTGCTCATTAATTTTCCAAAAAATACGCATAACATCAAATCCCCCATCTACTGGATGCATCCATAGATGGGGGATTTGTATATACGAAATATATCGTACCGGATTATTCTAAATGCATCATCTCATCAGCAACTAATCGCATTTCTTTGACATCATTTTTGATTTGAGAACGCACGTTTAACTCTTTCTGCAGTTTAGGCTGTATATCCTGCAAACATTCCAGCAGCAGCGGATTAAAACTGCCGCATTCACCATGAAAAATCATTTTCATAGCTTTTTCATGGCTGTAGGCTTCTTTATAAACACGCTTACTCGTTAGGGCATCATATACGTCAGCTAAGGATACCACTTGCGCTGAAATCGGTATTTCTTCTCCTTTCAGTCCATCTGGATAGCCACTTCCATCATATCGTTCATGATGCCATCAGCAGATTTCATAGGCAATACGCATCAACGGTTCTTCTTTATACATTTGCAAATTTTGAATCATTTGCGCGCCAATAATCGTATGTTTTTTCATCATTTCAAATTCTTCGTCCGTCAACGGCCCCGGCTTATTCAAAATTTCGTTTCCAATCGTTATTTTTCCAATATCATGCATAGCCGATGCTGTAACAATCAGGCTACGTGTTTTTCGCGTAAGCGAATAGGCCAGTGTTTTTTCTACCAGCTTATCCAGCAGTATGTGCGTCAAGGCTGTAATATGCATCACGTGTTGGCCACTTACGGCATTGCGAAATTCAATAACCTGGCTTAAAGTATCAATCATCATGCGATTATTGCGTTCTCGTTCATAAACCTGGGACTTGATGATTTTAATTAATCGTCGCTGCTTCGCATATAACATAATCATATTCGCTACGCGGCGCCGAATAATCAGTGTATCAAAAGGACGTCGTATATAATCTATACCGCCTAAATGATAAGCTCGTCGTATTTCCGCAGTGTATTACCGTCCAAAATCATCATGACAAGAATATTTTTGTACCAGCGATGGTCTTTCATATATGCCAACACTTCAAATCCATCCATCTTAGGCATCACCAAATCCAATAAAATAAGCGCAATCGTTGTACTGTACTGTTGAAGCAGCTGTAATACCTCTTCTCCATTTTTCGCTTCCAAAATCCGATACGTTTCGCCTAAATGCGCCTTTAATTCAGTCCTGTTTGCTTTGGAATCGTCGGCAATGACAATCAACGGCCGAATGTCTTTTCTATCCGAATGCTGCCGCAGGGTATCTTCTTTTTGCTCCAGCGAGACATCGGTATCCAAATCCGCATCTTTGTGCAATTTTGCCTGATACATCAATTTATCGGCCTGATGCAATGATTCTTCAAGATGCTTGCCATTATAGATAACACCGTCCACACTAATAGAAACATGCAGGTGTTCATGCTCTTTAAACTGAATAGCTCGTACTTTTTTCTTAATCGCATCCAGTTTGTATTCCAAGTCTTGTTCCGCAATATACGGCATGATGAGAATGAATTCGTCCCCGCCATAGCGAATGAGATAATCGTTCTTACGAATGCTGGATTTAATCGTTTTAACGATCCATTTTAAAACAATATCTCCTACATCATGCCCGTAAATATCATTATATAATTTGAAATCATCAATAACAGCTACGCCGCCAGCCGGGTAGTCTTCTTTAATCCGTTCTTCTAAATACCTGCGATTATACGCGCCTATCAATGTATCCGTATACAATTCTTGATCGTATTGCATAAGCCGTTGCATGAGTCTGTGATGCGTATTCTTATCATTAAATAACGCGCCTCCCAACGGATATACCAATTCCAATACATAGGGATTATGGTCTATTTCTATATATTGTGCAATCACTTGAAATACATTCGAGTCAACATATTCTAATTTATCGTCTGCGATTTTGTACGCAACGCTTTTTCTGCCACACAGTCATGGCATCGTTCACTCTTCTTCCATAATGCCTAACAATGGCATGGTGAAATATGCAAATCCTTGGATTCATTAATATGAACTGTACGAAACATATTCGGATCTATAATTCTTGCTACGGGAAAAATAGTTTTTAGCTCATGAAGTAATTGCCATATTTCTTCAAAGGTATTGCTTATCGGTGTTACGTATTGCCGTTCCCAATCAATTTTCACAATTGTATTCCTTCCCTTGCTACTCTATGTATCTATCTGCATGCGCATTTCATAAAAAATAGGGGTGGTTTTATTTTTATAATAATTTTCTTCAATTGCTGCATACAGACACAAAAAAATCCCTGAAAGCACAAGTATATACTATCAGGGATTCACGCTTCCTATTTTGTGCCAAAGATACGATCGCCGGCATCACCCAAACCAGGGACAATGTATCCATGTTCATTTAACGTATCATCCAATACAGCCACAAAAATTTTCACATCCGGATGATCTGTATTTACTTTTTTCACACCTTGCGGAGCAGCTACCAAACACATGAGCTTGATATGCTGTATTCCCTTTTCTTTGAGCAGCGAAATCGCTGCCGATGCACTGCCGCCTGTCGCCAGCATAGGATCGACAATAATAAAATCTCGATTTTTTACATCTGGGAGCTTGCAGTAATATTCTACAGGTTTCAGCGTTTTCGGATCTCGATACAAACCGATATGTCCTACCTTAGCCGTAGGCATCAGATCTAACAATCCCTGTACCATTCCCAATCCAGCACGCAGTACAGGTACAATACCAATTTTTCTGCCGCTAATTTGCTTTCCCTTCATCATCGCAACCGGAGTCTCAACATCTATATCTTCCAGCGGCAAATCGCGGGTAATTTCATATCCCATGAGCATCGTAATTTCTTCCAATAAATTACGAAAATCTTTGGAACCAGTTTCTTTTTTTCGCATCAGCGTGACTTTGTGCTGAATAAGCGGATGGTCAATCACTTGTACCTGCATATCGCAACCACTCCCTTGTATCATATTTTATTTATCCATTTCTGTAATCATCGCAACACGTTTGGCATGTCTGCCGCCATCAAATCCTGTATTCAAGAAAATGCGAACAATTTCACGTGCCAGGCCCGGCCCAATAACACGACCACCCATCGTCAAAATATTAGCATCATTATGGCGGCGGCAGTATTCTGCGGAAAACATATCATGGCAAAGAGCTGCCCGGATGCCATGTACTTTATTCGCTGCAATACCAATACCAATACCAGTACCGCAAATCAAAATTCCCCGATCAAAAGTACCATCCGCTACGGCTTCAGCTACCTTTTTAGCAATTTCAGGATAATCACAGCGTTCGCCCGTTAATGTTCCATAATCGGTAAATTCAATACCTTGTTCTTTCAAGTATTCTTTAATATTTTCTTTTAAGTCAAAACCACCATGGTCTGCACCTAATACTAATTTCATGTTTGTTCCTCCCTCATGGACTTGTACTATATGTATTATACGACAAAACGGAAAGCATGCCAAGACACACTTTCCGTAATGGAGCAAAGATACTTACAGCAATATGACATTACCACCAGCTGCTTTTTTCATGCGATTCATAACGGCCATTCCCAAGCCTTCACCATCTACGCCTTCTGCTAAAATAACATCGACTTTATCTTTATCAAACGACAAAAGTCCATTATACAGCTGTCTTGCCAAGGATTCTTTATCTTCATGGCGTCCCCATACAAACATGTGATCTTGAGGAAAACGGTCTCCAACTTCTTTACTTACCAAAAATCCTACTGTTTTATGTTCTCGCTGCGCTTTGCTGTATAATTCCTGCAGCTTATCTGCTACTTCATCGATTGTGCCAACAGCTACTGTCATGGGAGCTGCCGGTGCATAGTGACGATATTTCATACCCGGTGCTTTAGGCACTCCCTGCCCTGTAACCAGATTCGTATCCAGACGAACGTGCGGAACAACTTCTTTCAGCATGCCAATCGTAACACCGCCTGGCCGCAAAATCGTTACCCTGTCTTCTCCTCTGCATTCAATAATCGTCGATTCTACGCCAATCTGGCACGGACCGCCATCAATCACCATATCGACGCGGCCATCCATATCATGCATGACTTCCGCTGCTGTCGTCGGACTGGGCCGTGTCGATAAGTTAGCACTTGGCCCGGCAACAGGCACGCCGGCATACCGCAAGAAAGCACGACATACTTCGTGATCTGGACAGCGAAGCGCTACCGTATCCAATCCCCCCGTAGCCGCATCAGGTACTTGCGGCTGACGCGGGAAAATAATCGTCAGTGGTCCCGGCCAAAACTTTTTCATTAATTTTTTTGCCGTCGGCGAAACTTCTGCCGCAACGGTGGCTGCTGCTGCCTGATCGGGAACGGTCAGTATCAGCGGATTATCGCTTGGCCGTCCTTTTGCTGTATAAATACTGCGACAGGCATCGGCATCCAGTCCATTCGCCCCAATACCATATACAGTTTCTGTCGGAAATACGACCAACCCGCCATTACGAATAATCTGTCCTGCTTCTTCTAAAATCGCTTTATCTTTTTCTATATTTGTAATCCGTACCAGTTTTGTTTGTCTCATTTACATCCGCTCTTTTCGTGAAAATACGATGACTCGTTCAATACCGCTATAATCTTTTACTGTCTTGATATGCGTATACCATCCATCCTGCGTAAAAATAGTAATGACATCCGCCGCTTGTCCTGCGCCGATTTCAACGGCTATATATCCATCTTTTTTTACATAGTTAGGACTTTCTTTTGCCAAACGCCGATATATATCTAGCCCATCTGTACCGCCAAACAAAGCCAATGCCGGATCATATTGTACTTCCGGTTGCAGGTGCTGCATGTCTGATGCCGTCAAATACGGCGGATTGGACACAACCCAGTCAAACGTCTCATGAGGCACCGCAGAAAACAAATCACTCTCTACCCACTGTACACGGGTATCTACTTGCAAATTTTGGCCGTTTTTCCGGGCAATTTGTAATGCATCCGATGAAATATCCACGCCGGTTCCAACAGCCTGAGGCAAATAATGAAGAAGGCTGATAAGAATCGCGCCGCTTCCTGTACCCATATCCAGTATGGATACAGGCTTATTTTTATCTGTCATAGCAACAACGTTTTCTACCAGCAATTCCGTTTCCGGCCGTGGAATGAGAACATCCGTTGAAACGTGAAAATCAAGTCCCATAAAAGACTTCATTCCCAAAATGTGTGCTACAGATAAGCGATTCGCTCGCTGCTTAACCATATCTCGATAGGCTGCTAACTCCGTAGGATTCATCGGTTCATCATAATGGGCATACAAATAAATTCGTTCTTTGTGAAGGACATGGGACAATAAAATTTCCGCATCCAGCCGCGGGGAATCAATTCCTTTTTGTACAAAATACTGCTGCGTCCATTGCAATAATGCCCCAATCGTCCACAACTTAGTCATTATTTTCGGCTTCTTTCATTAACTCAGATCGGCGCGCTTCTGCCAATGCCTGAATAAATTCATCGATATCGCCGTTTAAAATATTTTCCAACTTATATAAGGTTAAATTAATACGGTGATCCGTAACACGTCCCTGCGGGAAGTTATACGTCCGAATACGTTCACTGCGGTCACCTGTTCCAACCTGACTACGGCGTGCTTCCGTCACTTCCGCATCCGCTTCCTGCTGCGCTTTATCAAGCAGCCTTGCTTTTAAAACACGGACCGCTTTCGCTCTATTTTCCAGCTGTGACCGTTCATCCTGACATTCAACAACGATACCCGTAGGAATATGTGTCATGCGAACAGCTGAACTCGTTTTATTGACATGCTGACCGCCGGCACCGCTGGCACGGTAATAATCCACGCGGACATCATCCATGTTAAGATTGATTTCTACGTCTTCTGCTTCCGGAAGTACGGCTACTGTCGCCGTGGATGTATGAATACGCCCGCCGGCTTCCGTAACAGGCACACGCTGTACCCGATGCACGCCTGATTCATATTTCAATTTACCGTATACGCCAGAACCTTCTACAGAAAAAATCACTTCTTTAAAACCACCCAATTCTGGTGCGTTGGAACTAATAATGCTAGCTTTCCAGCCTGACTGTTTTTCAATATATTTCATATACATGCGGAATAAATCTCCCGCAAAGAGAGCTGCTTCGTCCCCACCGGCACCGGCACGAATTTCCATAATGACATTCTTGTCATCATGCGGATCTTTAGGAAGCATGAGAATATGAAGCTGTTCTTCTAATGCTTCCAATTCCTTAGACAGTTCATTATATTCTTCTTTGGCCATCGCAATCAGATCATCATCACTATCGGGATCATCGATAATTTCTTTATCTCCCTTAACCGTATTGGCAATGTCCTTGTATTTACGGAACGTTTCTACGATCGGCATCAAGGCGGCATGCTCTTTCGTCAGTTTTTGCCATTCGTCCTGACGAGCAATGACAGCCGGGTCGCTGATATTTTGTTCTAAATCCATAAATTTATTTTCTACGGCCTGTACCTTATCAATAAACACGCTTGTATCTCTCCTCTTTTCTCATCATGTATCACAATAAAACCAATCTGACATCTGCGTTGCATTCTGTATACACTACATTATATACTAAAAAGCATGCTAAACAAATACATGCGTATAGGCTTCCGTACGGAAGCCTATACATTATTTTCATTTCATCTATGCTTTTTTTATTTCCACCTTTACCTGTACAGTTTCAGTATCATCATTTGGTACTGTTGCTTCTTCCGGTTTGGCTGCTTCTAATGCTTGAATGGCTACTTCAATCTGATCGGAATGTGGTTCACGAGTTGTCAAATATTGCAGCCATAATCCCGGTTTTACAATGGTCTGAATAAGCTTATTTTCCGTTCGACCGGCAAGACGAATTAATTCATAACTAATGCCGGCAACGACAGGCATCAGAATAATCCGAGAAATAATTCGTTCTATCAAATTCGGCCATCCCAAAAAGGCAAATACGAAAATAGATACAACCATAACAATCAACAGAAAATTCGTACCGCACCGCGGATGAAGACGACTGTGTTTTTTGACATTTTCTACAGTCAGCGCTTCTCCTGCTTCATAGGTCCAAATCGTTTTATGTTCTGCCCCATGATATTCAAATACCCGGCGGATATCACTTGTAAGGGAAATCCCCCATATATACAATAAAAAGATAGCCAGCCGCAATATACCTTCGACAATATTCAACCGCACTGTACTTTCTGCTACACCAGGTATAAACTTGGCACCATACGTAGGAATGATTAAGAAAAAAACAATCGCCAATATAGCAGAAAAGGTCATCGTAACAGCCATTTGCTTGGTTGTCAGCTGTTCTTCCTCTTCACCGGCAGCCTGCGCCGAATAAGATAAGCTTTTCATACCATATACAAGCGATTCGCCTAAGGCAATAGTCCCGCGAATAAAAGGTTTCTTTAATATAGGATATTTCTCACCCAATGAATGAACCGGATCCTTTTTAATCGTAATTTCTCCGGACGGCGTCCGCACAGCTGTGGCAATATATTTAGGACCACGCATCATGACCCCTTCAATAACAGCTTGTCCGCCGACATATGTCTTTTCTTTTTTCACAGTCTATCCTCCTTATGCTCTTTTTTATATACAAAGAGAGCAGAGCATTTCTGCTCTGCTGCCCACTGTATTGCTTCTTATTTAGCTTTTTTACCATAACGTTTATTAAACTGTTCGATACGACCGCGAGCCTGCTGAGCGCGCTGCTGACCTGTAAAGAACGGATGGCATTTAGAGCAAATTTCAACACGCAGTTCAGATTTAGTAGAACCGGTTTCAAAAGTATTGCCGCAAGCACATGTTACTGTAGCTTTGCCGTAATTCGGATGAATTCCTTCTTTCACTATTACACACCTCTTTCTTACTCAGACATTTATCAATCATTCAAAACCTATGCTAAGATAGTATAGCACAGTGCCCAGGGAATTGCAAGGAAAAAATAAATTTACCGTCCATCCGGCCAAAGGAGCGTAACCGCACCGGACTCTCTCGTTTTTTTCAAGTCAATTACCCGCTGGTTCGACGAACCACGGAAATATAAGCCCGGATCTTTGAGCGCATCGACAAAGGGACCGTCAACCAATACGTCACATACATCAACCAAAGCTTTTTTCTTGGCATCTGCCATAATTTCTTCATACGTAAAACCGGAATAAACCCAAACGGATTTATGAGGCAATGCGGCCTTTACGTTCTTTACAAGGGCCGTCAGATCTTGTGTATTTTCCATCGGTTCCCCGCCCAACAAGGTCAAACCGCTATTGGTCGGTGCCTGCAGCCATTCCAGCAGCTGTTTCATTTCTGTTTCCGTCCATTCCTGCCCTGCTGCCGGGTCCTGGTATTCCGGATTAAAGCAATTGACGCAATGACGGCTGCATCCCGTTACAAATACAGTAGATCGGATGCCCGGCCCATTAGCAATGTCATATTGTCTCATTTGTCCATAATGCACAGTAATTACATCTCCTAAATATGAAGAACACGGCTCTTAATTTCTTTTGTCCGTCCTTCGTTCCAGAAATTTTCACCTAAGTATCCGCAGGTGCGGCGGATGACCGTCAATTTTTTGCGATCTTTATTATGGCAGCGCGGACATTCCCATTCGTTGTCATCATTCAGGATAATTTCTCCATCAAAACCGCATTCATGACAATAATCCAGTTTCGTATTAAATTCAGCATAGGCAATATGATCGTAAATATATTGCACCATCGTCAATACGGCCGGAATATTATGGGTCATGTTCGGAATTTCAGCATAGCTAATACAGCCGCCTGTTGATTTTTCTTCAAAATCAGCTTCAAATTTAAATTTATCAAACACATTAATCGGTTCCCGAACGTCTACGTGATAGCTGTTCGTGTAATATCCCTTGTCCGTAACATCTTTGATGGAACCAAAACGCGCTTTATCAATCTTGCAGAACAAATTCGTCAGATTTTCTGCCGGTGTACCATACAGGGCAAAGCCGATATTTGTTTCTTTTTTCCAAGCAGCAATATGTTCGTTGAAAGAGTCCATAATGCGCATCGCAAATTTACGGCCTTCCGGTGTCGTATGCGAACAGTGCTTTGTCATCAAGGTGGCTTCATAAATACCGATATAGCCCAGAGACAGCGTAGCATACCCACCATAAATAAATTTTTCAATCGTTTCACCCGGTTTCAAGCGGGCAATGGCACCGTACTGCCAATGAATCGGAGATACATCCGATGTAATGCGTTTGAGTAGTTCCACGCGCAGCAGCAACGCTTTTTTGCACAATTCCAAGCGTTTATCCAAAATCTGGAAGAATTTTTCTTCATCGCCATCTGCCAAAATGCCAATCTGCGGCAAGTTAATGGATACGACACCCATATTAAAACGACCGTCAAATTTATAGTTTCCCTTTTCATCTTTCCAAGGACTCAAGAACGAACGGCATCCCATAGGGCTAAATACATTGCCTTCATAAGATTCACGCATTTTTTTAGCTGAAATATAGTCTGGATACATGCGTTTTGCCGTACATTCTGCCGCTAATTTTGTCAAATAAAAATACGGACTTCCTTCACGAACATTATGTTCATCCAATACATAAATTAACTTAGGAAATGCCGGTGTTACGTATACATTGGCTTCATTCTTGATACCCTGAATACGCTGACGAAGCAATTCTTCATCAATTAATGCCGCTTCTTTAGCGTATTTATAGTCCGGTTTGAAATACATAAACAACGTAACAAACGGAGCTTGTCCATTTGTCGTCATTAACGTATTAATCTGATATTGAATGGTTTGGACCCCATCTTTAATTTCTTTGCGCGTCCGTTTCCAAGCAATTTCTTCTGCCTTTTTCATATCCGGTTCGATACCGTATACTTCTCGTTGTTCTTCGACGACAGCTTTCATATACCGATCAAAGGATTTTCGCACATACGGAGCCAAAATACGGTCAATGCCATTAATAGACTGGCCGCCGTACTGACCGCTGGCTACTTGCGCAATAATCTGCGTCGTTACCGTGCATGCGACTTGGAACGAATGAGGCGTATCAATTTTTTTACCATTAATAACCGTTCCATTATCCAGCATATCTTGCAGATTAATCAGACAACAGTTAAACATCGGCTGTATAATATAATCCATATCATGAAAATGAATAGCACCGCTGTCATGAGCCTGTACAATATCGGCTGGAATCAATTTACGCCGTGCAATATCTTTGGATACTTCACCGGCAATCAAATCGCGCTGCGTCGATACAACATGGCCGTTTTTATTCGAGTTTTCATCTAATACTTCAATATTCGTATTATTTAACAAGCCAAATACATCCGTATCTGTTGTGTTTGTCTGGCGTTTAAAAGACTGAATCGCTTTATAATTTTCATATGCCCGTGCCGTAGCCGGATTATTATACTTCAGCAGACGGTAATACACCTGGTCTTCAATCGCATAGATTGTCATATCTTTTTGCATGGACGATGCATAGTCTTCAATTTCCTTAGCGATTAATTCAGCTTGGCCATCTTCATAAATACCGCTGCTGCTGTTCATTGCTTTTTCAATGGCTGCTATAATTTTATCACGGTCAAAAGGAACTTTTTGTCCATTGCGTTTGATTACTTCCAACATGTCATTACCTCCGCCTTATATTGTATATAATCAACATCTACATTCGCAATATATACTATATCTTCTATTCGTTTTCTCGTGTGAGTACTTACCAATGATACTATATCTAGTATAGTATGTCAATGGTCATCTACTTCATAAAGGTGTTATCAACTATTATCAAAAACGTGTCAAACCGTCAAAAAAGCTGCAGTTTGGAGACTGCAGCTCCTGTGTATAACTCAACTAAAAATTTTTTAATCAATATGAAGCAAATCCCGAATGACCGCTCCGGCTAAAATCATGCCAGCTGCAGAAGGAACAAAGGCGATACTTCCCGGACTGGGTCGCTGTTCTTCTGTTTCTGTATGAACCGGATGGGGCTGTTCCTTGGAATATACAACTTTTATGCGGCGAATATGCCGTTTTTTCAACTCTTTGCGGAGTATCTTAGCCAAGGGATCGACAGACGTTTTTTCAATATATGCTACTTCAAACTGTTCCGGATGCAGTTTATTTCCTGCTCCCATCGCGGATATAACTGGAATGCCTGCACGATAGGCTTCTTCAATAATACCTATTTTAGCACTGGTCGTATCAATGGCATCGACAACGTAATCTGCGCCAGACTGAGCAATAAACTCTTTCTGTTCGCCTGGCAGATAAAACATATCATACGTGTCAATTTGAATATCCGGATTAATGGTCAGTAAGCGTTCTTTCATGACGTCCACTTTTTTTCGGCCAATCGTCTGCGTCGTCGCTCCCAACTGGCGATTTAAATTAGATGGATCAAATACATCGGCATCCACGAGAATCAAATGACCAATGCCGGCACGGCCAAATGCTTCTACTGCAAACGAGCCGACGCCGCCGACACCAAAAATGAGAATTGTCTTATTTGCCAAAGCAACCACGTTTTCCTGACCAATCAAACGCGCTGTCCGTTGTGTATATTCTGTTTTCATGCGCTATTTCTCCGGAATAATTTCTAACCAATATCCATCAGGATCGACAATAAAATAAATCCCCATATCCGGATTTTCATATACAACACAGCCCATCGCTTTATGCTTAGCTAAGGCAGCTTGCATATCTTGAACGGCAAAGGCTGTATGAAATTCATTTTCGCCCAAATTATACGGTTCTTTTCGGTCTTTAAGCCACGTTAATTCCAAGCAAAAGTCAGAAACACCGTCTCCTAAATAGACAATTGTAAAGTCCGGTTTTTCAATACGGCGTATTTCCGAAAGTCCCAACGCTTCATGGTAAAAGGCCGTGCTGCGTTGTAAATCCAACACATTAAAATTGGTATGTTTAAATGTAAACTGCATATACTTCCCCTCCTATACCTCTTCTTGCCAGCCTTTAGATACATCAACCCATTCTTTGGCATAGGAATAGGTTTCTAATTCCGGCAATGTCAATTCGATAGCACTATTTGCACTGCCGCATGCCGGAAAAACAGTTTGAAATCGTTTTAGTGATTCATCCAAATAAACTTCTACACCTGGATTGACAGCAAACGGGCAGACACCTCCGACAGGATGTCCAATCAGACGTTCTACATCATCGTGTTTAATCATCGTCGCTTTTTTATGAAAGCGCATTTTAAATTTATGATTATCTACTCGGGCATCACCGGCAAAAATAACCAAAATCGGCTGTTCGTCAATCAAAAACGACATCGATTTTGCGATTCGTTTGCCTTCTGTATGAAGAGCTGCCGCAGCTTCTTCAACAGTTGCACTGGATTGGCTGAGTTCTTGTACTCTATCTTCCATCCCCCATTGTGCAAAATACGTTCTTACTTTTTGAATCGACATGACTGCGTTCCCTCCATCCATGTTGCGTATTCATTCTGTCCTATTATATGCCCTTTTAAGAAATGGTTCAAATAACTTTTACGAATCATAATAATTCGAAGTTTGCCGTACTGCCGCGATCTGTTTTATGAATCGCCAGTCGTGTATCGATGCGTTCGCGCAGTTCCGGAACATGCGAAATAATTCCTACCAGACGGCCTCCTGCCCGCAGATTCAATAATGCTTTTAATGCAAAATCAAGCGTTTCGCTATCGAGCGTACCAAACCCTTCGTCAATAAAAATCGTATCCAAATGAATGCCGCCGGAATAGGTTTGTACTACATCGGCTAATCCTAATGCCAGTGACAGCGACGCAAGAAATGTTTCACCGCCGGACAAGGTATTGGCCGGACGGGCATATCCAGTAAAATTGTCAAATACTTCGATATCCAAACCGATTTGCTTAACCCGCTTGTCATCCCACGTTTTAGAACGCTGCAATTCATACCGCTGCCGGCTCATGCTACTCAGCCGGATATTCGCCGCTGTCAATACTTCGTCCAGTAGTGCCCCCAACACATACCGTTCAAAATTAACCCCCGTCTGTTTGCCAGCAATCAGTTCATATACGGCACCTACAGTTTTGTATTGCTCCGTTAACGTTTCTTGTTCTTGTTGCCAAGCAGCAAGTTGCTGTTGAATCGTTATCAATTGTTCTATTTTAGCTCGATGCCGGGCTCCTTCTTCTGCCAATTGCCGGCATCTGTCATTTTTCTGCTGCAACATATTCCTATAGTGTTCCAGTTCCGGTTCCGGCTGGTTGTCAATCGCTGCTTCTTCTTGTGCAATCTGTCCTTGAATTTGTTGTACTTTTTTATCGTATGCAGCAATGTCCTGCTCCTCTTTCGGCAGCATGCCCATTTCACGCTGCAGATGGCGACATGCATCCACACTTTCAAATCCAGCTTCTAGTACGCGCTGTTTCAACAAGGCCGCAGCCTGCTTATATTGCGTTCGCAGTGCCTGTACTTGCTGTTGTAAGGACGCCTGTTGTTCTTGACATTGTGTCAGCTTTTTCGCAGCTTCCATAATCGCCTGCGTACTGTCTTGTACTTTTTTTTCATACGCTGCCACATCAGCCATCAAAACAGCAATTCTTTTGTGCAAAGCTTTCTCTTGGCGATACGGCACAGGAATATCTGACTCTGCCTTTTTTTTACCTTCTGCAATACGGACAGCCTGCATTTTGACTGTTTCCAGATGATGCCGCATCGTTTCTTCTTTCGTCTGCAGCTCCTTTTGCTGTGTCTCCCATTCTGTCATTTGCTGCTGCAGCGCTGCTGCTTCGTTGACCTGCTTTTCCAATGCATATTGCGCTGAATTTGCTTTCTCATAACGGTTCTTCCATGTATCGCTGGTTCCTTCAAAAGGATATTGCAGCCGTAATATCTCATATTGTGATTTGCCTGCTTGATAGGCTGTCTCGTGCTGCTTAGTACATAAAGCCGCTTTCTGCCGTTCCTTTTCTTTCGCATCGGCTTCCTGTTTTCGCTGTGCTACATCTTCTTTTTGCGGCATGTTCGCTACTTGCTCTGCCGGATGAGGATGATGGATAGCACCACAGACAGGACATGGGCAGTCTTTTTGCAAGCTTGCCGCTAAAATCGAGGCTTGTCCTCGTAAAAATAAGGTCTGTACCGCTTCATAATTCATACGGCTGTCTGTTGCCGCAGCGGTTGCTATGGTTTCCCGTTGCTTCGCATCATCCCACCGCTTTTTCTGTATGAACAGCTCTTTGCTTGCAGTTTCTATACGCAATTCCTGCTGCCAACGCTCATGAATGTCTTTTACCTTGTTTTTTGCTTTTTCCCAATCAGCAATCCACGTTGGCTGCTGACGCAACATACTGCGTCCTTGCTCTATCTGCTGTTGCAGTGTGGCTATTTCTGTTTGTATCCGCTGCCAACGTGCTGCTGCTTGTTGGACCTGTTGCGTCGTGTCTTGTTCCTCTGCACAAAGAGCTGCATAAGCAGTTACTTTTTCTGTTAATCCCTGCAGTCGGATACATTCTTCTTTTTCTTGCTGCCGTTGTATTTTTTGTTCTTGCAATGCCTTATCCTGCTTCTGTACCCATTCATAGGAAGCTGCTGCTTTTTGAACTAACGCAGTCATGGCCTCTGCTTCTTTACCTTTTACCTTGCCTTGTACCAAAATATCATCCAACTGACGACTCGGTTCGGCTAATACTTGCGCTTTGCGCAATTGTTCTACATGGACTCGTTTGGCATCATACTGTTCCTGTTGCTTTGCCAACTGTATGGCTTCCTGTCGTTTTTCTTTAAGTATCTGCCAGTGACTATGCAATACTTGCATGGTTTGTACCGTTTTTTGATACGCGTCCCTATCCTCTCGTGCCTGCTGCAGTTGCTGCGTTTGTACGTCTTGTACATGCTGCATGTCATGGCATTTCGACTGTAATTCCTCAGTCGATGTGATTTCTAATTGCTGCAGTGTTTGCTGTGTTCGGTCCGCAAGCATGCTATAGGACTTGGCAATTTCTGTATACTTTTCTTTCGCTAGTTCCTGCAATATCGCATAACGTTGCGTGTGAAACAAGGTTTGCATAATTTGTTGTCGTTCACTGGAATTGGCTAGCAAGAGTTTGCGAAAATCTCCCTGCGGCAGTAATACAACCTGTCGAAACTGTTCTGACTTGAATCCTAATAACCGTTCGACTTCAGCCGTCACATTTTTAGTTGCCATGACCTGGGTCGTTACCCCATCGGACTGACAAGCATATAAAGAGGCCGTAGCAGCAGCATGTTTTAAGCCATTGCCCCTTTTTTTGGCAATCTCCTGTTCCGGCTGCCGCTCTACACGATAATACTTCGTGCCGATGGAAAAAATAAAACAAACCGACGTCGGCTCTTGCGGAGACGCATATTCACTGCGCATATGTGCGCCTGAGCGTCTGCTACCGCTGGTATCCCCATACAAGGCATAACAAATCGCATCTAATACTGTCGTTTTTCCTGCGCCAGTCGGGCCATATATCAAAAACAAATTTCTTGTTCCCAATGTTCTAAAGTCAACCACTTGTTTTCCCGCATAGGGACCAAAGGCATGCATTTCTAAATAAATAGGTCTCATAACAAGCTGTCTCCTTCTCGCTGACGCAGCGTATTCCATAACTCATCCATATACTGCTGTTCCCTGGCATTCAATGGCCGTTCACCCTGCATCGCTTTTGCAAAGCTTTCAAACAACTGCGATTCTGTTGTCTGTTTCCAGTGAAATGACCGTTCAGCAGCCGCGGTATGTTGTCGGTTCGGCGTTTCCAGAGCCATCGCCCGCGGATATTTCTGTCGCAGTTTTGCCATCCCGTCAAGAATGGGTTCTGTATCTGCTAATCTAACTAATACATAATCCTCCTTGCCTGCAGAAGATGTATCCTGCATAATATCCGCAAATAGTCCTTCTATAATACGTACATCGTGGCGCGGTACAAAGGGAATAAATGTCGTATCCACGTTGCCATTTCCATCAATATCGACAAGAACGGCTCCCTTTTTCTGCCGCGCTTCGCCAAAGGAATATTTCAACAAACTGCCAGCATACCGCATATTAGGATTTCCGGCCTGCTGCGGCCCATGAAGATGTCCGAGAGCCGTATAAGTATAATCGGCAAATAGATCGGCACTTACAGCATCACTGCCGCCAATAGACAAGGGCCGTTCCGAATCGCTGGCCAAACTCCCCGCTACAAACGCATGGGCTAAGCAAACTTTACGCGCTGCCGTTGTATTGCCCTGGATGGCTAACATTGCCTGCAAAGCATCTTCATATGTATGAATCGTATCATCTTTTAGATAATGCCGCACGACGGCCGGTTCTGCAAATGGCACTGCTATAAACGCAATCGGTCCGTACGCATCTTCCAGCAAGATAAGCCCATTCATTTTTTCTAATTCTCCCGTAATAAACAGCCCTTGTTTAGCCAATAAGGTACTGCCAAAAGATAAGCGGGATGCACTATCATGATTGCCGCTAATAACTAAAAAAGGAATTCCTAATTCTGCCGTCACTTTCGTCGCAATTTCATCAAACAGCTCTACAGCTCCTGTCGGCGGCAGACTGCGGTCATATACATCTCCCGATAAAAGGACCGCATCTACCCGTTCTTCACGCAGCAACGGCAAAAATTGTGTTGTCAACACATAATCCTGTTCGTCTGTAAGATAATCTCCATAAAACATTTTTCCCAAATGCCAATCTGCTGTATGTAAAATTCGCACGACCATTCTCCTTTTCTTTCCCATCTATCATCATCGTATCATCTTATTTCCGATAGGCTTGACGCAGTATGCTGATTTCGCTGGCATATCCGGCCAAATCATTCGGCGTTTCCAAATAAAAGGGCAAATTACGCAAGGCTGGATGATTAATAATCCGTGTAAATGCGTCGATGCCAATATATCCTTGTCCTATTTTTTCGTGCCGGTCTTTATGGCTGCCCAATGTATTTTTACTGTCATTCAGATGTACGGCTTTTAGTTTATCCAAGCCAATGCAATGATCAAATTCGCTAAGTACGTCATCCAATCGTTCCACAATGTCATAGCCGCCGTCAAACACATGGCACGTATCCAGGCATACGCCCATCTTGTCAATCCACTTCACCTTATCCAAAATACGGGCCAGTTCCGTAAAGTTACGCCCTACTTCGGTTCCCTTGCCTGCCATTGTCTCTAACAGCACTGTTGTTTTCTGGTCGGAAAACATGGCCGTATTCAGCATCTCAGCAATAAAATCAACTGCCGTATCCACGCCTTGCCCAACATGGCTGCCTGGGTGAAAATTATAACGGCAATTTTCAACATATTCTAATCGTTGTAAATCATCCGTCATTGCAGCCACCGCAAACTGCCGTGTTTTTTCTGTCTTGGAACAACCATTCAATGTATACGGTGCGTGTGCTAAAATCGGTGCAAAATGCTTTTCTTTCATCAAATGATTCAACGCCTGCACATCATCTATATCTAGTTTTCGTACACTGCCGCCGCGGGGATTCCGTGTAAA
Source organism: uncultured Megasphaera sp. (assembly GCA_934202965.1). GTDB lineage: Bacteria > Bacillota > Negativicutes > Veillonellales > Megasphaeraceae > Megasphaera. Next base: position 21,397 of record CAKPYN010000022.1, read on the forward strand.
AAACTGAAACGTATCAGCTCCGATAGATAGGGCTTCTTTTCCCATATGTAAAAACCCCTGTGAAACCGACAAATGACATCCTATATGCAACATGCTTCTTCACTCCTATATAAACCTATATAAAAAAGCTGCAAGCCATACTACTTGCAGCTTTTGTCTTTCGTATACAACTAATTTCCTGCTTCTAATTGTATTTCCTCTTCTGTTATTTGCTGTACAGCATGTGCTTTTTCACAATCTGGGCATAATCCCGTAAAGGATAAACTGACGCCTTCAATCGTAAATCCTGATTGCTCTGTTGCCTGTTTGGCCAGTGCGTTTTCATCAATGTTAACATCCACAACCCGATTGCATTTGACACAACGGATATGAGCATGCTGCGTCGTATTATAATCATACCGGTGAGCGTCTTCACCGCATTGCAAAATTTGGACAACACCAATTTTAGCAAAAATTTCCATCGTTTTATATACCGTAGCCAGGCTCATCGATGGATAGTGAGGCTGCAGCTTCGCATAAATCGCTTCTGCATTAGGATGTGTCGTATTACCATGAATTGCTTCATATACAGCCAAACGCTGCGGTGTAACTTTAAATCCGTTCTGCCGCAATACTTCAGCAATTTTCATCATGTTTCCCCCTTCCCTTGGTTCTTGGATATGAATATGCTCGTTATCATTCCCTACGTTGCATTTCCAAGTATTTTCTATTATATTGTAATGGTTATTAATAAGTTTTTCAATATATACAATACAATTTTTTTTATTCCTACTATTAAAATATGGCAACGTTTTTTATTGGTTCTCTTATCGGCTATTCCTATCTGTTCAATGAAAACCACTTCGTACTTGACCTACCGCCTTCTTACACCCATAATATAAAGAACACAGAAAGGAGTTCCTTTATGACAGAAAAACAACTCATTCAAACCGTTGCTAATGCTGTCGGCGTCCGCATCTCCCAAGTACAGGCAGCTTTACATTTGCTGCAGGACGGCAATACAATTCCCTTTATTGCCCGCTACCGCAAAGAAGCAACCGGCGTACTTGATGAAATGCAGCTTCGCCGTATTCAAGAGTGCTACACGTATGAACAAGCATTACAGGACCGTCGTGAAACAATTCGTCAATCCATCACAGAGCAAGGGCTATGGACTACGACCTTAGCACAACAGCTGGAAGCAGCCACACACCTGCAAGAAATTGAAGATATCTATTTACCATACAAACCTAAAAAACGTACGAAAGCTTCTATGGCACGTGATGCCGGTCTGGAACCCCTTGCCGATATATTTTGGCAGCAATCACCCTATGGAGCCGATCCCAAGGATGCGGCTGTGTTGTATATCAATGATGAAGTTCCTGCTATTGAAGATGCTATCAGCGGTGCCGAAAATATTCTTGCTGAACGTATTTCGGAGCTAACTTCATTTCGCCAATTTCTTCGCCAAGATCTTTGGAAATCGGCTAAGTTAACGTGTACACTACAAGTTGACGAAGCAGAGGCTCCCATTATGGCTACGTACCAAAATTTCAGCCAGCGCATCTGCCATTTGCCCAGCTACCGTATTTTAGCTATCAATCGCGGCGAAGCACAAAAACAGCTAAAAGTAACCCTAATGGCCAACCATGATTTTTATATTGAAAAATTAACACAGTATATTCTGCATGGTTCATCTCCGTATACGCAGCTTCTTGCCGATGCCGCTGCCGACAGTTATAAACGGCTTATCTTTCCGCAATTAGAACGAGAAATCCGCAATGACCTGACAGAAAAAGCAAATAAACAAGCCATTGCTGTGTTTGCGGAAAATCTTCGCAATCTGTTATTACAACCTCCGTTTACGGGACAAACGATTTTAGGGTTAGACCCAGGATACCGTACAGGCTGTAAAGCAGCCGTCATCGACGCGACAGGACATGTACTGGCCCATGACACCTATTATTTGACCAGCACCAAACGCCAACAGGAGCAAAGTGCCATCGCTTTGAGAAACATAATAAAAAAATATAAGGTCACATTAATTTCCATCGGTAATGGTACAGCTTCTTACGAAACGGAACAGTTCGTTTCCGCTATGCTGACAGCGCAGCAGCTCTCCTGCCCGTATATCATTGCCAATGAAGCTGGCGCGTCTGTGTATTCCGCATCAGAATTGGCCAGAGAAGAATTGCCTGATTTAGATGTTACAATTCGCGGTGCCGTATCCATTGCCCGCCGTATTCAAGATCCTTTGGCCGAATCCGTGAAAATTGATCCTAAATCCATCGGAATCGGCCAATATCAGCATGATGTCAATCAAAAAGACCTTTCGACGGCATTAGACGCCGTAGTGGATTCTGTCGTTAATTATGTTGGCGTCGATTTGAATACAGCATCAGCCGCCTTACTGCAGCATGTATCCGGCCTAACAGCCGCCACGGCCGCCAATATCATTGCCTACCGCAACGAAAACGGCCCATTTCATAACCGGCAGGAATTACTGTCTGTCAACCGCCTGGGTCCTGCTACGTTTACCCAGTGTGCCGGATTTCTACGCATCAAAGACGGGGATGAACCGTTGGATAATACATCTGTCCATCCAGAATCCTATGACCTGGCCAAAAAAATTGCCGCCCATTATGGTTTTGTGCCAGCGGATTTGCAGAATACATCCAAATTGCATCTCCTGAAGGAAAAAATTCAAATGAATGCCGTCCCGCTGTTGGCCGCTTCCTTGCATGCCGGAAAACCGACTATCCGTGATATTTTGGAAGAACTCCGCAAGCCGGGACGAGATGTCCGCAGCGCATTTCCCAAGCCGCTGACACGCCGCCATGTCGTTTCACTGGATGAATTAAAAGTCGGTACGATTGTACGCGGCACTGTACACAATGTCGTTGACTTCGGCGCCTTTGTCGATTTTGGCTTAAAAACGCCGGGACTCATTCATCGCTCCGAATTATGCAGTCACCGTTTCCGTCATCCTACAGACGTCATCAGCGTCGGCGACATCGTCGATGCCATGATTATTTCCGTCGATGCCCAGCGCGGACGTGTTGGACTATCCCTCAAGCGGCTGCCTAAAAAAAATTAAACCTATCTATACCATTACGAAGAAATGAACACTGATTTTATTTTTTCGTAATGGTATTTTTATACACATATTATATATGATATAAATGACGCGGTACATCATGCTGTTTCCATTATATTTTGTATATTTTAGCTGTACTTCCTTGATTTTTATTCTTTTAAGTTGTATAATTACTTACATATTTTTATTATAAAAACCAAGGGGTGTATGAATATGAACAAAAAATGGATACTTGCTGGTTTGACCGCTCTCACTACGATGGCACTGCTGGCAGGATGCGGCTCACAAGATACAAAAACAGCAGAAAAAACAGATAAACCGTTAATCGTCGGTACCGAACCATCTTTTCCGCCGTTTGAAGCCACAGAAGGCGATTCCTACGTCGGTTTTGATATCGATTTAGCACAGGCTATTGGGGATAAACTGGGACGAAAAGTCGAAATCAAGGCTATGGGGTTTGATGCGTTGATTCCGGCATTAAAAAGCAACCAAATCGACATCATCGCTTCAGCCATGTCTGCTACGGATGAACGGAAAAAACAAGTCGATTTCACAGCACCGTATTACATTGGCGGTTCTGTGATTGTTGTCCGTCAAGACAACACGACGATCAAGGGCTGGGATGATATTACCGGCAAGCAAGTCGCTGTACAGGCCGGCTCCAAACCAGCGGATTTCGCTGAAAAACAGGGGGCGGTATTGAAACAATTCGATGCCAATTACCAATGCCTGCAGGAACTGCAGACCGGAGCCAGCGAAGCCGTTGCCATTGACAAAGCCGTCGCCCTCTACTATATCGCTAAAGGCGGCTTATCGGACTTGAAAGTCGTCGGTGAACCGAAGAAACTGGCCGGTTCTGCCATGGCTATCGACAAAGATCATGAAAAAGAATTGGAAAGTATTAACAAGGCCCTGGCGGAACTCAAAGCCGACGGCACATATACCCAGCTTTATAAAAAATGGTTTGGCGTAGAACCAACCGCCGAAGAACTGCAGTAAATACCAAAATAATACAACAAGGACTGTGAAACTAGTATAGCCTGTTTCACAGTCCTTGTTTTTATCTATATAGTTTTTTTCATACGCCTCTTGTTTTTATAAAATCAGAGGGAACATACATCTATAAGCTCGTTACGACAGGATGATTCAAATAATCATATACCCGTTTTACTTCACTGGGTTTGCGGGGATCGAACATCTGCGGCCGCTGTAAATCCAACGCGGCAATACGCTTCATATCCTCATCAGACAACGTAAAATCCCAAATATCCCTATTTTTTTCCATGCGGTTTCGATGAATGGATTTCGGTATGCAAATAATCTGACGCTGTATATTCCACCGCAAAATAACCTGCGCCACTGTTTTGCCGTGCGCTTTAGCAATCGTGGTCAATACCGGATTGGTAAACATACCGTTCACGCCTTCGGCAAACGGCGCCCAGCCTTCTGCACTGATGCCATAGTCTGCCATCAGTGCCAATTCTTCTCTTCGCTGATAAAACGGATGAATTTCCAACTGGTTGACAGTCGGCATAACCGACACATTTTCACAAAAATCAATCAGCCGGTCCGGCAGAAAATTACTGATACCGATAGCCCGGCTTCTTCCTTCTTTGTATAATTCTTCCATCGCCCGCCACGCGCCGTAGTAATCAGCAAAAGGCATGTGAATCAAATACAAATCCAAATACGCTGTGCCCAATTTTTCACAAGACCGGGCAAACGCCGCTTTCGTGTTTTCATAGCCCATTTCTTGAATATATGCCTTGGATGTCAAAAAATTACGCCATTGTTCAATGCAATCGTTTCCATATGCAGCACCTCCTATGGCCTTACTATACGGCCTGGACAGTACTTCAAGTCAAGATGCCGCCCGCCCAGACACTATATCAAAATACCGGCTAAATGGTCGCATTCATGCTGAATAATCTGAGCCGTCCAGCCTGTATAGGTCCGGCGACGTTTTTTCAGTTTCATGTCTTCATACACGACAACGATTTTCCGATACCGAGTCGTCTGCCGCATCCCCGTCAAGGAAAGACAACCCTCTTCCGTCGTATACGGGTCACTCTTCTTCTCAATGACCGGATTGATAAAAATTTCATCCCCCTGTGCCGTATGCACGACGATAATATTTTTCAGCACACCAATCATGTTTGCAGCCATGCCGACACATTCCTGCCGATGTGCTGCCAGCGTATCCAACAAATCCTGAGCCGTCGGCAAATCTTCCCGTGAAGCCGCCTGTGATTTCCGCCCTAAAAAAATAACATCCTGCACAATATCTCGTACCATCCAACATATCTCCCTTCATACATCATATATCAGCAGCTGGCTTACTGCCAACAAAATACCGTTTCACCGCTACACTATCGTATATACCCATATATTTTCCTTGCGGTCCACACCAGGAAACAAATCCTGACACGATATACATTCTTCCAAATGCAGCCGCACATGCTGCGCCAAATATGCTGCTGTATCTTCATACAAATAATAAAAACATACATATAGCTGCCGGGGCTTGCACTGCCACGAATCCAACAACCTGCCTATAACCCGCTTGAGCGTATGCAGGGCAAAGGGATTGAAGAAAAAACAGCAGTCCACGCTGTCCGGCACATCATACACTGCCGCATCTGCCAACACAAAAGAAACACGATTGCGGGATGCTGCAGTCTGCCAGTTGACCATCGCTTTTTGCCACAGCCGCTTGTCATACTCGACGCCAATAGAATGACAGCCTGTCTGATACGACAAGAAAAAACTAACCCGTCCTTTACCGCTGCCATAATCCAGCAGCGTACTTTTTTTGCGAATATAGCCGCTGTTGGCCAGCCGTTCCAATACACAGTAATCCGTCGGTTCATACGGATGATGTTCTCCGTCGGCCTGGCTGTCATCCCGGCCGGCTGTTTTAATATGCAAAAGATGTTCCCATTCCTGTTCACTAGCTGTCATATGCTCTCCCCCCGTACGCTGCAGCTATACAATATTTTTATACTAACTATATTTTTCATGTACAAACAGCTTTACAACGGTGCATCTGGAAACAGTTGATTCCCATTCCAACGATATACGGTCTCATGCCCCGTATCCGTGGGCTGCTGCCGCACCTTGACAAACACATCCGGTTTAGCATGGGTATGCAGCCAAACGCCAAACGTCGCTATCGTTTGCGGCCCCTGCGAACGGCTCCCCACTCTCCAAATACTGTTGTCCGGGCCGTCTGACCGATCTTGGCTATATGCCAACAAGTCGTCAAGCTGATACGGCGTATGCTGCGAAGCCAACAGATCTTCTATCCGCGCATAGCGATGCCGTGCCGAAATCCCTTTTTTCAAATTCAGCTGTTGAAACTTTGGGCTTAAATAAAAATTAGTATGAGCCAGTGTCCCGTTTTTCTGTCTTTTTACCACAATCTGATTGTTTTGTCCTACTTCCACATACGCCAATTCAGTAGCATCTGCCAATACAAAAAATTTAGGGCCGCCCCATGCGGCAGTTTTATTCACTGCTTCTTCCACCGTGGCATACGTACCCAGCATTCGTTTGATACATCCTGTTTTTTTACCCATAGCTGTTCGTTGGACAGCCGGAATGACACTGGCAGAAGCCGAAAATACAGCCAACCCCTTCTCATTGACGCCGCCTTTCAATGCCATGCCATCTTTCGTACCCCCGTATAGGCCATAAAATCGATACGAAGTCCCCTGAACCAGCCGCATTTCCTGATATTCCGGCCGCCAATCCCGATTTTTAACCAAAATCGCGCCGCCATCCTGCACGCGGCTTCCCTGGGCACCAAACAATGTACACCCAAACACCAGCCCTACAGGAAAAAACACAGCCAATCCCATACAAACCAACCGCTTTATCCCACTATGCAATCCATTCACCACCTGCTGCGTATTCACTGGCTTTATTGTATCACAAGAAAATTAACACCAGCAACTTGAATTGACTTGGAGCTGCCATGTGTTGCTGATATATCCACGAAAACGGTAAAAGATGTTACTTAATAACCGAAAAACAATCATATTTTCAATCGTAAAAAAATACAGCTGATTTGCAACCGAAAATTAAATGTAAAAATAGATTTACGCTTAATTTTCGTCAAATTTCATGACTAAACAGCTGATGGATATTTCGTAATACAATATGCAAACTGGCTCTTTGTCAAATGTTGGGGGCCTTTCAAATCATCCGTTACAGATAGATGTGAGTGAACTTTCCTCACGCCTTTTTTTATTTTTGTTTTACACGGGACAGCCATAAAATTTGCGACCGGAATCTGTTGATTTAGGACACGTTTAAACTCCTCTACCCCGCTTTCTCCCACGAATTGCAGCCAGCGGGATAAACATACTTTGACTGATGCAGAATCTTTTATGGAAAACACCGCATCTTTTTGACTAAAAGATACATATCCCATGTCTCTCATCGAATTTTAATCTAATTCTAAATCGTATTTTAATTTTGTTTTAATCTTCGTATGCTATACTGTGCCCATATAGTACTGAGGTACTAAATATGATACAATACAAGGAGAAACACGGCGATGAATACCCTCAAGATTAACCGAATGAATGACTTTTATTTCAAGTATCTATTGGGCAGCGAACAGCGTAAGCATTTGACGATTCAATTTCTGAATGACGTGCTGTATGAAAATGAAGAAACGCAAATCGCAGACGTCGTCTTTTTGGACAAAGACCAAGATCCCGATTTTGAACATGAAAAACTGAGCAAACTCGACATCCTGGCCCAGACGAACAGAGGAACACAAATCGACATCGAAGTGCAGGTGCTGAAGCATTCCTATTTATCCGAACGATTTTTGTATTACTGGGCTGGTCTGTATGGCTCGCAGCTGAAAGAAAAAGAACAGTATACGCAACTGAAACCTACCATATCAATTATCTTACTGGATTTTGACTATTTACCGGAAACAGCATGGCATAATATCTACCACATTTGCAACGACCTATCAAAACAGCGGCTGACCGACCATTTTGCCATGCATTTTATAGAAATCAAAAAATTCACATACAGTGACATCAAGAAATTAACGAAATTAGGAACCTGGGCGGCGTATTTTTCCAACTGTGATGAGAAAGAAATGGAGGTGTTGACTATGAGCAATACTGTCATGAAAGACGTAGCCAAAGCAGAAAACGCCTTTACGAGTGATGAAACCATGCGTTACAAATACATGCTGCGGGAAAAAGCCATCCGCGATTACTACTCTGGCCTGGCCGACGCCAAACAAGAAGGTATGGAAATAGGCGAAAAACGCGGTGAAGAACGAGGAGAACGGAAAGCGATTATCGGCATGCTGCGCCATCAATTGGAGCCTGAATATATTGCACAAATTTTGCAGTGTCCCGTTGAAAAAGTAGAACTGATAGCTAAAGAATGTCAGGTGTAGGATATGCAGCCGTTTGAAAAACGGATAAATACCAAATAAAATCAAAAACCGCAGACTTATGAAAATATCATGAGTTTACGTTTTTTTTCTAGTAAACGGCACGTTTACTAGAAAAAATCGGGAAAGAAGCAAATTTTAATCTAATTTTAATCTGTTTTTAATCTTGTTTTAATCTTCATATGCTCTACGGCTCCTATATTTTCCAACTGCGATGAAAAGGAAATGGAGGTGTTGACTATGAGCAATACTGTCATGAAAGACGTAGCCAAAGCAGAAAACGCCTTTACGAATGATGAAACCATGCGTTACAAATACATGCTGCGGGAAAAAGCCATCCGCGATTACTACTCTGGCCTGGCCGACGCCAAACAAGAAGGTATGGAAATAGGCGAAAAACGCGGTGAAGAACGCGGCCGCAAATTGGGTATAAAGCAAGGATTAGCACAAGGACGAGAGCAAGGATTGGCGCAGGGCGCACAACAGGAAAAAATAGCGAATATCATAGGTATGCTGCGGGAAGGAATCGATATTTCTGTAATAGCCAAGATTACGTCTTGTTCAGAAGCAGAAACTCAACAGATAGCCAATGAACATTCTCAGTCACATTGACATAAACGTGATAAACATAAAATAAATCATGGTATAATACAGCCATGAATCCATAATATTTTTAAGCTCTATCATAAATATTGAGGCCTTGTAAATGATATGACCCCAAAAAGTTAGACCTTAGTAACGAGATAGCAAACGTTATCTCGTTACTTTTTTTATGCAGCAAGCAGGGAAAGCCTGTATTGGGCAGGACTTTTCCAGCCTAGCTTTTCTTTGATCCATTGCTCGTTATAGTATTTGATATATTGCTCGATAGTTGATTTTAATGCTTCATAGCTGTCGTATGCGACACCATAATAGATTTCCTGCTTCAATAAGCCGAAAAAGTTTTCCATGACAGCATTATCGAGACAGTTGCCTTTCCGGGACAGGCTTTGAAAAATCCGTTCTTGTCTCTCATTTTTGCTTTGTCCTCTAAACGCATTCTCTTCATTTCTTTTAAAAATACATTTTCTATCCGGAGTTTAAGAAGTTCATTTTCTAATTCCTTGACGTGTCCAACACTGGTGTCAATCGCTGTATTTTGAACCTCTTGCATCTCATTGTTTCCTGCTTTCGATGTACTCAACTTCTTCTTCCTTTCTTATGTGGCCGTAACGCATCCGGTCCAGCCGCTTTAAATTCATTAACCCATCTGGCAAGCATCGCCGGATTGTTGATTCCTACTTGAAGTGCGAGTCTCTGATACGAGATTTCGCTTGTTAAATAAGACTCTACCACAGAAATCTTATCTTCGAAAGAGTAACTCTTTCGAGAGCGAGATCGTTTCAACCCATTATCTCCCCATTTTTGGTAAGCAGCAACCCAATTGCTTAGTTGGTAGCTGCTCGACAATCTATATTTGCATGAAATGGAGTCATATCCTTCGGGCGTGTTCAAATATTCCAATACTATTTTTTTCTTAAATTCGTAACTGTATTTTGCCATAAAAAAACTGACCTCCAATCGTTAGATTTTTGGTCTAACAATTGGAGGGCAGCTCATTTCCTAAGCGCAGCTCCTTTTGTTGATTTCCACTCAATATGTTTTCTTGATAACGTTTTTCCCACAATTATTTTACACTAACCCGGTCTTGATCTACGATTTTTGTTGATTTATCCACGAAATATAAATCAGTAAAGAACCTTACCGAATTATTCAATAAGGTTCTTATCAAGTTTTTACAGATAGCTATGTTAAAATACATTTTCTAATGGTTGCCAGCAGTTATCTGCCATATTAATAGAAAATACTGTATTATCAATATATAATTTTTGATCTTTGTCACGTACAAATCCCCAATGCAAGTGATGCTTGTTAGCATAGTTTTGAAATGCCTGAAATTTATTTCCGATTTGATCGTCAATATTTTTATCTGTTCCGTGACTTTCTCCGCCTTTGGTTTCAATAATCCAGACATCACCATTCTTTTTCATGACGATGTAATCGGCATAAAAAAGCCATTGTTTTTGCAAGGCATCCAAATAAACGATCGAAAAATATTGCTGTCCCGCATCTCCGTTTTTATACACCCAGTCAATATCATGATGCCGTTCGCAATACTGTTCAAACAACTGTTCTGATGTACTACGAATAAGACTCGTAGCGAATCCTGATGTATATTCCTGATAGGCATTGTTCAGATATTCAATTTCGTTTTTTACACCTGGATCATACTTAAAGAAATCTTGCTCGGGAATATGAAATTCTGAAATTTTCGGTGTAATCAGAGCCAACGACGTCGGTTCTACCATTTCAGAAGTAACGGCTTTAAAATCTTCACGTAACTTCCGAGCATTGTTGATAACAAAGGCATAAAAATAAGGCGTTTCCAAAGACAATAATTTCCGTTGCTGACTACGTCTTCCCCGACGGAACAGGCGTTCCAGTATTGCCTTGATTTTAGCCGTAGGAATACCAACAGCTTTTTTAATCATATCCGTACTGTGAAGAAGTTGCATTCCGTATTTATGCGTATCTACTCGTCTACGGGTCGTTACGTATTGGGCACTATCCTCTAGAATGGCTTGCATAGAAACAAACTTGCCATGCAAGGTTTTTCCAACAATCTCAGGATCTAGATTATATCCTTCTGCTTCGAGATGTTCTGCATTCTTTTTCAAATCGCCATCCAGTTTATACGTTTGAACAAAATGAGCATATACTTTTTTCATGACATCCCGTTCACCGAGGCCGAGATTATCCAAATCACGAATTTGTTTTTCAATCGAGAAGGTTTTACATTTTTCTTTTAGGAACAGCCGCCTTGTTTCGTAGGCTTTATCCATGGTTGATAATAAACCGGTCTTCCACTTTTCATCAAAAGTATATACGTAGCAAAAGTCGAGCAGGTCGTCATCATAATGGCAAGCTTCAGGCATACGACGAATACGTCCGATAGTCTGAATTTCAAATTGTTCATTCATACCTTCCCGCAATTTTACCAAAACTTTCGCTCGCGGACAATCCCAACCTGTGCTGATAGCCTGCTTCATAAGCAAAAATACGGGTATACCATCATTTTCTGTCAGATTATCGGGGATATCCTTTTTATCACCACTCATCCATTTACTGACCATACCGTTTTCGTATGTATAGCCCATAAGTTTAAGCTTTTCTTCCACATCCTTGATTGTTTCTGGTTGTCCATTCGGAAATTGAACTAGCACGAGGGGACGGATATTTTTTCCTAGTGACTGATACCGGTCAGCAATTTTCTTTCGTTTTTGGTCTGCCAGTGTCAATAGATAGACATAATCATCATCGATTTCCACATCGTTTTCTACACCTTCATTGACGTAGAGAGCTTTCGTAATCAGTCCGGCATCGATGACATCCAGTTCGTCAATGTCGAAAAAAGCATAGCGTCTACTTTCAACGGCCGTTGCACTGACACGGATAATATTCTTCGCTGCAAAAGCATCAATGATAGTACGGGCTTTAGCCGTATTATTAGAATGTTCTTCATCGATAATGATGATAAAGTTAAGTCCGTTACGGTGAGCATCAGCAATCCGATCGAATAGATTCTTGCGTTCACCGTTGCGAATAGCCGTATTCCCCTTTTTCGTTACCAGTTCCCAGTTGATGAAAGTCGTGCTTTCCGGCAAGAAACCGTTCTGCAAAGCATCAAACAAGTTTTGTGTATTTCGTTGCGGGGCTACTTTTTGCATTTTAATCCGACTTTGTTCTTCCAGATCACCTTTGCCTGGGCAAAGCCAAATGAATGCCGTATGTGTATTGACTTTACTCAGATACTCATCGATAAAATCAATGAGAATAATAGTTTTTCCCGAACCCGTCGGAGCTTTCATAACTATGATCTGTTTTTCATTACTGTTAGTTGTCCTATCAAGCAAATTCATGACGGCTTTTTCCTGAAAATCAAATAATGTTAACGTAATACCACCTACCATGATTCGCCAACCTCCCGCATTTCAAAATCAAAATAGTAATCAGGTATGATGTAAACCTCAATATCATTAAAAAGCCGTTTCTGTTCCGTCGTAAACAAAACGTTGCCAGATACATAAAGTGCTTTTACATCAGAGTATTCATCCCAATGAGCTTCTAACCTATCAGCTTCTTCATCGCTCATGACCATAATATATTGTTTACCGTCGAGTTTGATGCCATGCTCCAGCTGAACCATTTCAGCGACATGTTCCAACAGAGCATCTGAGAGAAATTCTTCTTTTTTAGCAACAAAGTCTGTATAGTAATACTTGAGATTGGCAGGAAGACCATCAGAATACTTACTGCCATCAATACGTGTACCAGTAATAACTGTCTTGATACGCGGGTAGGTCACCTCTTCACAAATATTATTTTCATTATTGGTACAAAGAATGAATTTGCGATGACCACCATCTTCTTTATTTAATTCTAGTACGGCTTGTCCAGTTGTACCAGAACCTGCAAAGAAATCTAGTATAATTGCATTGCTATTTGAGATACGAAGAATCCTTTCAATAAGTTCAACAGGTTTGGGATTATCGAATGAATTATTTCTGCCAATTACATCTCTTAATTCTGAACTAGCTGCAGAATTTTGTGGCAAGTCATTCCATAATGTATCAATTCTTTTTCCCTCATTTTTTCTTTCATTCCAATAGTCTTTAACTCTTAATGATTTTCCAGTAAAGACTAGTCTATTATCATTTTCTAATTCTTTAATTTTACTATACTGCATTCTCCAACCTTTGGGAGGGCATTTCCAAACTTTACCCGTATTGTCTATGTAGTCATATGTTGTTTTAGGACCAGGGTCCTTAGGCTTTTGAAGACTAACAGTTTGATATTTTCCACGTCCATCAAGATCATCAAATTTATAAAGCTTAAGCGAGGCTTCGGATAATGGTTTAAATGCTGGATTCAAATTATAAGATGAGCCTTTCGAATACAAAAACACGTATTCTGTATTTACAGTAAATTTTCCTTTTTCAGTTTTAGCACTTGAATTTCTCTGCCAAATAAACATATTAATAAAATTATTTTCGCCAAAAACTTCATCAAGTAGTAACTTCAATGATGCAAATTCATTATCATCAATGGAGATAAATATAAGACCATCAGTTTTTAAAAGATTTTTAGCAATAAAAAGTCGTTCTCTCATAAACGAAATCCATTTACTGTGTTTAAATGTATCTTCCTTATCAATAAAAATATCATCATATCTAAAATCTCTTTTTCCTCTATTGTACGGAGGATCAATATAAATAACATCAATCTTATCTTTGTGTGTTTTTTCTAAAAGACACAAGCTATGCAAATTGTCGCCTTCGAGCAGGAAATTATACGTTTCGCCCGGCGCAGCCGTGATTTCTCTATCCTTATTTTCCGTAAATACAGGAATGTGGGTCTGCATCTTGACATCAACAGTTTCTTCATGCTGTTCCCAGACAAGGCCATACTTTTTTTCATTTAGAGCATTCTCAATTTCATTTATAGCTATCAGCGTCTTATCATCATCTTTGTTTTTTGCTTTCAATGTATCCAAGAAATCCAGCATGCGCTGCCGCTTTTTCTCTGATAAATTTATCATTCTTCTTCCTCCACAAATTATTTCAAATCATATTATTTTGTTAGCCTATGCTCAACTCACAAAAAAGTGTACTTTATTGTAAGTGTAACATAAATTTGCTTCCAAGACAAAAAATGCATATTTCCAAATGAATTATATAAGAAAT
>CAKPYN010000023.1 GCA_934202965.1 uncultured Megasphaera sp.
ATTTTAAGAGCCAGTTTCGGAGCCTTCTTGACTTCCTGCGGTTCTGCTTTGACATTCTGTGCGGTAACAGCAGCCGGCTGCGAAGCAGCAGCTACGTCTTTGGCGGAAATAACAGCTGTAAACTGTACGGCCATCAAGCCTGCCAAGACCATAGCCGTTAAGGTTTTCTTGCCTATCATGGGTACATCACTCCTTTTATATACAGTATATTATATGAACGTATCTATTACAGTGTCAACTACTCACTACCTAACACCTACAGTGTTTGAGGTGGGAGCTTGCAAGTCGGAGTTACATAGGTATTAGCGATATTATCTCCCTAATTCCGCCTACATCATCGGGCAGTTGACAATGCCCGTTTTGCCAAGGAGTTTACTCCGAGGCAGTTGGTATTCTTTCGTATCGAGGATGGTTGTCTCCAGAAATCCACATTGTACCAAGAAGTTGAATATTCATAGCTCCGATACGATGAAGCGCTGCGCGCTGTTGTCAAGCACAACGCTTCATAGACTGTGAAAAGACCTTAGAATTTCGTAACGAATTTGAGGTAGAAGGAATTCGTCGTAGCTTTTTTAAGTGCGTCGCCATCCTTATCAACGTTTCTGCCATCCGGTTTGGTAGAACCCCAATAGCGCAAGAGAGAAATCTTGGAGTTATCACTGATAGCATACTCTGTTTCCCAGCCAAAGCCTTTGAAGCCCATTTCGTCAATGTAATCTTTGTAACCGCCGTACTTGTCGTTCATGAACAAGTTCTGGTCAACATTGAAGTATTTAACAGCTGTTTCCCAAGTACCTTTCTTCTTGGCATGACCGTAGTGGAGACCTACCATGTAGCCGTCCGTCGAAGCATTGGCACCAGTATAGTCATATCCATAAGCAGCATTACCATCAGCATAATCTGAAGCAAGCGGCTTATGCTTATTGCTATTGTGGATATATTCACCACTGACCCAGAATTTACCAACTACAGGTGTCTTGCCATAGATACCGATGTATTCTTCCGGCTGCTGATGGGATACATACATACCGGCATAGGCATCTTTGGAGAAGTTATGGCGATAGTCGGCAAACCATAAGACACGCGCTCTATCATGGTCAGTAGTTGCTGAATATTCCCATTCCTTTGTTTTTTTATTCCATTTTTTTACTACTCTAGTTCCACCATCGCACAAATATTCTTGGGAATCACGGCCGTAGAATACCTTGACATAGTCTTTATCGGTAAATTTATAGGATGTGCTGAAGCCTTTGATGGAGCTCTTAGACAAGTAGAGGCCTTCGCCAAGATTAACACCACCTTGAACACCTGCTTTAATCAAGCCGGCATCGTTAGCACCGAATTTTTTAGTAATTTCAGCATAGGTCAGCTGAATTTTATTTTTTTCATACGCTTCTTTATATTTAGCAGACGTAGAGCCATATTTGGTTACATCGTTCGGTTCATAGGACGTAGCTTTGTATTTGACGCCGACTTTTACGCCAAAGCCATCTTTCAGCTGTTTGGTCGCATTAATCTTAGCTTCGCCTTTTACTTTTTCATTACCCGCGGAATCGCTCCAGTAACCGGTCTTAATAGATCCGCTCCATTTGAGCTGATTTTTTTCAGCTTTTTTAACTTTCTTAATATCTTTTGCTTGTTTGTCGCTTGTCTTCTGTAAGTAATGGAGTTCGCTTTCCATGGAGTTCAAGCGTTCTGTCAATTCAACGATTTCTGCTTCCAGTGCCTGTGTCCGTACTTCAGCAGACGTATCTGCGGCAAATGCTGTCGGTGCCATACCGGCGGTCACGCCAAATGCCATGCCTGTTGCCAGCATGCACGTCAGCAATTTTTGTTTGCTTTGTTTCATAATAAAACCTCTCCCTTTTTATACTATTTATACTAAATGATTACGCCTTAATCAGCATATCCTTGTTGTTCACACCACTGGCTGTATGTAATATCCAGGTTGGGGTGTGCTTTTGCATAGTCATAGAACCGTTTGGTAAATTCAGCGCGTTTCGGATAGTTTGCTTTCTTGTACGGGTCTTTAGTCGTCTGTGCCGAGAAGCGAACGTCCTGGCCGCCGAGCAATACTTCACGAGTCATGATTTCGTCATAGCTGAGTTTCGTCGCATTGTGAATCATGTCAATCATCTGCAGGGTAATCGTCGTTCTGCCTACGCCAGCTTCGCAGTGCGCATGAATCCAAGCATCTTTCGGCAGGGATTTATAGAATTTGACAAACTGGTCAATGTTGGCACGCGTCGGAGCACTGTAATCCATAATGGGGATACGATAGTATTTGACACCCATGGATTCGACAAATTCACGTTCTGTCATAACAGAATCTACTTTGACTTCTGTCAAGGAAGCGATGGATTTATTTTTGGCCTGTGTTGCGATGTTAATCGTGCCGGCTGCTTTAGCATCTTTGAGCAATGCTTTTTCGCGTTTGTTTACTTCTTTGGCATTGAGGCCTTTGTTGTATGTTTTGTAGCGGCTGTACCAGCTGACACCATTGTCGTTGATATAGCCATGGGATTCGTTGCGAAGGTCGAGAACGATGACGCGATCTTTTGGAATCTTTTTCAGCAATTCTTTAAATTCATTTTTAGAGAAATAGCTGCTGCCGGACATCTGTAATTCGTTGAGGCCTTCGCGAGTCGGGTATACGCCCGTTTTAGACTGTTTGTACTGGCTCTGCGCCGTACGGAAATTAGCAGGCATAGTGGATACGTTGGCAGGACGGTCAAATTTGACGAACTGCACTCCTTCTGCCGGTTCTGCTGCAAATACAGCGCTGCAGCAGAGCATCAAACCTACTACTAATGCGGATGTTTTTAATTTGTACTTCTTGTTTAACATACTTCTACATCTCCTTTTATATAAATTTTTAATACTAACCATGTATTACGTCTGTGTATTCCGGATATTCCCGCAATCTGTCTACAGGAGCAAAGCCGACGGCACCCGTAAAGGTACCTTTCTCCCAATCCTTGCGAGTGGACCAGAACATTTCCGTAAAATCTGTTTCATTGCATGCTGTAATCTGATATTCCTTAAGTTCCGGAATATACGTACCTTCGGCGTTGACTTCTGCCGCAAATTCAGTCACAATGCGGACATATTGTGCCGCAGCCAGCGGTGTCAGGTCGATATAGTTTGTCCCATCTTTCAGCACGACTTTTAGTGAATCTTTGACCGTTGCGCCATCATCGGATACTTCGACAGTCGCTTTCAAGCCTGCCTGCAGGGGCAATACGGTCTTAACTTTCATCTGTCTAAATTCCCAATATTTCTTTTCCGTCAAGAACTTCGGCGCGAAAATCGTTGGATGACGCCACTCCGTCGTATGCGTTCCTACAGTCAAAATATCGCGGAAATCATACCAAGCAGCCAACGCACTGCATTTCGGGCCTTTTTTATTGGGCTCTGCATATATCTGTGCGTTTTCTTTTTCCGTCAAGCCGGTTTTGTAAAAACGAACTTGGCTGACACTGCCGGGAAGATGCGTAAAATATTTAGGACGATCGATTTCCGGAATGATATGTCCAATATAGGAATATCCTACAAAAATCGGTTCACTGTCCCATTGGCGGAATGTACATTCCGGCGCAATGCCGGATACATGGGCAACATTTTTACCATCGCACCAAGAATCGCCGCCGCGATTTTTATCAAATGCCATACTGTAGTGCGTCCAGCTGCCAATATTGGCATGGCCGCCCTGCCAGGAATATTCGGTAATATCATGACATGTCCCCCATTTGAGACCGCCGGCCCGTTCAATGACCATGCGCAAGAAATACGTTGCGCCCCAGCCTACGGATTTGCCGCGAACCATCAAGGGATTATGTCCCATTTCGTTCGGTTTTGCCAGTCTGTCCACATTAGCCCAGACCATGGAGGTAAAACCTTTATCGACGTTGAAATCCGTACTTGCCGGAATTTCAATGTAATCGCCGTAATGTTCAAAATGAACTTCAGCGCGTTCTTTATTCACAATAACTTTCGGCGTGCCTCTCAAGAGCGCATAGTGACCGTTTCCTGATTTGTCATGAATGCGGGGAACAATCCGAATGCCGCCTTCAATCTGAATTTCTTTGGGAAGCTGGTCGGCAATACTGACTTGATAGCTGCCGCCTTGCTGGAATTTATATTGAAATTCGATAGATTTCTTTTCATGTCCCCGGAAAAAGAGATTTTTCGATTCGGCAACGCGCTGGTCAATATACAGCGGCACGGTAACAAAAATTTCTTTATCGAGGTTATTCGTAGCCACAATGCTGGCAATCAAGCTGTCGGATGCATCACCTTTCCCTGGGAATATTTTCATATGGGAAAAGGTCAGTTGTTCCGGTTCAAATACAGTAATCTTCAGCATTTCACCGTGAACCGTAATTTCATGTTCGCCTTGGGAAGATGCTTTATAAAATGCTGTAACTTTAGCTTCTTCACCGGCTTCCAGCAATACGAGATGATTGTTTTCTTCTGTTCCAAACAAGCTGATTTCATGCATCGTCCGGTTATCTTTGAGCTGGATGACAGCCGTTGCCGGGCAGGTGCCGATATTCTTGACACAGCAGTTAATTTCGATATTGCCGTTGTTGTCCAAACGGCGAAGCAATACTTCGTCTACGCTCAGCTTCGGTTCATCATGATTCATATGAATCGTATCAATGAGCTGATCTTCGCCATCTTCACTAAACCCATAGGTTTTGTATTCCAATACATCTTTCGTAACTTCTAAGATGCTGTAATTGCTGTGCCCAATGGCTGCTACTTCCGGAAAATCACTCAGCAACCGTTTATCTTCCTGAATTTTTTCCAATGAAGCTTCCGGTTCCTGCGTACTGCCCTGGCAGACGCACATCATTTTGGCGCCTTTACGGCAATCAATGGAAGTGGCTTTGATATAGTAATGCAAGTGACCGCCAATCAACAAGTCTACACCGCAGCGTTCGGCAATCGGTACAAGGTATTTATTATTAAAGATATCAGTATACGGATGATGTACGACGACAATACGCCACGATGCTTGTTTAGCTGCTTCACTTTGCAAATCGTTTTCTATCCATTGCAGCGTTTGTTCAATCCGCTGCTTTGTTTCTTTATCTGCAGTCAATCCTGAATTGACTGCGTTCATTTCAAATAAGCCCCATGGGTTGCTATCTGCCATGACAATATACGCCTGACCATAGGCAAATGAAAAGGCTGCACCGTTTTCCATGCCATGAACAACCGCTGCCTGCGGCTTGGTAAAAAATGATTGGAAAAATGGGCCGTCATCATGATTGCCCGGTATATAATATACGCCGGTTTTTCTCAGCACATCAGGAATTTTCTGAAACCAGTTGGCTTCATACTGTTCACGCTGATACCCCGTTCCAAAGGAAATATCGCCGCCATGAAGAATCAATTCCGGCTTTACTCGCTCTACCATACGAGCAAATTGCATTTCCGTGTGAAACAGATGGGAGTCAGAAATGGTAACCATTTTGACTTTTTCCGGATTGTCCGGAAGTGTTTCGAATCTGTCGGAAACCAACAGATTCGATCCTTCACAAACAGCATATTCATAAACAGTGCCTGCATCCAAGGCCGGTAGGTCTGCCGTATACAAGCAGCAGCCGTTAGGATATTCCCGGCAAGGCAGTTCTCTCTGAAACGAGGGAACGATTTTTTCTTGTTTCGCTTGTCCCCTTCCATAAACAACTGAGAAAGAACCTTCTTCAGCTGCTTCCCAGGCAAGGGTAACATGTGAAGCTGTCAGGCCTAATAAATACGGGCCATTCAAAATTTGCTTCTTTGTGTTCATTTGTTTTCCTCCACACGCGAAGAGATGCAGCACACTGTCCTGATTCAGGCAGCGAATGATTTACGCTGCTTCTTCGTTTTCTTCTTTATGTTTCTTTGCCCACAATGTCGGAATAATCAAAGCTGTCATAATAGCAACCGAGCCAATCCAGAACATCATGATGGTTTCAAAATGATATACAGTGACACCGTTTGTTACAACTTTTGCAGAATCCATGAGGAAACCGTTTACGATATCCTGCAGGGCTGCACCGCCGTATGCGGTAAGACCGATAACACCCATTGCTGCGCCTGTTGCTTTTCTCGGGCAGAGGTCAACAGCCAAAAGACCGCCAACGAAGCAAAGAATAACGCCAAGGCCAAAACCGAAGATAGCTACGAAAGCTGCGGCAATGGTCGGTGCGCCAGCCGGTACGAAGCAAACACCAGCAATACCGACAAGCATAACAATACCAAATACAATCGTTGTAACAGAATGATGGGATTTGAAAATTTTATCAGAAATAAAACCGGATAAGAAAGAACCTACGCCACCGAGAATCGGAGACAATGCCATAATACTACCAGCTGTTACGAGGTCAAGACCTTTCGCTTCCTGAAGGAAGATAACGCCCCAGCTGGAAATGGAGTAACGAGAAATACCTAAGCAGATAGCTGCCAAAGATAAGAGCCATACATACGGGTTTTTCAAAACGAGCATCTGTGCTTCTTTGGAAGATACTTTTTGTTCTTCTTTTTCCTGTACAGCTTCGCCTTCATATTCATTTGCAGAAGGAAGGCCGTATGTTTCAGGACGGTCATGCATAAAACGATACATAATGAAAGCTAATACGATGCAGGCAACGCCTGGTACAAAGAATGCCGCATGCCATCCAAAGGCAACGATAATCATCGCCGTGCCTAAGTACGTAGCCCCTTCACCGACGTAATGGGCAATACTGAAGATGCCGTAGTACGTCGCAAGCTGACTCTTGGAGAACCACTGGGACAACGATACAATGCAGGGTGCAGACCCCATAGACTGGAAGCAGCCATTGACAAACCAAAGGACTAAGAATACCCAGTACTGGTCTGTAAAACCTAAAATCGTATTAACGATAGCTGCGCCCAACAATCCGAGCGGTACGATTTTTTTGATGTTACAGTAGTCGGCGATAAATCCGTTGGCACATTTGCCGACAGCAATCGCAATCAGCATGGCTGCCCCGATAGCACCCAGCTGAGTCGGTGTAAAACCAGCTTCAATCATCGGCTTTTTAGCAACACCGAGAGTCATACGCATAACATAATACATACCATAGCCTAAAATCATGGCTGTAACAGATTGTAACCGCGCATTGTGATACATCTGATGGATCTTGCTTTGATCCTGGATACGGGGTTTATCCGCACCTGTCAAAAACCATTTCAACATAATCAATCGCTCCTTTTTGTATTGTAAGTGAATGTGGTAGATTGAAATTTATATATGATGAGGACAGTATATGTATAGCCTCACAATATCTTTTTGTAATATAAGATGGTTTCCCTATGCCATTTAAGCATAAATCTGGTTATGTTATGGAGTTTTAACTCTTTATTTGCTAATATAGAAATGTAAAATTGCGTTAACAAATGGAATTTTACCCCTATATGTGTGATGTTTTACGGTGAATGTTTTAAGACTTACTCAAAACTAACTCTTGATGTACTTATTGTAGTTGTTTTCAACGCATTTTGCCTTTGAAATATTGTTATACTTCTGGGGCTTTCTCTAAAATTTTGTTTTTTCGCATTATGCTTTCTTATTTTTTACCTATTTCTGGGGGTTTTTATTCATGCCGCAATATTTATTTACTGATTCAACGTATACTATTTTTAAAGAAAATACGCTGCCCCGTCTGGCATTAGTGAATATGTTCACAGAAAATAGTGCACCTATTTTTCGCAGTCTGCACAGCCACGAAGACTGTGCCAGCATATTATTTGTATTAGAAGGTTCTTGTATATGTACCTTAGGGCACGAAAAATATACATTGCATGCCGGTGATATTGCCTGCATCAATGCCGGTATACTGCACGGCACGGCAACAGCACAAAAAAACCAGTCCTATAAAATCATTGGACTGGATATCAAAAATCTTCATTTTAAAGGATTGGCTCCATACCAGCTCATCGACAATGAAGCGTATCCTATACTGCATACCAAAACATACCAATCCATGATGACATCGTACGGTATGATTTTGCTGGAGCTGGCTCCCTTGTCAACTTCACCGCATGAAGCACAGACAGCCAATCATCTGCTATATAGTTTTTTATTTATGCTGCACAAACTCATTCATGAATCCAAGGATTACGCCAAAGCAAAATCCTATAATTTGGGACTGCAAATAAAGGAATATATAGATGAGCATTATCTGGAAAATTTAAAACTGCCGCAAATTGCCGAAGCGCTGCACATGAATACGTATTATTTATCACATACTTTTAAAAAGACCATCGGCTACTCACCCATGCAATATGTTACACATCGTCGTATCGGCGAAGCGCAAAATATGCTGCTGTCTACCGACCTGACTGTAACAGAAATTGCCATGCGCTGCGGCTGGAACAATTCCAACTATTTTCAAAGCGTATTTAATAATATCGTCGGCATGCCGCCAGGAAAATACCGCAAGGCATGGAAAAGCAAATAATTATATATACTGCTGAAAATCGCCGTAAATACCCCTGTTTTTTTCAAAAAAAATAGCAATATTTTTGATGTTACTTTAGTCTTGTTGTGTTATAATATGTACAAAGATAACCAAGACATATTCAACTTATTATCTTAATTTTTACAAAAGTAACTAGTAGTAAGGCAGAAAGGTGGATATTACACAATGATTAATGTTGGTATCATCGGTGCAGGCCGTATCGGTCGTGTACATGGCGAAAGTATTTCCAAATTTGTAAAAAACGCACAGGTCAAAGCAATTGCTGATCCGTTCCTCAATGACAATACAAAAGCTTGGGCTCAGTCCATGGGCATCAAAGAAGCTTACACAGACTACAAAAAAATCTTGGAAGATCCGGCTATTGAAGCTGTTTTGATTTGCGCTTCCACAGACCAGCACTCCAAAATTTCTATCGAAGCTCTCCAGGCTGGCAAACACGTATTCTGCGAAAAACCAATCGATCATGACGTAGAAAAAATCAAAGAAGTTCTCGCTGTTGTTGAAAAATCCGGCAAAAAATACCAGGTTGGCTTCAACCGCCGTTTCGACCACAACTTCAAAGCTATCCATGATGCAGTTGCAGCCGGCAAAGTTGGCAAACAGCAGATTATCAAAATCACATCTCGTGACCCGGAACCTCCTTCGATTGACTATGTAAAAGTATCCGGCGGTATTTTCCTCGATATGACAATCCATGATTTCGATATGGTTCGTTACCTCTCCGGCGCAGAAGTTGAAGAAGTTTACGCTGAAGGTTCTGTAACCGTAGATCCGGAAATCGGTAAAGCTGGCGATATCGACACCGCTGTAATTACATTAAAACTCGACAATGGCGCAACAGCTGTTATCGACAACTGCCGTGCAGCTTGCTATGGCTATGACCAGAGAGCTGAAGTATTCGGCACAGAAGGCTGCATCGCTATTTCCAACGATTCCGATTCCAACGCTGTATTCAGCGGCAAAGACGGCGTCGTAGCAGAAAAGCCGATGTTCTTCTTCCTCGAACGTTACATGGCTGCCTATGCTTCCGAAATTGATTCTTTCGTAGAAGCTATCGTAAATGACACAGCTACACCGGTTAATGCAAACGATGGTTTAGCTCCTGTCCTCATCGGCTTGGCTGCTAAAAAATCCGTTGCTGAACATCGTCCGGTTAAAATCGACGAAATTCGCAAAGAATACAACCTCTAATTTTGTATCTTCTCTTTTTATAATACATACTCCTTTTCTTCTCCTTGCAGCCTGTCAGCTGCAACATAAAAGAGCCGGTCTCTCTCCCGGCTCTTTTTGTGTTTTTGAATAACTTTCTTGCTATATTTGTTTTTTTTATGTATGCTATTAGTAATCATTACTATCAATCGGAAAGCACAGGGTATCTATCATGCTGCAATATTTCTTTAAAAATGAATATCATCCCATCTTCACCAAAGGATACACGCCAAAGCCGGAATATTTTTGCAATGTCGGCGCCGACAATTCTCATCTGCCCCGTACAATGCATACTCATGAAAACCTGGTCGAAATCCTGCTGGTATATGAAGGGGCTGGTATTTATATTATTAATCAAAAACGCTATACAGCTAAAAAAGGAGATTTGATTCTGTACAACAGCAATGTTGTACATGATGAATTTGGTGGCAACGGCAATCATCTCTGCACGTACTGCCTGGCTGTCAGTAATGTAAAACTAACCCATTTAGAAAAAAATACGATTATATCCGATGCATACAGCCCAGTCGTCAGCTGTAAAGATTCATTTAATGATGTATTGCACCTCTTTCAGCTCATCGAAAACAACGGCAAGGACAACTATGCAACTGAATTTACTGTTGCCCTGACAACAGCCCTCATTGCCAAAATCAAAATGATTATTGACGCCAATGCCGTGCTGCATCAGAATACGCATTCCCCACTGACACAGAAAGTAATCCAATATATTGATCAGCATTATAAAGAAAATCTTCGTCTTCCCGATATTGCCGCGTATGCCGGCGTCAATACCTACTATTTATCCCATTGTTTTAAACACGATGTCGGCTTTTCTCCTATGCAGTATGTCATTTTACGCCGTATCGGCGAAGCTCAAAACCTGCTTATCAATACGGATTTAAGCATTACCCGCATTGCCGTCAGTGTCGGTTACAATAATTCCAATTATTTCCAAAACGTATTTCGCAAGTCATTCGGCATGACCCCCGGTGAGTACCGTCAAAAATGGGTTAAGCATTAGTTTGTAGTGGTTAGTAATTCGTGAATACTGTCGTTTTTTACTGCAAACTATCTACTACAAACTCTACCACACAAAAAAGCTGTCGCATAAGCGACAGCTTTTTTGTGATACCCTATTCCTATTTATTCCTGACTTTGTCGTAAGTTGATATATTTGATAATCATATCAGCCGCTGTTTCCAAAGAAATCTTGCTGACGTTAATCATCAAATCATAGTTGCGCGGGTCTCCCCATTTTTGGCCGGTATAGTATTCATAGTACCGTTTCCGAATTTTATCATCCGCTTCCATATCTTTCAGCGATTGTTCTCCATAATGCGTCTTAGCACGCTGCGCGCGAAATTCATCGCTGGCATAAATAAAGAACGAATAGACATGGGGCTGATCTCGCAAAATGAAATCTGCACAACGACCGACAAATACTGCGCTTTCCCGTTCAGCGATCTTGAGCAGGATCTTGGCCTGTTCAATGTACATGCGATTGTGAGCCGGTACGCGTTCATATGCATAATCTCCCATATTGCCCAAACAATTTTCCGGGCTGTTATAGGAACGGTTTAATAAATCATCAATGTTGGCACATTCATGAATATGTTCTGCCGCCATCGATACAATTTTACGGTCATAGCAGCGAATTCCTAATTTCTGTGTCAAGATTTTGGATATTTCCTTGCCGCCGCTGCCGTACTGGCGCGTAATAGTGATTAAGGTTCTGTCTTTCATCAAAACACCTCCTGTCAAAAATAGCGTCGTTTTACAATTCTCCTTTAGCTTCACGCTGAATCAAATCGTTCATAATCGTCGGATACAGTTTATCCAGTTTGTAGAAATACAAGACGCCAATCAATACAACCCATACGAACAACGGTGCATATTCGTATAATTGAATAATCATCTGAATGGCGCTGTCAGGCTGTACAGCACTGCCCGTCGTAGAAGATACATAGCCGGCCAAAGCCAACAAACTGGTCAAAATCGCATTGGTAAGACCGGAACCGACTTTTGTGCCTACGGAGCCGCCGGAGAAAATCAAACCTTCTTGACGCATGTGGAATTTCCACTGACCATATTCTACCACATCTCCGAGGAAACCGAAAATAACCGATTGAACCGGCGCAAAGCCAATGCCGCGAATAATACAGCTAAATACAACCCAGTTGAAATCAAGCGGATTTAAAAGGAAAATCAAGTGACCGACAAAGCAAAGCAGAACACCTGCCAGTGACATGTTGCGTTTGCCGAACCGCCGCAGCAGCATCGGGCTAAATACGAGCATAACCGTAATATTGATTACGGTTTCAACCAAATATAAAATACTGTATACCGTATCGTTATTGAATACGTATTTGCAGTAATACGGAAGAACCGTCCCATTGACGCAGAAAATAACGTTCTGCATCATCCAAATCGTCATGGCTGCCCAGAAATATTTGTTTAAAGCAATACATTTCAACGATTTGAGAATAGGAATTTTAGCTTCCGAACTTTTACGCGCGTCAATGACAACCGTTTCTTTACACTGGCTAAAACACAAAATCAATAATGCCAATGCCAGCACCGCCCAAATGGACATAACTTTGACCCACGCCATCTGGGTGTCACCGAATACTTTAACTAGCGGCAAGGTAGCCGATACGGCCAAAATACGACCAATCGGGGAAAGAGCCATACGAATAATAGATAACATATCCCGTTCTTTGGAAACACGAGTCATCATGGCCGATAAGCTGCCGTACGGTAAGTTTAAGGCCGTATAGCAAACAGTCGTGCATAAGTTATACGTAACAAAAATATAGGCAAACTGCAGGGCCGATGTCGTTTGTGGTACCGTGTAAATTAAGATAATCGAAATAGCAAAAGGCAAACTAGTCCACAAAATCCAAGGGCGGGATTTCCCCCATTTGGAATTCGTCTTTTCAACGACAAATCCCATAATAATATCCGAAAAGCCATCAAAACAACGAGAAATCAACATGACTAAACCAACGACAGCCGCATCAATGCCAGCATAGTCCGTATAAAAGAACGTCAGGATGGCCATGCCACCCCAAACAACGTTTTGTGCCGTATCTCCCAGTGCGTAGGATATACGAGTAAACCAGGATAATTGACCCTGATTTGGTGCCGTACTGCTTACAGAACTACTCATAATGATTGCAACCTCCATAACTTATTTGATATTATGTTGATACGATTTCATGTATCTTTTATGTATATTATACTGTTAGATTTCTTGCTCATTCTATAAAAATTTGCTTTTTCCCTAGGTAAGCAAAATTTCTGTATATATTCCATTAAATGGCGTATATACTAGTGTTTCCCAAGTCATAACTAAGCAATTTTTTATGCTTTTTGTGCAATGGCTATATTATTTTGCTCTGTTTGTAAAAATTATCCAAAAAATTGCTTTTTATTACACTGGCACTATACAAGAAATTGTTGTATTAATATATACAAAACGGAACCAAAACATGGTATAATATCACCAAAAAATAATGCGCAAAGATACATATTAAACAATTACAGGAGGTTTATTCGCATGAAAGTCCATCAACTAAATTCCAACATGCAATATACATCTCGATGGCATCGCTTAAAAACAACGCCCCGTATTCGACGACGTATCGCATCCAACATTGTAGCTATTAACATCATGTGTTTTGCTACGGCTATGCTGCGGCTGAGTAATTTCGGCACCGATCCCTACTCGTGTATGAATCTAGGGTTCAGCTTAGTCAGCTCCTTGTCGTTTGGCACGTGTACATCCATTGTCTGTTTTCTCTTATTTATTCCAGTTCTACTATTAGGAAGGCAATTTATCAAAGCCGGCACGATTATTTATCTAATTTTACTGGGTCCGTTGTGTGATGTATATAGTTTTATTTTATTTTCCTCCGTCGGCCTTCCCGAAACGCTGGCTGTAACCAGCCGCATTTGTTTTTTGGTCTCCGGTATCCTCATCTCCTGTTTGGGTGTTTCCTTTTACCTTTGTTCCAATATCGGTCTCGGCCCATACGATGCCATTCCCTGGATTATGGAACATCGCAGTAACGGGCATGTGACCTACAAATGGGGCCGTATCCTCTGCGACTGCACCTGTATCCTTCTCGGTTTTCTCTGCGGCAGTATCATTGGTATCGGTACGCTGGCCATGGCATGCTGTACCGGCCCAATTGTTTCCTTTTTCAACCGGCACGCCGCCGTTCCTTTTATTTACGGCAAAGGAGCTACAAATCCCTTAGAAAAACAACATAACTAACTAAACAGAAAAAGAGTATGTCACATGATGCCTTTATCTATCATGTACTATAGTTTTTTTGTTTGGAGTTTGAAGTTTGAAGAAAATAAACGATAATACTGCAACCGATACACGTAAAGCGACATGACAAAAGGACTGTAACAAAATGGATGAACCATTCTCATTTTGTTACAGTCCTTTTCAACATATATAAAAGGGCATATGCGGGTAAGGAAACATTACTTATTTATAAAATTCCGGGCATTCTTTGAGCTGAATCGGTAAAATTTCTCCCGGTTTCTGCTGCGCTTTAACGCATACATCGGCTGTCAGTGCAGCTGCGTAGCCATCCCAAGAGGTCGGGCCGTTGAGCGGCGTACCATTGTTGATATTGTTGATGAATGCCTGTAATTCTACATCATAGGCTTCAATAAAGCGTTCTTTCCAATCCATGAGAATCGGCCGTTTCAGAGCTGCTTCTTTGCGAACCTGTACGGTTGCCGGTTCCGGCAAGTAGGCAATGCCGTCTTCCCCAACGACTTCGCATTTGATATCATAGCCGTATTTGCAGTTTACAAAAATTTCAACGTCAATGCGTACGCCTTTTTTTGTTTCTACCATAACAATCTGCGGATCTGCCAAATGGTCGGATGCATATTTGGTCTTACGCGGATATACGACCTGAGCTGATACGTATTCATCATCGAGGAGCCAGTGCAGTACATCAATTTCATGAATCATCGTATCGTTAATAGCCATGTCTGTTGTATAGCGGTCATCAACGACTGGATTGCGGTGCGCTGCGTGCAGCATGAGAGGCGCACCAATTTCACCGGCATCAATGGCTTTCTTCAATGCAACATATCCAGCATCAAAGCGGCGCATGAAACCAACCTGTACCAAGTGTTTGCCTTGTTTCATTTCAGCTTCCACAATTTCCAAGCAATCTTCTGCTGTCGTTGCCAACGGTTTTTCGCAGAAGCAGTACTTGCCGGCATTGACGGCATCCAATACATATTCTTTATGTGCCGGGCCCCAGCATGTTACTAAAATAGCGTCTACGTCATCGGCATGAACCAATTCGTGACCATCAGCATAAAATTTAGCCTGAAGTCCTAAGTCTTTAATAACTTGTTCGGCATGTTCCTGATTAATATCATTAACCGCTACGACAACACCACCGGACAATGTATTTGTAATTCTTTTGATATGTTCTACACCAATACCACCGCAGCCAATTACACCAATTCGTACCATTTTGCATTCCTCCTGTATTTAGAAAAATATGTTATATGTTAATGATTGTTATGATTGATTAAAAATTACGCTGAATGACAGCTTCGGCTTTTTCTTTGCCAATGCGATATACATCATCGGGATCCATCTTGTAATATTCGGGACGGAACAATTCCAACGATACAACATCTTCTTGCCAGCCAATTTTCTTCAATGTCTGGAAAATGCCGTCTAAATCAATGCAACCCGTTCCCGGCCATACGCGGTCTTCATCGAGCAAAGAGCCAATCGGAAAATCTTCCGTATCATTGAGATGTACGATGAAAATCTTTTTGCCATCGGCTTTTGCCAAATCTTCCAGTTTGGAGCCCATACCATGGAAATGGAAGCAGTCCAGCGTAATGCCGACATTATCCAAATTGACAGCCTGAATGACATTCCAAGCTTCACCAAAGGTATTAATGGAAGCTGCAGGATGACCAATAAATTCTACAGCAATGCGCATCCCATAGGAAGCAGCAATTTGTCCCATTTCTTTTAAGCAGGCAACGGCAGACTGATAAATTTCCTGACGAGTTACTTTTTTCAAATCTACTGTCGGTACAGTAATAATCGTTTTGCAGCCGATTTTTTGTCCCCATTCGCACATTTGGCGCAGTTCGTTCAATACGCCTTGATATTCTTCCGGTGTGCGGTTATTGAAAAAGCACAACGTATTGAATGCCAATGGTTTAACATGATGGGTCTGGAAATATTCGGCCAGTTCATCGATCGTATGGTCTTTTAAATAATTGGGGATACCATCCATTGTACGCGGTTCAATCATGTCGTACCCGTATTTTTCACATAATGCCAAGTCTTTTTCTAAGCTGGATTTTTCCAGGCATGTTGCCTGATTCATGCTCAATTTCATTTGCCTTATCTCCTTTAGTATATATAAATTTTTAATATATTCTCTTATATAGCGCGTACTTTCGCATATAGATTGACGATTTCTTTTGCCATTTCACGCATGGCCATCGCTGTCATGACATAATCTTGCGCATGGGCAATGACGACAGTGACCGGTTCATTAAATTCGCCTTTCGCCTGACGCGTAATCAATTCATCTGTTTGAATCTGATGCGCACGCAACAACAATTTTTCGGCTTCTTTCAATAAATCCTCGGCTTCACCAAAGTTACCCTTGCGGGCCTGCCGCAGTGCTTCTGTCACTTTTGCCTTGCCGTCACCGGCTTGGGAAATAATTTCAAACGCAATTTCTTCAAGGTGTGTCATCGTTGTACCCCTCCTCGATTAGGAATTTTCTTTCATTTCACACGGATTAACATTGGCATTTTTTCCATACCGGAACCGATATTCAATGGCTTCCAACGTATGCCCTTTGGTTTCCGGTACAAAATACGCTGCCAACAACACTGTAACTATATTAATCGCTGCAAATCCCCAGAAGGTATACGACAAACCAACGTATTCCATAAAGATTGGGAATGTCAGACCGACACAGAAGTTAGAAAGCCATAAGAAACATACGGCTATGCCCATTCCTATCCCGCGAAGACGGGTTGGGAAAATTTCGGAAAGCAATACCCATGTAACCGGTGAAATAGCCGATTGCTGGCATGCTAAGAAGCAAACTGTCAATGCTAAGATTAAATAGGGTTGAATCGGTGAACCGCTCAGGGTTAACGAAACTATACCCATCAAAATCAACACGATAATAATACCAATCTGTCCGCCAATCAGCATATGGCGCCGTCCAACGCGTGCCAACAGCCAAAAAGCAAAGAAGGTAGCCAGTACAGAAATCAAACCGTTAGCGATATTTCCAATTAACGCGGCTTCCGTACTAAATCCGGAACGCTGCAGAATCTGCGTGCCATAATACATAATCGAGTTGACACCAGTAAGCTGCTGAATGGCCGCCAAGAACATGCCCAAAAAGACAATCTTGCGAATCCAGCCTTTGCCCAAATCACGAATCGTTGCTTTTTTCTGCATGCTGTCTTTTTCCAAGCTGTCTTGAATTTCATTGAGTTCAGCAATGGCCCGTTCGACAGTCCGTGCTTTTTTCAATACCTCTAAGGCATCACTGATACGGTTATGTACAACCAGCCAGCGCGGTGATTCCGGCATTCGCTGCATACCGATGAATAAGAAGATCGCCGGCAGCATGGCAATACTCAGCATATACCGCCAAACGTGTTCATTATCTCCCATGGATATTCCCAATAGAGCATTAAAGGTAAAGGCCAATAACTGCCCGGTAACAACCATCAATTCCCCTTGGTTAACCATACGTCCGCGATGTTCAGACGGTGAAATTTCTGCCAAATATACAGGAACCGTTGCCGCAGCACCGCCGACAGCCATACCTAAAATAAATCGGCAAAAAATCATAATCGAAGCCGTCGGCGAAATAGTACATCCTAAAGCTCCAAAGAAAAAGAGAACAGCCAAGGTACTTAAGGTTTTCTTACGCCCATAGGCATCGGAAAACCGTCCGCCAAATACAGAACCAATCGCTGCGCCCAGCAATAAAATACTAGCTACCAGCCCTTCCGTAACAGGCGTCAAATTTAATTGATCCGGCCTTGACATATAAGGCAACGCCCCATTGATAACACCGGTATCATAGCCAAACAATAAGTTGCCGAAAGTCGAAACAATCATGACTTTAACAAGAAATTGATGCGGTGTCTGTGTATTTTTACTCTCTACTTGCTCCATCATAACAACCCCTTCCGCATAGGCCTATATCATTATTTACCCAATAATTCACGTTCAATCCGTTCCCGTGCAGCCGGCGCTTGAACTGCCATTTTTTCAGGGAATCCGAAATAGGATACGCAGGCAATCGTATCGCCGCCTACTTTCGGCGCATTATCTTGGAGTTGTTTCGTCGCAAAGTTCGTTTCCCGCAAGGTTTCGAAGATGCCGTCAAAATCGACTTCGCCTTCACCCATTGCTAAATGCTGGTGAATCGTGGCATCGGCACGACCTCGTTGATTGAGGAACGGCGGATTCAGAATGTACCGGCAGTCCAAGGTCTGATTATACGTATCGGCAAACAACACGTGTGTCAATTCATCGCCGGCATATTTCAGCATCGATCGTACATCGCCCTTGCCCTGATCATAGAAGAATCCGTGCGGGCTGGAATAGACATAGCCCAAATTTTTGCTGCGGAACGATTTGACCATATCGCAGGCTTCATTATTCAGCTCACAAAAATCATACGGATGGGACTGAATTTCAACACGCAAGCCTTCTTTTTCAATAATCGGCAGTAATTCTTCCATCGAGCGGAACCACATGCCATTGCATATTTCCTGCTGATTCGGATCGCCGGAAAATTCTGTATTAATAACAGGTACATTCATATTTACAGCGATTTCGATCATCCTTTTCCAGTTGGCTACGGCATGCTGGCGTTGTTCTTCCGTAGGGCCGGACCAACGATACACACAAATGAATGAGGAAATTTCTACGCCTGTTTCTTTTAAGGCTTTCCGGTATTCTGCTTCGCATTCTTCTGAAAACAACGGGTGTTTGTAAAACGGATTGATACGCGGATGCGGTGATTGTTCGATATATTTATATCCCCAATCGGCAACCTGATGTACCATATCGTTAATGCTCATCTGTTTGGCTAATACGTCTACGTCAAATGCAATTTTCATGTGTATAACTTCCTTTCTATTCGGTATCTTGTATTTCTTACGACTTATTTCATGGTTTTATTATAGTCATATTTTAAATGAATTTCTTTCATATTCCTGCTTAGTTTTGGACAAAAAAAATAGTGCAAACCCAAAGTTTTGCACTATTCTGCAAGTTTATCATACTATATATGATATTTGCATATATAAGCGTCTATATATTACACATTTTATCAAGCCGTTTAAACTGTTCACGGCCTATTTTCAATTTACGATAATTCTGCGGTGCCAATCCGACAAATTTTTTAAATTGATTATTAAAATAACTGATATTGTCAAAGCCTACGCGCAAACTGATTTCTGTAATGGATAAATCCGTCTGAATTAACAAATTTTGTGCCAAACCAATACGACGGCGGATAATGTATTGAATCGGCGCAAAACCGGAACGTTTTTTGAACTGATGGGCAAAGCTGGATGCACTCATATTCGCTCTGGCACTAAGGTCTGCAATAGATAGTTCTTCCATAAAATGATGGTCCATATAGTCTTTTACCTGACTTAGCACGGCTTCGCGCTTTGTTTGTTTTGCTTTGGGCATATGCGGCACTTGATACAGCAAGATATACAACAGCGCATACAGCAAATGATAACATATTAAATCAGCACCTTGTTTTTCTTGTTCCATCTGCTGATATAAACAGGAAAACAACGATTCAATCGATGAAGCCAGCGGGCCTGTATGAATCTGCGGTGACCATTCGGGGAGCAGTAAATGGTCTGCTTCCAATCCAGGAAGAGCCAATCCCCGCAAGCCGCAATTATAAAACCAAAACCCTTGGTCCGGATCGGCACATTCGTCATGAACTACACCTTTATTGTAAATAACAAAATCTCCTGCTTGGACATGATATATACCGCCGTCAATACTGATGTTGG
This sequence comes from uncultured Megasphaera sp., assembly GCA_934202965.1. Classification (GTDB taxonomy): domain Bacteria; phylum Bacillota; class Negativicutes; order Veillonellales; family Megasphaeraceae; genus Megasphaera. Next base: position 19,803 of record CAKPYN010000023.1, read on the forward strand.
CGGCTCCGCGAATAACATACTGCAGTTCCAGGTGGCGTTGATGTGCATGAAACGCCGACGGCAAACTGGTTTCTTCTTTATCTGCATATCCCACGTAGGACAAATGAATGCCGTCATTGAGCGAAAGCGGTTTTTCTGTTGTCTTTTTACGATAAATAAGCGCCATACCCTTCTTCCTTTCTTCCATCACTTTTCCTATACTTATTTTTTATATTATACTATATTTTACAAAATAAACCAACTTTGCTACTATATATACCCATTTTTACGTTAAAAAGTATACATATACCCCAAAAATAGCTTCTATATAAAAATCACATTATCCCCATACACGAATTCTATGCCGCTGTGTATTGACAACCCAGCAACAACATGATATTTTCTTGTATATTCCATGTCTATTTCTTTGCATCTATAGGAGGATTTTTCAATGACATCGTATGATGAATTGGCGTTTCAAATTATTAGTTTAGCCGGTGATGGCCGCGGTAAATTAACAGAAGCCATGAAACATGCCCGTAAAAATAATTTTGGTAAAGCAGCCGACTGTTTAAGAGATGCTGATAAGGCACTGTTAAAAGCCCATCAGCTCCAAACACAGGAATTATTAAAAAAATATGCCGATGGTACATTAACAGAACCATTAAACGTAGTGATTACACACGCTCAAGATTATGTTATGACGGCGTTGGCCATGCGCGATATGGTGGAAGAAATTATCAATTTATATGCAAAATTAAATAAATAGCGTATTTACACTAAAAAGCTGCAACACAATGGGATATTTCTCTCATTGTGTTGCAGCTTTTTTTACCAAGTCGCTGTCATTTGCTGTGTGTCGTCGCGTATACGCCAATAAAAATACAGGCTGCACCGACGAGTTCTTGTATGCCAATGATTTCAGCAAACAGGAAATACCCGCCTATCATGCCAACGACAGGCGTGACGTTTTGAAAAATAGCCGTTAGACTGGGGCCGGCATTTTTTACGCCAATATTCCAAAACAGCATGGCAATAATACCGCCAAAAATAACCGTATAGGCAAAAGACAGGGCCAGCGGCGTATCTAATGGTGCTGGATAAAAATCCTGCATCGCCATGCCATAAGCCAGTGTAATACAAGCGCCAAATAATCCGGCCCAACCCGTCGTCAACACAGGCGGCATGTCTTTCATGACGCGTACGCCAATGATCGAATACGTTGTCCAAGCAACTTGGGCAAGCAAGAAAAAAATGTCGCCCCGATTAAATGCAAACTGCGTAATCACATATAGCGAACCATGGCTGACTACGACAACAGCACCGATAAAAGACAAACCAATCCCCAGCCAAGCCCTTAGCGGCAGCCGTTCGCGAATCCAAAAAGAAGCAAAAAAAGCCGTAATAGCCGGTGACGCAGCAGCAATGAGCGTGCAGTTCGTTACGGTCGAAACCTGCAGCCCCGTAAATTGCAGTACATTATTGATGCCAATACCGGTCACGCCCATCAGCAGCAATGGCAGAAGGCATTTCTTTTTGGGAAGAATTCCTTCTCCCCGCACCAGTGATAGGCCCAGTAAAAAGGCACCAATCAGCACATAGCGCATCGTCGTAATTGTTACAGGCGACCATGCAGCTACCAGCCATTTAATACATAATGGCTGAATGCCCCAAATAAACGTGGTGGCAATTAAAATTGCGTATGTTTTTTGTATGGTATTCATATATATTTTTTCACCATCTGCACAGACATATGACCCATATACTAAAAACCGCCCTATGCAGAGCGGTTTCCAGTATTTAAGAATATTTAAGAAAGTGGTATTAGATGTGTGCTTTTAGGTATATATTTAAATGTATTCTTATAGATGTGTTCTCTTACTATTGTTTGGAAGTTTGAGTGATTAGATGTGTGCTTTTTCTTTAATGTATTTACGAGCTTTGATAGCATATTCAAGCGGATTTGCTTTAGCCGGATCTTGTTCTGCTTCTACGATGAACCAGCCATCATAATCGCTGGCATTTACGATATCGAAAATCGGTTCGAAATCAACATCACCGTCGCCAGGAACCGTGAACATACCAGCGCGAACGCCGTCGAGGAAGCTCATGTCTTCAGCTTTAACTTTGTTGCGGATGTCCATGCGAACGTCTTTCAAATGGATGTGACGGATACGCGGCAAGTATTTTTTGAGGATTGCCAAGTAATCTTCGCCGGAGCATACGAGATGGCCCGTATCATAGAGAAGGAATACGAGGTTCGGATCGGTCATTTCCATGAGGCGGTCAATTTCTTCCGTCGTCTGAACGCCTGTGCCCATATGATGATGGTAGGTCATAGTAAGACCGATTTTTTTAGCAACAGCGCCGAGTTTGTTGAGGCCTTCAGCCAAAACTTTCCACTGTTCTTCTGTATTGGTCGGTTTGCCTGCAAATACAGGAACGTCCAATTTACCTTGTACAGAGTTGCCCTGTTCTGCAACGTTGCAGAATTTAGCACCCATAGCTTTCAAAAATTCGCAGTGTGCGATGAAGTCTTTTTCAACTTGTTCGTACGGCTGTGTTAAAAGGAAAGAGCTGAACCAAGCGCTGGCGATGGACATACCGCGAAGATCTAATGCTTTTTTCAAAACAGCTGTATCTTTCGGATATTTGCCGCCAACTTCACAGCCGGTAAAGCCAGCCAATGCCATTTCGCTGACACATTGTTCAAATGTATTTTCCTTGCCGAGATCGGGCATGTCGTCGTTTGTCCAAGCAATCGGAGCAATGCCTAATTTAATGTTTGCCATGATAAAAATCCTCCTAAAAATATATGCAAAAGGGGTTATTTCCTTAGGTAAGCCTGTACCTGAGAAGGTATTCCCAGGTAAGCCATCCCTAAAATTGTGTACAAAATGGAATCCCTTTACGCCCTAGTCTATCTATTAGTATTTTCTTGCTTTTTCGAAGTTCGGTACCATGAGATTCTGGTATACGTCTTGAATCTTTTGGCTCTTGGATACCTGTGCTACGCCTACACGCCACCAGTCGCCATAACCGTGAACCATCGTCTTTGGCAGTACTTTTACATCGATAAGCGTAGAAACAGTCTGTTTCTTAGCATCTTCCAATGCCGCTTTTAATTCTTCAGCACTGTGAACGGTATACGTTTTGCAGCCATAGGATGCGCCATTCATAGCGAAGTCCATCGGTACAAAGCCGCCGTCCAGTTTGCCTGTTTCCGGATTGCGGAAACGGAATTCTGTACCAAAGCTGCCCTGGCCGTGGCCGATTTCCAAGTTGTTGATGCAGCCGTTTGTCATATTATCGAATACGATAACGTTGATTTTCTTGTGTTCAGCAATAGACTGCGGCAGTTCGGAATGAAGCATCATGTATCCGCCGTCACCGACGAGAGCATATACTTCTTTATCCGGTTCAGCGTATTTTACGCCGAGTGCTGCATTAACTTCATAGCCCATGCAGGAGAAGCCGTATTCTACATGATAGCCGCCAACGCAGGTCGGACGGAATGCGCGCTGCAAGTCGCCGGGAAGAGAACCGGATGCGCCAACGATAACGGCATTTTCACCAATTGTTTCGTTGACAACGCCGAGAGCACGAGTCTGCGGCAAGGAAGAACCAGTCAATTTGATAAATTCTTCACTGACTTTTTCAAAGTCCAAATCATCGTTGACTTCCGGAACAAAGTCTTTGCCCGTATAGTCAAGATGATAGATACGGTCAATTTCAGCGTCGTTTTTCGCTTTAGCTTCGGCAACTTCTGTCGTATAGCCAGCTTTCCAGCCAGTTTGTTCCAACGCAGCCTGCAAATCTTCGAGGCAAGCTTTCGCGTCACCTACGACCTGTACGCCATCCATTTTATATGCATGGAATTTGGAAACATTGATGTTGATATAATCAACATCCGGATTCTGGAATAACCATTTGGAAGATGTTGTGAAGTCCGTATAGCGAGTACCTACGCCGATAACGCAGTCTGCGTCTGCACCGATCGTGTTGGCGCCTAAGCAGCCTGTTTCACCAATACCGCCGAGATTGAGCGGATGTTTCCAATCAATCGTGCCTTTACCGGCCTGGGTTTCGCCGAAAGGAATACCGAATTTTTCAGCAAATGCTTTAAATTCTTCTTCTGCTTCGGAATATTTTACGCCGCCGCCAAAAATAAGAATTGGTTTTTTCTTCGTTTTAATCAATTCAACAGCTTCTTGAATAGCGCGGGCTGTTGGACGGGGACGATCGATATGATGCACACGTTTTTTGAAGAAGTATTCCGGATAATCGTATGCTTCGCCCTCTACATCCTGCGGAAGGGCGAGGCAGACAGCACCTGTTTCAGCAGGGTCTGCCAATACGCGCATCGCATGGATCGCAGCCTGCATGAGAATTTCCGGACGCGTAATGCGGTCCCAGTATTTACATACGGCTTTGAATGCGTCGTTAGTCGTAATGCTCAAATTGTTTGGCTGTTCCATCTGCTGCAGTACAGGATCCGGCTGACGGTCAGAATAGGTATCGCCCGGTAAGAACAAGACAGGAATGCAGTTTGCCGTAGCAGTAGCAGCAGCTACAATCATGTTAGCAGCGCCAGGGCCTACAGAAGATGTGCAGGCATACATTTGTTTACGGCGTTTCTGTTTTGCAAAGCCCATAGCCGAATGAGCCATACCTTGTTCGTTACGGCCCATGTGTACGATGAGATGGCCCGGATCTTCTTCCAATGCCTGACCAATGCCTACGACATTGCCGTGACCAAAGATACCGAATATACCTTCAAACATCGGTGTTTCTTTACCGTCAAATTCAATATACTGGTTATTGAGGAACTTAACGAGAGCTTGTGCTACCGTCAGTCTAATTGTCTTTGCCATGTTAATCTCCTTTAAAATCGTATTTCTTATTTATGCGGTTCCCAGATTTTAGCGTCTTTATCGAGCAGCCATACATGTTCCGGTACGTCCGTACGTGTCTTTTTCCAAGGATCGTTCGGAAGATGACGAATCATCCAGCTGTACCACATCGCATAGCCCGGAGCGGCAACCTGGGGATGCATATAACCGCTGGAAAGTTCAGACCATGTATTCTGTTTAATCATGAATACGTTGTCTCCAATAAAGCATGCGCCAAAACCCTGCGGTTTGTCAAATTTATAGGTATATACTTCCGGCTGCGGATGCGTATGCGGAATATAACCGGACCAACGACCTGGGCTGGTTATAACTTCACCGTTTACCATGTTGGAGTACGGTGCGTTGTCATAGTCAAAAATAGTGCGGACAGTACGTTCTGCCGTGGAGTTCCAAACACCTTGGCCAAAGATATCGCACTGTACATCTTCCGGACGATAGAATACCGGTTCAAAGTCTTTTTCATTGACCGTTTTCTGAATCAATACTTCAGATACTGTCAACGCTTTGATCACAACTTTTTTACCATGAGGAACGTGGAGGCAGTACGGGTTTTCATCAAAAATAGAATCGCGGTGCATAACTTCCGTTTTGCCGTCCCACGTAATTTCTACCTTACCAGTTACGATAACAAATGCCGTTTCCTGCAGTGCATCTTCAAATTCAACGACTTCATTGACGTCCATTTCTTGGTAGCCAATATCCATGAGCATGTCGCTGTGACGAGTTGTCATTTCGTTATAGCCGTGTTTTAATTCGCCTAATTCACCGAGTCTCATATTCTGTCTCTCCAATCCAATTCCGTAATGACTTTTTCATCTTTATGTTCTTCCATGAATGCATCAATCTGAGCAACTGTCTGCATTGCGTTGGAGCAGCTGTGACTTGCTACGACCATCGCTGCATGGGCTGTGCCGTACTGCAAAGCTTTAGGTACTTCCCAGCCATGGAGAAGGCCGTGAATGAATGCGCTGCCGTATGCGTCGCCGCCGCCGAAGGATTTTAACAATTTGATATGATATGATTCTACTTTATATGCGTGCTGATCTGCTGTGTAGCCGATAGAACCTTTTTTGCCGTGTTTGATAATAACGATTTTGCTTCCCGATGCGATGTATTTTTCAGCCAATTCGTGGTCGGCAATGCCGCTGTCTTCTGGGAGACCTTCGGTCAAATCAATTTCTTCACGAGAGCCGATAACAATATCACTCTGGCTGGCTACGATAGAATAGTAAATGGAAATATCTTCTTTGGATTTCCATGTATATTCACGATAGTCAACATCGAAAATAACTTTGACGCCGTGTTTTTTCGCATAGCGAAGAGCAAGCAGACATGCTTCACGAGACGGGCTGGCAGCCAAGGCAGTGCCGGAAATCAAGAGAATCTTGCTGTCGGCAATGTATTCTTCAGAGATATCCTGAGGCGTAATCATGAGGTCTGCAGCCTGATTGCGGTACATGAGCAATTGGCTGTCTGTGGGGCTGGAAATTTCTGTAAATGTCAAGCCCAATTTTTCGCCGTTTTTAGCACGAGTCATTTGCGTTGTATCAATGCCGCGTTCGTTGAAGTAGTTGATGATGAAATCACCAAACTGGTCATCCGATACACAGCCGATAAAGCCGACGTTGTTGCCCAATTTATTGATGCCTACAGCAAGGTTTGCCGGCGAACCGCCGAGATACATGGAAAAGGTTTCTACTTTATCGAGTGTACGGTTTAATTCGTTCGGATTGAAGTCGATAGTTGCGCGGCCAATAAGAACGATATCTCTTTTTTTAGATTGATCAAATTCAATAAGTGCCATGATATGTCTCCTTATACTCTATTTTTCTGGTTGAAAATCAACATATGTTTTTTGATATTTTCATACGCACCCTGAACGGCTGCTTCGCTAATATCAAAGTAGTTTGCTTTCGGATTAGCAGCAACCGTCTGTTTAATATGGCTGGCTACGCTGTCATACGAGGCTGTCGCAATATTAATCTTTTTAATGCCGTTGTGCAGGCAGTTATGGAAATCGTCTTCCGTAAGGCCTGTGCCGCCATGCAGTACTAACGGGCATTTAACAACTTCAGCAATTTCTTTTAAGCGATCAATGCGAAGCTGCGGTTTCTGTGTATAATTGCCGTGTGCCGTACCAATGGCAACAGCCAGGGCATCTACGCCGGTTTCTTCCGAAAAACGTACCGCTTCTTCTACGCTGGTTACCATGACATCTACACTCTTGTAATCGCCTTCGGCACCGCCAACGCGGCCGATTTCAGCTTCAACAGACGCGCCATAGGATTCAGCCATCCGTTTGACTTCTTTTGTCCGTTCAATATTTTCGTCGAGGGGATATTTGGAACCGTCAAACATAACGGACGTAAATCCCAAGGCTAATGCCAAATGAATCGTTTCCAGCGTCGAACCGTGGTCCAAATGAACAGCGACCGGTACATGTGCCTTTTTACCGGCTGCAACCATAATCGGTCCCAGTAAATCCAAGGGAGAATATTTTAAACGACCTTCAGCAATTTGAATGATAAGCGGCGTCTGGATCTCTTCAGCAGCTTTGATAGCGCCCATTGCCATTTCCATGTTGGATACATTGAACGCGCCAATAGCATACGAATTATCTTTTACAGAGCCCAATACTTCTTTTAAGGTAACTAATGACATTCGTCTCGAATCCTTTCTAATATTAGTACAATTTCTTGTAGATTTCGATAAGGTCTTCTTTGGTAGGAATACGCATTGTATTCTGCGGGCTGCCGCTTTCTAACGCATCGCTGGCCATTTTATCGAGCTGTGCAAAGAAATCTTCTTTAGCAACGCCTAATTCTGCCAATGTCGGAATGCCGACTTCTTTACAGAAACGGCTTACTTCTTTTACAAATGCCTGTGCTGCTTCTTCATCCGGCGTATTTTCATCAGCTACACCCATGATGCGGCCAATCGTTGCAAAACGATCGGTGTTTTCTTTGATAGCAAATTCCATGCAGGCTGGGAGCAAAATGGCATTGGATACGCCATGAGCGATGTGGAACAATGCACCAATCGGACGGCTCATGCCGTGTACAATCGTAACAGAAGCGTTGGTAAATGCAATGCCTGCTTCCAAGGCAGCAACGGACATCTGCATACGAGCTTCAACGTTCTGGCCGTCTTTGTAGCAAATCGGTAAGTTTTTATGAATTTTTTTGATAGCAGATAAGGCAAACATATCTGTCATCGGAATCGCTTTACGGGATGTATAGGCTTCAATAACGTGTGTCAACGCATCAATACCTGTTGCAGCTGTAACTTTCGGAGGTGCTGTCATTGTAAATGTCGGATCGACAACGGCTAAATCTGGAATCAAGGACGGGCCGCCGAGAAGCATTTTGACGTTCGTTTCGGTATCAGCAATAATCGTATTTTTCGTTGCTTCCGAACCCGTACCGGCTGTTGTCGGAATAGCTACGATAAACGGAACGGGCATATCAATAACTGTGTGCATATAATCACGAAGTTTGCCTGGGCATACCGTAAGCATTGCAATAGCTTTCGCTGTATCCATCGGGCTGCCGCCGCCTAAAGCAATCAGGAAATCACAGCCTTCTTCTTTATAGATTTTCAAGCCTTCATCAACAATAATATCTGTCGGTTCTGTATTGGAACCATCATAAATAACATAGGGAACATTTGCTGCTTTCAATGCATTTTCAACTTTAGCAGCATTGCCGAATTTAACCATCATCTGGTCTGTAACGATAAGGGCTTTTTTGCCTTTACCCTGAATATGCTGGCCTAATTCTGCAATAACGTTTGGCCCGGAAATAATTTTACGAGGCATCATAAATACTTCTGACATGGCAATCTCTCCTTCGATAACATCATATACTTATTTTGGTTATGTCTTGGCTTTGTTGATATGTATAATGTAACACTTAATCATTTATCAGTCAAGATTTGCACATCATTTTTTCTCAAAAAAAGCAAAATACTGCAGTTTTTTGTTCAAAAAATAACAAACTTCGTATTTTCATTATACCCCTCCCCCATATTGATGCTCATTATATTACTAAGAATATATAGCATTTGTTGTTGTATTTTGGGGAAATTTACTATATAATCAAAGTTATCATAAAGAATACTCCATCTATTATATTTCTTTATAGAAATTACTCACCTGCTGTCAACGAAACTCTCTTTCGCATCACAGCCTGCGTACATCATATACTATAAAAAATCTAAACTAAGAGAGGGTTATCCATAGTATGAAAATCACTCGAATTAACAATATACAAAAAATGCTGGAAAAAGAACACAGCTTGTCCATCAATCATCTTTGCGAAGTTTTTCAAGTTTCTAAAAATACAATTCGCCGCGATATTGCTGAATTAGATAAACGGGGACTTATCAACAAAGTCTACGGCGGCATTACCCTAAAGGAAACGGATTCGATTGAACCGTTTACACAGCGTCAGTCCAAAAACTCCCTAAAAAAACAGCGAGTTGCCCAACTGGCAGCTTCGTTAGTCGAAGACAATGACGTTATTTTTATTGATTCCGGTACGACAACATTGCACATGATTCCCTATTTACTGGAGAAAAAGAATCTGACCATTATTACAGCCAGTGTCAATGTCATCAATGCCGCCATTTCCTGTGCCACATCCAAAACGTTCAATCTCATCGCCACCGGCGGTACGCTGTACTACCCTTCGATGGCTTTTGTCGGCCCCAGCGTGCTTCATTGCCTGGACAACTACAACATGTCTAAAATCTTTTTGGCTTCAACAGGCATTTCTATCGAAAACGGTGCCACCAATGCATCTATTGCTGAAAATGAAATTAAGAAAAAACTCATTCAAAAACCGGGTGAAAAACATTTGCTTATTGATTCTTCTAAATTGGATGTTACCTCTTTGATGACATTCTGTCCGCTTACGGATTTAAACAGTATTATTCTCGACAACAACGCACCGGATAAATACGTCCAATACTGCAAAAAGAATCATATCGATCTCCTCATTGCGCCGGAAGAATGTATATAACCAGTACAGCAAAAAGCCACGTTCACTGCATTAGTAAGTGCAGCTAAACGTGGCTTTTTTGATTCATACCTTGTTTTGTATTTATACTAGCTTATTATCTTTAGCGATTTGCTGGATTTGTTCTATGGAATACGATGTAATTTTAGCTATAAGAGAAAAATCCATGCCTTCCCGTATCATTCCTATGATACTAGATTTCACACCTTCTTCTCTTCCTTGCTCTCTGCCCTCTTCTCTACCCTGCTGATATCCCAACATTCGTTCATCATGCAAATTCATTTCGTATTTCATATACTCACCCCGCAGTTTCTTATCATTCTTGATTCTCATGATTTCGTTATCTATTTCACCAGTAAATTCATCGACGACAATATGTTCACGAACATACTGCAAAAAATTTTTAGTATGTGCTGTTACGTCACCGTGTGTTCCCATGGCATTAAGAAAGAGTATTGTTGTATCGTCCGGCAATAATACTGTTTCGTCCTCCTGACAGGTTCTGCGGAAGGTATAAACATATTCACCTTGAGCAAAACAGTCAAAACCGCAAATAAAAATAATATACGTTGCGGCCAATTCATCATAGGATTGGCCTTTTTGCAGCATGTCCATATCCATCACGGCTTGATAATAACGTGTGCGCTTAGGAAGCAGTGATTCATGAGTCCGCAAATTGATGACATCCGCAGCCTGCATCTCAATGTTGTATCGCGTATGCTTTTCATCTTGGGCGACAACATCCATGCGAATGCCTTTGCTCGACTGATAGATATCCATCGTTTTTTCTACTTCCACAAAGGTCAGCGTCTCAATCTGAATCTGTAAGATTTCTTCAATCAATCGTTTGCAGATCCGCTTGTTTTCCATGACTTTCTTAAACAAAAAATCATTTTGAATAGTTAAGTTGTCAAAATTGCTTTTCATTGCTTCATCTCCTTGTATTATATCATTTTTCTCGATATGAATACTATAGCAGATAAAGATTAAAAGAAGATTAAAACTACATTAGAATTAGATTAAAAAACAGCAGTCGCATTGCTGTTTTTCTTATACAAAAAAACCGCTCCATGACGGAGCGGTTTTTCTGTATGTAGATTCTATTGTTTTCTGCCGAAGCGGAATGATTAGAATGCGAATACGAACTGAGCGCGAGCTAATTCGTTCGGGTCTTGGTTGTCATCTTTAGCTTCAGAAGCGAAGGAACCCATGACGCTGAACATAGCGTTTTTAGCGAAGGTGTAATCTACGCCGGCACCCCAAGATTTGAGGTTGTCCATGTCAGCAAATCTCCAAGAGTTCATGGAACCGCCGAGGTATGCACCTTTATCAGCGTTGAGGTATTCAACCCAGATATCCCAAGATTTCGGTGTAGCCATGGTTGCTTTACCGTATGTCAATTTGCCAATCCAAACTTCCGGATCATTTACGCTATTTGTAGCAGCGTCTTTGCTGATTTTTTCGTAGTTAGCGAGAGCATTCCATTTGGAACCGAAGTTAACGGAAGCATAGGCACCCCAGAGGTCATCAGCTGTAAATTCTTTTTTGCCATTGAAGTCATTGTAGTATACGCCAACAGCAGAACCATTACCGAAGAAACCTTCTAATTCGCCGTAGCCAGTCTTGACACCTAATAATGTATTACCCTTTTCATTGTCTTTACCTACTGCGAAGTCTTCTTTAAATTTACCATAACCAGCAGTTACAGCAATTTTACCATTGTTGTATTTCAACTGAGCGCGGTCAAATGCATCGCCATACTGATAGCCATAAGCATTGCCGAGGTTGTATGCATCGACACGGCCTACGCTGGCTGTGAGGTTGGAACCCAACTGTGTGTCAACTTTAGCCATATCAGTGTAGATAGGATTTTCATCACCCTTAGAAAATGCTTTTGTATCACCAAAATTCTGGTTGTTGGAGCTGATACCATAGGTAACGGTTGTTTTGTCGTTAACCTTGGCATTAGCACGGATACGTACACGATAATCCCAAGCGTTATCATTTTCTTTGTTACCGTTCTGATAACGATACCGGAGACGAGCGTCACCAGTGAGTTTTACGTTGCCGATTTTGTTTTCGAGGTTGGATACGCGAACGCCGAGGTTGTTGAGTTCGTCAGCATATTCATCAGCGAGTTTGTTGATGAGTGCGCGCTGTTCAACGGAAGCTTTGTCCATGTGAGCCATAGCTTTGGCTACCATTTCAGCTGCTTCGTAACGAGTGATGTTACGTTCGCCCTGGAAATACTGGCCGTCAACGCCCTGAATGATACCAGCGTCAGCGAGTTCTACTACGGATTTGTATGCCCAGCTGTCGGACGGTACATCAACAAACGGATTTGCTGCGAATGCGCAAGTAGCACCTACAGCCATCGTTGCAACTAATGCTGCTAATACTTTTGTTTTCATTGTGAAATTACCCCTTTTCATAAATAAAAAACAACTCTAATCTAATGTCTTACTTCGTTACAGTCGAGCTCATAAAGGGATTTCACAAGGGTTCATTGGCGAGTTGTCCTAGTTTCCTCTCTTTTACTGCCTCGTGTCCTACACTTTACTTGCTCTATAGAAGATTTCTGCCTACGGGTACGCCATATGCATACGACCGTACCAAAACCTTACGTATATTATACAGGAGTACACCATTCCTTCCCAATGCTTAAAAATATGGAAACCTATACATTATGAGTATTGGAAAATTTTATACTCATTATACTATGATAATAGTATCAAAACATACTCTAAAGTTTATCGTTTTACTGTTTTTTTAGGTGCTTATTTACTATGTTGTTTACCATCATTGGAACATGGCTTGGGACAGTCTTCGTCAGTGCTTCAAGCGATTTATGCCGTCAATAAAAACGGCCCACATGACGCAACATCCCCTTTCTATTTTTGATGCTGCATACATGGGAATTGATAAAATTTTACCAAAGTAGGTGACGTTGTTTGGAATTACGGATGTTAAAGTATTTTTTGGCAGTTGCCAAAACAGGCAATATGACAAAAGCTGCTCAATATTTACATTTAACCCAGCCGACCTTGTCCCGGCAGATTATGCAGCTAGAAGAAGAACTGGGTGTATCCCTTCTCGACCGCAAAGAAAATCTGGCATTGACCGAACACGGCCAGCTGATGAAAAAACGGGCTGAAGAAATTCTTTCGCTCGTCGATAAAACAAAAGAAGAATTTACTGCGATATTGCAAAAACTATCCGGCACGATCCGTATTGGCTGCGGCGAATTTGCATCTGCCCTATCACTTGCAAATGTCTTGAATGATTTTCAACACCAGTATGACCACGTCTATATAGAAATGTATACGGCTGATCCCGATACACTACTGCAAAAGTTAATCCATAACGAGTTGGATATCATCTGTTCCCTAAAACCGGCATCGCTGCAAGCCCTGCAAACACTACCGCTTCCCTGGCATGAACAGCTGGGCATCTTTTTAGCCGCCAATGACACACTCGCACAGCATCCGGTTATAATGGCTGCCGATCTGTCGACACGACCACTCGTCGGCCTAGCATCACAGTTAGAGCAAGACATTGTATTCAACTGGCTGCCTGAAACCAGTCAGCCCTTGTCGTATATAGGCCAAGGCAACACGCTGCATACACGGATGCTGCTAGGGACAGACAAGCAGCGTCTAATTTTTGCGTATAAGCCACTGCCGCAGCCCACCATTTGCCCTCCCTATCCGATGCAATGGAAACCACTGTCACCATCCTGTAAAGTACCGCTCTATCTAATCTGGAAAAATGATGACGCCTTGACCGATGTCGTCAAATCTTGTATTTCTTACGTAAAAGACGCTATATCTAATAATTTCGTATAAGTTTTATGTGTAGTGAAAGTAACTGATAGCCTATAAAAAAGGGACGGTAACAAATAGGAGCTTTTCATCCTTTTTGTTACCGTCCCTTTTGTCATACCATTTCACGTGTATCCTTTGTAGCATGACAGTTCATTTTCTTCAAACTTCAAACTAAAAACTTTTAAAGAAATACTATCTAGCCAAACGTATGGGGTTCCATCCTATTTTGATACCATCTTCTTACAATTTACCATGCAATACATTCAGTACTTGCCGAAGATCCGCCGCATCCAGCTGCCCCGGTGCCGATGCCGTACCGACTGTACCAAAGGTCATGGCCGAGCCGAATACTTCACCGCTAATCCGGCTGACGACGCCGAGCTGTCCCATGGACATGGTAATCAGCGGCTCATCGGGATACAAGGATTTGACATGTTCCGTCGCCTGCAGCAGCGTCAAGACGTCAGCTGCACACTGCGGCATACATGCCAGTTTTGCTACATCAGCACCGCGTCGTTTCATTGCCAATAATCGCTGTTTTAGTTCTTCTAAAGGCGGTGTTTTTTGAAAATCATGACTGCTCATGACAATGGTCACGCCTTTTTCTTTCGCCAGTTCCATCACCAATTCCATATCGTCTTGACAACGGAAATATTCTATATCCAGTGCATCAATCAATCCCGACTGAACAGCTTGCTGTAAAAGAGCTGCATAGGCATCATCGGAAATCGCCGTTTCGCCCCCCTCTGCCTTGGTGCGAAACGTAAACAACAAGGGACAATGAGGAAGCATCTGTCGTACTGCCTGCAACGCCGCCATCGCTGCCCCTTCTTGCAGAACATCACCCAAAAAATCGACACGAAATTCTACGATATCAAATACTGCCTGCTGTATATGACGGCAGGCTGCCTGCAGTTCTTCAACCGTCCTCCCCACTAAGGGAACGCAAATTTTGGGAATGTGATTATCTAATGGAACCGTACCTATATATATCATTAACAATCTCCTCTAATTCTATCTCGTTATATGGTTTTGATACAATCAATCAGTTCGCGAATCACATCTTCACTCGCTTTGTCATTGACAATCGTATAATCAGCAGCTTTTTGATACAAAGAAAGACGTTCGTGATACAAATCATATATCTTTTGTGCTCCTTCTCGCAGCAACGGACGACTGTCAGCATCAACATCGCCAATAATAGTTGCCGGCGATCTGTCTATCCATATGATAACACCGGTCTTTTTATATATTTCAATATTGACAGGCCGTTTGACAACACCACCACCACAGGCAATAATGCATCCTTTTTTAGCTGCTAATGTCTGCGCTGCCCGTGTTTCGGCATCACGAAAACACGCTTCGCTAATGGCAAATAGTTCAGGAATCGTTTTTCCTTCTTGTGTAACGACAACATCATCGGCATCATAAAAAGATCGCTGTAATTCTTTAGCAACGGCTTTACCAAATGTCGTCTTGCCGCATCCGGGCATGCCAATCAATACAATGTTTCTTTCGTTATTCATCTAAAATGCGGGCAGGATACTCCGACCTCTTAGGTCGGGGAGGAATGCCCGCCTCACCTCACTTTCTAA
>CAKPYN010000024.1 GCA_934202965.1 uncultured Megasphaera sp.
AAGGCGGTCGCCAAGCATCTTGTTATAGATGAATCGGACACAGCCGAACGTCTTGGCAAACATAATTTTTTGTTCAGCCGTCGGATAGAGCCTGTATCGGTATGCCTTATTCACTATAATCTCACCTGCCTTGATTTTCTATGTATTTTCGTATCTCATATACGACTGATTTTACTACATAACTATCTACAGGGCAATGGTATGGCTCAATTACTTACGTAAATTCGCCATACCCGCCTTCATCCCCCACCTAAGAGGTGGAGGACTTCTGGCGGATTAGGTTAAAACCACACACAACTATCATTTAACTGCTTATCAAGTTTAACTTATGGCAATCACGATACTACTGAACTGCATTTATTTTGAATTTTTCACAAAATTATTTATTTTTCAATTTATGTCCAATATATCCATAAATTTTACATATACTAATACAATTTAATGAACTCCACCATAATATTCTATCTTTCAGCCCTAAACTTAATTTATATTTCCTATTTTTATATAAATAAGATATTACATCATCAAATTCTTCTTTAGTAATTTTCTTTGCACTATAAAAATTTTTATACACAATCTTTATAGCTTCATGAATGGATTTCTCTTTCGCCCATTTTTTAGCATCTACTACATTTAATTGTTTAGCTATTTTTTCATGGTGTCGATAAGCTCTAAACTTGCTATATCTATTAAAAGCATTTTCATCATTCGAACTACTAGTTGTAGATTGTATATTAGTACGGTTGTTATAATATAACACTTTAGATATATGTTTTACATTTTCAGCATTTAAAAATATTTCTGGACAAATATATAAATCTTCATAACAATACCCATTTGGAAATTGTAACTTCTCCCAAATAGATTTTTTATATATTTTATTCCACATTAAATTAGATATTTCATCCATTAAAATCAATTGGCGAATTTTTTTTATTGATAAAGTATTAATATTAATATTCTTTTTTTCAAACTCGTTAACAAATGGAACTAAGGCATTATCAGTTATTTCTTTATGTTTAAATATTAATATATCTATGTCTTCACTTTCCATTTTAGGAATAGTTTTTTCTAAAAGCGTATCTGCAACATAATCATCCGCATCAATAAAAACAATATATTTTCCCTGTGCCTTCATTAAAGCACTATTTCTTGCTGCGCTTTGTCCCATATTCGGCTGATGATACGTAGACACTCTTGAATCTTTTCTATTATACATATCACAAATTTTTCCCGAATTATCAGTTGAGCCATCATCTATTAATAATACCTCAAAATTTGTATATGTTTGATTTAAAACAGATTCTAAACATCTAATAATATATTTTTCTGCATTATATACCGGTATAATTATCGAAGCCTTAGGTGAAATCATTTTTTACTGCTCCTTTTACTATATCCATTAATTTTTCCCATTGATTCCAAATCGATTCTGTTGCATATTGTTTCATCGACTCTCTAGCTGCCGCCCCCATTTGTACCCGCATGTCTTGCTGTTTCATCAGCAATGCCAGTTTATTCGCTAAGTCCTCCATACCCTCTTCACAAAGATAACCATTTTTGCCATCTTCTATCAATTCATTGACCGCACTGCAATGTTTGTAGCCAATAGCAGGAAGTCCCATACTCATGGCCTCACCTAATGACATACCAAATCCTTCATACGCACTGGGAAATGCAAAAATATCACCTTGTTGTAATACTTCAGCAACGTTATTCGTTGTTCCCTTTAAAAACACGCGATGTTCTAAATGTTTTGCTTTGATAAGAAGCTGCAGTTCTTTGTAATAGGCCTTGCCATCTTCAGCTCCCCAAAGTTCTACATTCCAGTTGGGAAATGCATCTGCTAATCCGGCAAATGCTTCGATTAATAAATGAGGTCGTTTGTGATTTTTTGATAATCGTCCTACAAAGATAATTTTATAGGTGTCCTTTTTTGCCGTTAAATCCGCCTTTACATCATATTGCGGGATCGCATTGCCAATGACTACGGTTTTCACATTGGGTAAATGATTTTTTAAGTGTTGTGCAAACGAAGGCAATAAAACCTGACATACCGCACTTTTTTCTAGTGCCGGTATTTCTGCCTTGGGATAAAAATGAAAATAATCTTCCGGATCGCCATGACTCATAGTAATGACAGGAATGGTAGTTTTTAAATCACAAAGGAGCATTTTGCTAGCTGCCGGCTGAAACGATACAATAATATCCGGCTGACAGTCCTGCAAGGTTTCTTGTAAATTTTTCAATAGATAATTTTCGGCAAAATCATTATTTACGGTACGAGCTTTTTGTTTATTAAAGGTACGATATAATTCTCGTTTCACCTTTAAATACCATGGATACGAGATAGATTGTCCTTTAAAATGACGAATATCAATAGCAGGGATGCCTTTCTGCAAGGGATAATAAAAGTTTCCCTGTTTTACATCGCTGTATACTAAGGATACATGATGGCCCCGACGCTGCATTTCATTCGCAAATTCACATGTTACTTTTGCCATACCGCCGCTGTCATCTACCATTTTTGTTAAATTAGCTAGTAATATATTCATTAATACAAAATCCTTTCTCGTATGTATCTATCGTATAGTTGCTAATCTTAGCAACGCATTTTGTAAAAAATCCAGTTTACCCTGTGAAAAATCAAAACACCCTGCTTGTGCTGCCTCTCCGATTTTCATGCCTACAAATGAATCCGTTCCAATTGAACCTCTCCCGCTTCTATAAGCGGGAGAGGTTCAACAGCTGTTCTTTGACCTTGCTGTTTCCCAGATAGACAAAAACGATGCCCATGAGGTCATAATTCTGACAAGGTTCTTTATAGCAGTGCAGCAAATGCTGTTCTTTCAGCTGATAGCGGTTGATAGCGCTTTTTCCCTGTGGAGCTTCCATACAAATCCAAATGGTATAGACCTTCTTGATTTTATCGTAGTCGCTATGGCTGAATTCGGTTCCGGTGCCTTCGCTCGGAACAAGATGTCAAAGACGATGCTGCCTTCCGTTATGCTGTTATCCTCATTCTGCGCCCCTTTGATTTTCGGTGTATCTTGTCGCTCTAAGGCATGGCGGACTGCATTCGTTTTCATAGTCCAAGGCGCCTGCCAGCTGTTCCTGTACGTCCTGTATTATCTCTTCATTCATCGGCCACACTTCCTTGGCTTTATTGTATCAGATTTTAATTTCATTGTACAACTAGGAATAAATTCAAGGTGCCGACATTGCCTCGAGTGACCCTCGGCTCGTGGAAAAAGACGTGGGTCGTTGTTGGTAGTTCGTAGCTCGTAAAAGCCTGTCATTATACAGTATGGGCTGTGACTGAATCTCTCTAGCGGGCTCGCCACGTGCGAGCCCCTACAATTCATCTCATACACACAAGGCCACAGGTCATGTATTTTTGATTTACTGCGGCCACATTCATTCCCCATTGCCTGTATGCAATATCGTAGGGGCGTGCACGTGCCTTTTCAGCCCGTCTGGTCATGACTGTAAGGAATGGCAAGACGGATGCTGAAACGGACCGCTGTAGAGGGCGCGCCCGCCGTGAATCCTGGGCATAATAGGAATGTATGACGGACGGTACACGGTCGTAATATAATCCTGAGTCTGTTGCGGCGGAACGCCGCTTCTGAATCCGCAATCTGAGGTTGACGAACGAACTACGATGAACGACAAACGGCAATCTTCTTGCCGCAGAAAGCAATGCCGTATTTCCAGATTTCTTTGACGCCGCGTTTCTGGAATTCCGCGACGTATTCCCGGTCTTCGATTTGCAGCAGCGCTTCTCGGGCTTTCTCTTCCAGTTCGTTTTCGCTGGCAGCTATCTTAAATTCCATGATGACGCCGGTCTTCTCTACATCCTTGGGAATAATGGCCAGGTCAAAGCGGCCGTACCCGCTTTCCCGGTTCGATTCGATGATATAATCAGATGCAAACAATGCCGTCATGCCAAGGACGAAGCCGTGGTAGAAACTTTCTTTATGGGCCGTATCATACACGCTGACCAAGTCCCGAAGATACCCTCCCAACAGTTCTGAAAAGGCCTGTCCTTTGCCCGAAAGTAACTCATCGAACATGGTTTCCAGTCGGGACACAGAATAACGGCCTCGCATCTTATCCAAGATTTCAAAGCGGTAAATATCCTGAACTTCCCGATTGGGAATCACTAATTCACAGCGTATGCCGCCAATGCCTCGTCTGCGGCTGACAGCCGTCAAATAGCCTGTCGTCAACAACATTGTATACAGCGCATCGGTATCGTGGCCAATGTCTTCATAAATGACACCCTCCCGGATCCCAGTAGGTATTCAGCGACCAGAAGGTCTTCTGCTCATAGTAGTTGGTTTCGTTTCTTTTCTCCATATTTTTCTGCGGCGACACGGCCCACGCAATTCCTGCTGACCTGGCTGGTCATAGCCCAGCTGGCCTTGCAGTCGTTTCCATCTCTTCGTTTTCTTCACCGGAATTTCTTGGCCTAGGTAACGCATCGCTGCTTGAACAGCTATTACCGGGCTCTTCAGAATGAAACGGTGACGAGCCGTTCTCTCCGCCTGCAAACGGCGGAATTGGCGTGCAGCTTGATTCCAGCAGCTTTACAGAATGAGCCGGTCTTCCTCAGTGTCGATGATACGACGGTACCCAAATTTGGCAAGAAGTTCGATGCCCTTTCCGTGTTGCATGACCATGCCTGTCATACAGGCATGCCCTATGTGAACGGCCATTGCTTCGTCAGTCTGACGCTGAGCGTCCCTGTCCTGAGCCAGCATGCAGGTGAAGCTCCGCTCATCCGCTATTTAGCGGTTCCCGCAGGATACCGGATGTGGACGAAAGAGCAGACCAAACTTGAGTTAGCCGGTGATCTCATCGAGGAGGTGATGCCCTTGCTGAAAGACTGGCAGGTACTGTTGCTTTTTGACAGTTGGTACGCTAAAAGCTCGCTGATAGAACGGGTTTTGCAGTATCCCCACCTGGCCTTCATCTGCAATGTCCGCAGTGATTCGGCAATGTATGAATTGCCACCATTGCCTAGCGGCAAGCCAGGACGTCCGAAAAAACGGGGAAAACGGATTCATCTGGATAATTTTACGCTGTCCTGGAACATGGACGGCATGAAGCTCGGTCATCGGATCGTTTTGACTCATATCTGCGGGAATCGCCGTATTCATGCCTATGTAAGCTGCACCGCATCAGGTTCCCGCCGGCTTTTCTTCAGCACCTTGGACCCAAGTACCCTGCATATGAGCTGCGCCTGGCAGGAACGAAAGATATTACGGGACGCACCGGCAGAGGGCATGGACTATTATTCTTTGAAGCTGTACAAGCTGCGTTGGGCCATCGAAACCAACTACTATGAGCAGAAGATCTTCTGGTCGCTGAATGCCTACCGGATTCGCCGCCAAAAGGGCATTGAACACATGGTGAATCTGGTAAACCTCGTTCACAGCAGCCTGAAAATTACCGTATCTGGACGAGCATTTTGCAAAGTACCAAAACGCCAGTCCGCAGGAGCTGCGAAGCCATATAAGCTGGCAAATACAGCGTGAAATATTTTTTTGCACTTTGGTCGCTAAGGCCCAAAACACAAAAAATCCAACGGACTTAGTTCAGACCTTGTGTAAACTCGCTTCGTCACCTTCCGAGGTAGCGTAAAAGTTGTAAAGTGCTGACATTCTACATCCTTTCAAAAATTTCTTACATATAATTCAATTCTTTATCTAATGTTAGCACTCCCAGAATTCAACCGCTATCTCTTCATTATAATTTTTTATTTTTCTTTCTATCGCTGTTTCTTCTTCTTGTATTGCTTGTATGTCTCTATTTCCGTTATAAATAGAAATAGCAACCATCTTAATTTTTTTATTGGAAAATATTTTCTTGATTAAATGGCTATCACAATCTCCCATTGACCAGCCATAAATGACAATAAAATCAGTAAGATTGTTGAGTATCTCGTTATAAACATAATTCAGATAAGGGACACTCCGTATGCTCTTCAATTTTTTATCAGCTGTCCCTTCACTAATAAAGAGTGGAGTATATCCCTTTTCCCAATCTTTATCAACAACGTCAAATAAATCGCCATTACTTTTTATTTTTAATGTTTCTCCATTGAATTTATCTCGAACAAATAACAAATTTCCATGCGGATAAAATATTCCTGTTTTCTCTTCTTTCTGTATCTCTGTTTCTACAAAATCATAGTCAAAAGAAAGATGATTTTCAATTGTTTGTCGAAACCCATCATAGAAATATTGAAAAGGTCTCCCTTGAAATACATTTCTTCTCGTCTCATTTCCTTCAACTGAAAAAGAAGATAAAAAACCATCAGTACTTAAAATCCAATATAATAAGAAGTCATAATTCAAATCAATGATATATCTATAATCCATCATGGATTTAAATACCGTACCATGAACAGTAGCTGGATCAATATCGCTCATAACGGGATGAATACATCTTATTGTCTCAATCAATTTCAATCGAATATTTTCATATACAGAATTAACCTTTTTTTCTTTATCAAGTTCTAGAACCTTATTTACTTCACCAGCTTGAAATAACTTTCTTAAAATATATTCGAAATTATTCGTATCAAACTTATCAAAAAGTTGTTTTTCTTCATCAGTAAAAGCAGCTTTATCATATAAACTGGAATAATCAAACTTTGAGCTGTAAGAAATGCTGGAACCATTACCTAAAATCAAAGTAGCATTCTTCAATTTATCTCCATATTTTTTATCTAACGCCACTAAGCATTCATACCCCAATAAGACTCATCCCCTTCCTCATATAATAATTAGAAAATACGTTCGTTAATTTAATTTTTTATTGCAAAACAAATATCGCGTCAAGACATCTTATACTCTAATAAAACAATCCGGCCCAGTGATTTCACCGCAACCGGATTATTTTTATGATTTTGTTTTAAATATTTTATTTCCCACGATCCGCATAAGGTCAGCCGTTCCTTGACGCATCAATCTTATTTCCGTGGTATGCAGATAGCGATTGACGACTTGGTTCCATTTCCAGTTATTGTAGATGGACTGGACGGCTAATTGGCACAGATACTGATGACGCCAAAGAAGATGAAGCTGAAGGTATATGGCAGTTTATTCATGGTGCTAATGAAACAAGCCGAATTTCGATGGCGATTCAAGAGATAAATAGACAATGCCAGCATAAGAAAAGCCGATCGTTCAATGACGAAGTCATGGCGCAGGAGTTGTACGATGGGGATACCTATTGCTGCAAAGACAATGATGCCCCAGAAACTGAGATGAAAGGCACAAGCCATGGACTTCGCGTATAAATCTTTCATGACTTTCCGATTGCGGGATACATAGGCCGACTGGATTGCCGGGACATAGGCACTGAACATACCTGAAGCAATGCTAATCAAGGCATTGACAACTTGCATGGAGAAAGAGTAAATCCCCGTTTCATACAGAGTCAGAAAACCACTGCTCATCAGTACGGTAGCCTGCCCTGTCAGATAAGCCGTAACCGTGACGAGCCCGTCGCGCCAGGCATTAGGCCACATCATAGCCAAAACATGGCGTTTAGAATACGCTGTTTGATGACAATATGTTCGGAATAATTCATCAAACTTATGCTCCTTGATAAGATAATGTTTACACAAAAAGCGTAAAACAAAACCGCTGGCAAAATAGACCACGCCCAGGCTGAGAATCCCAAAGCCACAAACAAGGCCGAGTGTTCCTAATATCAAAAAGGCACCTTTTGATAAAATCTGTGCTCAGTTTTTATGAAAAATATCGCCGATACCGACAAGAACGACAGCATAATATCCTATATAAAGATTAATAAAGGTTGATGCTATATAGAGTATCCACGTAGCATAAACCTGCCAAGATAAATAGGCCGAGGCGATACGCTGCACATATAACGTACCAGCACTGACCATAACCAACGTCGCCACAAAAGCAATGCCAAAATATAAGACTCGACAAGTACTCAAAATCCCATAAACCAAAGCATAATTCGGCCCACTCCGTTCACCAGAGAAGACAACTCCTTGCTTCTTTAGATCCATGGCCCCACTCCATGCATAAGTCATGCAATGGCTCAGTGTCGGCGTAAAGCCACTATCAAGGAGTTCAACCATACCACCAATACTGACGAATACGTACCACAAACCTAAAATATCAGGCGGTAAGTAGTGAATCAGGACCGGCAGCCATATAACTTGAGAACCCAGAGAGAAAAAAATCCCCAAATAATTCCAT
Organism: uncultured Megasphaera sp.; assembly: GCA_934202965.1. Lineage (GTDB taxonomy): Bacteria > Bacillota > Negativicutes > Veillonellales > Megasphaeraceae > Megasphaera. The sequence goes on from CAKPYN010000024.1 coordinate 8,250, forward strand.
ATAATATCTTTTTTTGTGTATTAATTTGCATATTTTCCCCCAACAACTATGACTGTAAATTCTTTTTGAGAACATCAGAAGGTAAAAAGTTCATTCGTACTGCTAATCGTCTAGCAGCAGGATTAACATCCTCTCCAGTAGCTCTTTCTATAAGTGCTCTATAAAAATCGTTTTGCTGAATTTCAGCAGCATCATATATGGTTGAAATAGTTTGGCTATGGTCATTCATCCATTTCAAACATTCTTCATCATCTAACAAAATTACCGGAAAAATGCACCGCAGTGTATCCTTTTTAGGACCTTCCTTTTTAAATATGTATTCATCAAAAAAAGATATCCAAAATTTAAACGCTGGAGCATCAATACTGGATTTAAGAAAAATGCCATATACATCGCAAACTAATTGCGCTAATTCATGGCCAGATTTTTTTAACACGCCAATAAAATTATGCCATTTCTCTATATCCGTAGGAGTTTGTTTATTCTCTGCTTTTTCCTTCAAATAAGCTTTAACAGCCTCATATGCTCTTGAAGGCCACTGATAAGAGATAAGCAATCCAACTTGAATATCATAATTATTTAAATCATTGTTAATGACAGATTTCCAACTTCCGGTATCCTTAGTATCTAAATAACTCTTAATTCTACTTTTGCAATGATCATACAGCTTGCTGTTGGGAACAGTTTGTATTTCTTTTAATACATCAATGGGTAGTGATGAAAGAATAGCATCATCACTAATATCTGCAACAGGAAGATCATCGAATGCCGCTTCCCATTGATTAAATTGAATTCCTAAAGTATCTTCTATCATTTTAAGATGAGGGAGAATCCTTATTTCAGTAAATTTGCACTTTGATGCTATCAATGCATGACAAATAGCTTTATAAAATTCACTATTGCCTAAACCTAAATTATCCATTAATTGTATAAAAAGCCCCGCTGAAGATATATATCTTAAAATTACAGACCGAACAGGCTCAATAAGGCGCTTTTGCTCCTCTTCATTGGAAGAAAGAAAGTTGCCTAATCCATTTAATTGACTATACGAAAAATGAGAATAACCTATAGCGACTAAATCATAATAAAAAGCATTTTGCTTATCCACTTGTGAAAAAATCGAAGCATAGGTAGCCCATGCTAAATTTTCAAGTTTTACAACGCCTGGAAATTGCTTTAAAACACCAATAAAGCCTTTAAAGTCATCATAATTGGTAGTATTTACTACATGTTGCTCTAAAAAAGCTCTATATTCTGATAAATCATACTGACATTTTAATAATTCTTGAATGTAATTAATGTCATTTATATTTTCTATTGGATATTGAATCAAATGCTCATTAATTTGTTTTGTATCACAAACTACTTTATAATTATATAAACACTTCCCAGAAGACATAAAACTTTTGTACTGATCAAGGCTACATTTTCGTTCACTAAGGAATTCAAAAATATTGATTTGGTATTTTTTCATTACAGAATCCAACTGATCGATATTATTTGAAAAAGTATTTGCATTAAATTCTTCATCGCTAATACTGTATAAATTTTTAATAATGTCTTCAATATATGTAATTTTCTTTTCTTGCGTTATTTTATCGAGCAATATTAACTGATAATCCATAACTTCATGATATTCTCGTCCTTTATCCCGATTCATTATGCGGATAAAAATATCATCCCATCTATTTTGATAGATGTCCTCACTCTGAAATTTATCCTGACTTAACTGAGATAATGCAATAACAGCATTTCCCATATTATTTATATGATTTAAAACTTCTCCTAACATAGAATCAAAATTAGGATTAGCCGAGATTCTTTCAACTTCATTCGTATCTTGATTTTCCAATGCCTGCTTCAATGGTCTAGACAAGGCAACTTGAAGTCCCTTGTCTAGAGGCACTTGATAAATCAAGGATGCGATAGATTTAAAATATTCATCTCCTCCATCTTGATTAACTAAATAATCTAATGGCTTTAAATAATCAAATTGAGTCAAAGCATCTGTAATATTAGATAAAATATAATTCTGCTTTTTAATAAAAATAGCAATATATCTTGATTTAATTTGATTATCAACCCCCGACAACTTGATGGTCGCAAACTCATTAATAAATGCAATAATATTCCTAGGTGTGATCACTTCGGTAAAAGCATCGAAAATTCTTTTCACATAGTCAAATTCAATCTCATCTTGAACGGATTTAAAAGCATCTGTCCAACGATTTCTAAAAAAAGCTTCCCAATCGCTTAAAACAGGTAACGAGACACGAAATACTAAAGAAAACGTCTTTTGTATAAAATCATCAACCAGAGCCAATCGATTAATTTTTTCTGTATCATATGTAGTCATTTTTTTATCAGTATCATTTGCGGTATTTGATTCATTCTCCTCTTCCTGATAAAAAGCATCTCTAATTTTATTCTTGTCAAACGGCACTAAAACAAGGATATTATGCAATTCAGCTGCACTTGAAAAGCACATATGAATCGTAGCCCATATGTCTTTAACTTTTTCCTTATTCATTCGATCAATGTTATCTATTACGATAACCAACTTATTTTTCTGAAGCCCATCGTCAAGCGCATGAAGGAAGTTTTTAAATGAATTAGACGACGGATTAAATTGATTTATTCTTTTTGTCGTAGTATTTTTTTCTTCATTTTTCCGATAGACTTGTAATGTCTTATTTTTTAAGCAAGAAAAAAATAATTTTACATTCTTTATCCACTCGCCAGCTTGACTTTGTCTGTTAGCTTGTTTAAATGCACCTAAAATAATAATGACCAATGCTATGAAAAAAAATAATTCTGGTATTGCTTTCAAAATCCATCCCATTAAGGAAAAATTTTGAAACAGAAAATAATTTTTAATAATATCACTTTTTCCAATAAATTCAATTACTGGAAAACAAACTATCCCTAATACAGCCCAAAAAAAGGCCCATGAAAACTCAGGACTCTGAACAGTCCGTACTAACACTTCTGTTCCTAATGTTTCTTCCCTAATATTTGCCAACTTCTCTTTACATGTACTACAAATCTCTTTTTCCTCAACGAAATCTGAAAGTTCTTCAATAATAGCTCGTCGATGTAAATCCTCTTGATGTCCCCAGGCATCATAAAGAAAAAAAGAGTAACCTTTACCTTTTAGTTTTTTTTCTAGGATTTTTACTAAATTGCTTTTCCCAGTTCCCCATCCGCCTTCAATACCTATAAGTCGTATTGATAATTCTTTATTATCAATATTCAGAATCAAATTTTTAATTGACTCTGCGATATGGTCTTGTGATTGGCTGGCAAATTTATCTTTGCCAACAGGAACATTTTGCAGAATTTTAGGAGTTACTATATCAGACATTTTTCCACCTCATCTAACAAAGAATCTGTCTCGATTGCATTCGAATCTACTAACAATCGCGTTTTTTCGATTCATTGCGCTCTCACTTTAATTATCATGACAATCGATTCCACCGAAAAGCCAGTTCATCGCTCGTGTAGCAGAGAAAAAGTTGCAAAGTGCTGCCAAAAAACGTTCTTTCCCATTTTAACAATATGGCCAATCACCAATTATCTGTCCATCCAAAAGTGTCTTTTGTAATTTCAATAATAGCAATAGTGAGTTAAACAATCCGCCACAATAAATTGGTTCTAGTGCCACAGTAATCCCTCGAATTTTCGGAAATAAAAATTCTTTTCTATCTGGGGTGAATAATTGTTCCATTTCACGGAGTAATATCTTACAGCTATGCTCATCTGATTTTCCATTCGTAAAATAATATAAGTCAAAAAAGTTGTAAAGTGCTGTATAAAAAAATAGCTTCTAATATCGCCGATTTACCGGAATTATTCTTCCCGCCGATTAACGTAATTGGCATAATATGTTTCATAGTAAATGAATCAAAACATCGGAATTTTTGTAATGTAAGTTGGGTAATCATCATTTCACCTCCAACTATATTTCCTATCGCAAAATATTATGAATCAATGCTTCGTGACTATACTGTTTATTCGCCGCTTCCAAGTTTTGTCTATATACGTCGGCATTTTTTACTAAATCGTCAACAAATTCTTCCAATTGACGTGCAAACGAATCGACTGTACTTACATCGACAGCAACGCCAATTTTATATTGCTGCAGTACTTCCGGATTCAATTCAGGAGAAGCTAAGACAGGTTTGTAAAAGCCAATCGCCGTGAACAGCATGGCTCCCCAGTGGTACCGATATCGTTCTGCTGCATACGGCATCATAATCGCATCTACGCTGAGTAAGGCTTTTTGCCATTCCAATCCGATTAGATTTTTGTGCCAAAAGGTAATATTTTTGTATGAACTGTATTCTTTAGCAAATTGTTCAAATAATTCGCCATCTTCCGGCTTAGCAGTTGCTCCTTGAACAATGAGTTCTACGGGCACCGTAAAGTTTGCCTTAGTAAAGGCTTCCAAAAAAAATCCTAAATTTTTTTCTTTACGAAATTGTCCAAAAAAGCCAATTTTGACAGGAGGCGTAATAGATAAGCGAGTATCTACAGGCAAATCCTGTGGTTTAAATACAGGCGGTGCTATTAAATCTAAGTTGGTAAGACCGCTGTGTTTAAAATCATTGCGCAGCGTAATGACTTTCAAATGAATATGTTTGTATGGTTCTACTCGATGGGCTTGTTTTTCAAACTTCGGTTGTTCATGGGGGTTAATACCATGGAAAATCATATAGACTGGAACGGGAGAATCTTTTAGTTTGCTATGCAAAACGGTTCGGATATATCGCCACGTTCCGGTCGGAATGATAATAGCATCACATGCTCCGGCGCAGGCTTTTTCATACGCAGCATTGAACCAAGCAACACGCCGCCGTTCTCGCAATATAGACAGAAAGAGCTTTTTGATTTTGCCGGCTCCGGCGTAGGTAACGACTTTTCCGCCCGTTAAATAGTCTACATCACAATGATAGTCCAATTTAAAGGGAAACTGTTCCGGCACAAAAAATACAGGTTCATGACCCTGCCGTTTTAATTCATCTACTAAAATCCGGTCAAATTCCACTTCATGTCCTGCCGGCATGACAATGGACTCTAATATAGCTACACGCATAACGCAAAAAGCTCCTTCCTTTTGCAAGAAAATTATTTTCTTAATCGATCTAACCAATTATGCAACACCGTATCATATACAGGCAACCGTTTCAATAAACTTTCGATAAAAGATTCATCATACGTACGAGTTGTCAAGTTGCGGTCATCGGCCATTTTTAATGTTTGTTCTGTTTCTTCATCAGAAAGGACCTCGACTTCACGGCACGAACGGATGACTTTTTTGGGAGATGCTGCATCAATTCCTTCATGTATGTAAAGATATTCTTTCGCACATTTCCATGTAAGTTCAAAGATAAATTCAAAGCGTTGAATCAGTGCATCTCTTTCTATTTCTGTCAAGTTTTGTCGAGATGCTAATTCATGAAATTTTGTCAACGCGCGGAGGGCTAATTCATATCGTTCGATAATTCTTTCCATACAATTCCTTCCTTTCGTATACGTTGGCATAAAACCGTTCCTGCATGATTCATATCGACGACATCAATACGACGCGGAATAGTAGATTCTTCTAATTTTTCTCGCAACAACGTAATTTCGTACGAAATGTCTCTATTTCCCTCTATGGCAATGTTAATATCAGAACTTCGTTTTTGCTCTCCTCGTGCCCAAGAACCGAAAAGGTAAATTCGCACATTCTGTGTAGAAAAATGTTGTAAAACAATCGTTTTGACACGTTGAATTAAGGTGTTCTCCATATTACTTTCCACCGTTTTTTCGCTGCAGCTCGTGCAATTTCAAATATTTCAGCATCGTGTAAAAGAAGTGGGTACAGCATAAATAAGAACCAATGCCGCCGTCTAAAAATCCTTTACGCAGTACAAACATCTTAAAAAATCCGCCAATGCTGTGCAGTAAAATGCCCGGCAGTGATGTTCGTTTTCCCCGTTTATACGCATCTTCTGCCCAAATTGTCGTATATAAACAAAGTTTTTCTTCCCATTCATGCCAATCTGCATAGGTGTGATGTTCAATATGTCCCGGCAGTCTTTTTGTCGGCAAGCTGCATTCCGGATGCTCATGTACTTTGTTGACCCAAGTTACTTGCGTACGCGGAAACATGCGCAGCACATGGTCAGGATATAATACGCCATAATTAAATGTAACACCGAAAGCAACGGATTTTCTTGTCAGCGCATACTGCATATCTAATGTTCCATGTTCTACGACTTGGCAAACAGCATGCCGCAGCTCATCATTGAGCCGTTCATCGGCATCGAGATACAACACCCAATCTGCCTGCGTTTTCTCCAATGCAAAATTACGCTGTGCTGAAAAATCGTCATCCCAAGCTCTGAAGTATACTGCTGCTCCTTCTTGCTTTGCCAGTTCTACTGTATGATCAGTACTGCCTGAATCGACAATAATGACTTCATCGGTACAAGCTTTCGCATTGCGCACTACACTGACTATATTTTCTTCTTCATTTTTAGTTAAAATTAAAATGGCTAAAGAACTCACTCTATACTCCTTTATAGACCTGCACTCCATATCTCAACTTGGCACGTACAAACGTATGACACATTGCCAGTATTAATGGTATAATAAATACTACTTTGAATTTTTTACCACTAGGAGTGACTACTTTGAAAAAACTAAAATTACTGATACCGTATGTCATGACATTTGGTATCAGCCTGATTGTATTATTTGGCTTTTATATGGCTATGAGTGCCGGTCTTCCTCATAAGACTATTTTTTTACAACTGCGCCGCTATGCGGTTTGTGCTGTTTTGCTGAGTATTTCATTTGCCTTATGGAAACAATCCGGCCGGACATATGCCCAGCTTATCTCTCATGCTGTCGTAGGGCTGGCATGGATGATTGTGTATCCTTTTACATACTGGCTCACATTTCATCAAAATACGCATTTCATTGACAATCATTTTGATATTGCTATGGGCGTATACTTATTTTTATTTTCTACGTCTCTTTCCCAATTATTATATCATACTACAAGAATTCCTAAAACCGTTAACCGCTGTATCTTAGCATGTATTCAGACTGTATTACTGTTGCTGCCGCTGCTGCAGATATTTTATTATCTTGTGTATAAAACACCGCTGACAGAAGCTGCCTGGGTGGCTGTTTTGCAGACCAACACGGCTGAAGCCTATGAATATTTGATGAAGGTTTGGGGCATACCTGGACTGGGTGCTTTGGGAATCGTTATTTTGGCCCTGTTTAGTTTCTTTTTCTACTGCCATCGCCATGCAGTTACGCTAACGCCGCTGTCCAAAAAATTGACTATTTTTACTGTCGTTTTATGTTTTGCTTCGGTATGGTATGCCCAACGTATTTTCACAGATACAGGTGCGATGTGGGCTCGTCATCAAGCGCAGGAATATTTTGACAATGCACGAAAATTTGCATCACTGCACGACAAAAATGCCGCTTATTTGCAGGTCTCGCCATCTGTTCCGGCTTTTCATAAACCAAGTACGATTATCATGGTCATCGGGGAGTCGGCTTCACGCAGTTATATGAGTGCCTACTATCCTGTCGAATTGGATACGACGCCATGGATGCGCACTGCTTCTCAAGAGGCCAATTTTATTCTCTTCCGGCATGCTTATACGACGATGGTACAGACTGTCGGTTCTCTGGAACGGGCATTAACGGAAAAGAACCAATATAATACAATGGAATTTCATGAAAGTCTAACGTTGCTCGATATAGCCAAAAAAGCAGGCTATACAACCTATTGGTTCAGCAACCAAGGAACTATCAGTAATGCGGACACGCCAATTACACTCGTCGCGCAAACGGCAGATCATGCCAAATGGATTGAAGATGAATTGGCTAACAGCACGCATGTCCGCTATGACGGTGATTTACTGCCGTATTTAAAAGAAATTAATCCTAATGAAAACAATTTTGTTGTCATTCATATTATGGGCAGTCATGATAATTACGCTAACAGATACCCGCCAGAATTTGCGCGTTGGTCTTCTGACGCATCTCGTGACGCTGTACAGGAATATTCTAATTCCTTAGCGTATACAGACTGGGTGCTAGAACAGATTTACCAATATGGTAAAGAACATTTAAACATGCAGGCCATGCTTTATTTTTCTGATCATGGAGCAGCACCAAAATCTATTCGCCGTCCGGATGGCGCTTCGTTTGCAGCACTTCGTATACCTATGTTTTTATATTTATCTGATGAATACATGCAGCTCTATCCCGCAACAACATCTGCACTGCGTGCTCATCAAGATAGTTATTTTACAAATGATTTGATATACGAAATGATATGCGGTATATTAAACATTCAATCTAATCATTACTATCCAGCAAATAGTATTGCTAGTCCATCTTATTCATTTACACGAGACACATTAACTACGGATTTAGGAAAGAAAAAATTAACAGAAGATATTCATGAAGATGAAGTTGTCAATAATAAAGAATAATGCATAGGCATACTTCCTCTGGAACAGGCAAAAAGATGCATACAGTTCTATTCACTGCATGCATCTTTTATTTTATAAAACATTCACATTACTATCCATATTTTCGCATTACCGATGATACACTCTGCACAACTGGGACAACCATTTTGCCGTATCAAAACGAAGCATGTCTTCTTCCAGCTGCCACTGCCAATTGCCTGTTGGTGTTCCTGGTGTATTCATGCGGCACGATGATGGCAAAGCCAGTGCATCCTGCATCGGGATAATGACCGTTTCAGCTTGACGGCTGTAGACATAGGCAACGAGTGCTTTGACGACATCCTGCGATTTCGCATTATCAGATAGATGCAGGGTCTGTCGCAGTTGCGCTTGTTCCATGGGTGTCAGTTCTTCTTCATACCAGCCGCGGCTGGTATTGTTGTCATGCGTACCCGTATAGGCCAGACAATTCGGTTCCGTATTCAGTGTATATCGGCCGTCGTTTCGTTCTTTCATATGAAAATGCAATACCTTCATTCCTGGCAGCTGCAGCGAGTCTTTCAAGGCATAGACATCATCTGTAATGAGCCCTAAGTCTTCTGCAACGAGCGGCACATGTCCCAAGGCCTGATATACGGACTGGAATAACTCTTTTCCCGGTCCTTGTATCCATTGGCCTGTTTTTGCCGTTTTGGCATCGGCCGGAACGGACCAGTAGGATGCAAACCCGCGGAAATGATCGATACGAATTTCATCGACGAGCCGCATCATATGGCGCATCCGTTCGATCCACCAGGCATAGCCCGTCTGTTTCATGGCCTCATAATCATACAACGGATTGCCCCACAACTGCCCATCTTCACAAAAATAATCAGGCGGTACACCGGCAACAGCCGTCGGATTCCCGGCATCATCCAGTTGGAATAATTCTTGATGGGCCCAGCAGTCTGCACTGTTGTGAGCCACAAACATAGGCATATCGCCTAATACAGCAATACCATTTTTCTTGGCATAGGCATGAACGGCCTGCCATTGACGATACCAGATATACTGTAAAAATGTATAGTGTGAAATCGTGCCAGCCAGTTCTTTGCGATAATACGCCAATCCCTGTTTCGTATGACGGCGAATCGGTTCTGGCCATTGTGTCCAAGGCAATCCTTGGAAAAAGTCACTGACCGCACGAAATACGGCGTAATCATCGAGCCAATAGGCATTTTCTTTGCAAAACGCTTCGTACGGATTCCAAGGAATGCGTAAATTCTTATGATGAGATAATTTCCATAGGGCTTCTTTTTTACATTGCCACTGCTGGTCTTTGGTCGCTGCCTGTTTGGCTTTTTGATGAAACGCAGCCAATTCGTCTGCCGACAGCCAGCCCCATTCTTGCAGTACATCCATGGAAATAAGGCGTTCATTTCCCGCAAAAGCGGAACGAGACAAATACGGCGAATCTCCCAATAAAGGCGGTGTCAGCGGCAGTATCTGCCAGAGACTTTGCCCAGCTGTTTTTAGAAAATCAATATATTGATAGGCTTCTTGTCCGAGTGTTCCATTGCCATACGGCGAAGGCAGTGATGTCGGATGCAGCAAGATACCGGCTCGTTTTGTCTTACTTTCGGCACATTGCCATACACCAATCGTTAATGGTGGCAGCATCAGAGTCACCGTTCCATCGATCGTAGGTACAGCTGGCTGGGCCGTATCCAAGACAGCCGTCAACGTGCCATACAATAAGCCGTCCGTATGAATTGTCACTGTTTCCGTTGTCATCGTGCTCGTATTCATAGCGATTAAGAAGCGGCCGTCTGCACCGTCTTTGCCAAATACATCTTTGCCGCCTTCAATGGAACGAATGTAAGCAAATACCGTATCCTTGGCATAGACAGGAATACAGCGTCCTGTTTGCAGGGCATCATGACGATGCCGCAGGGCCGTACATTTTTTAGTCCATGCTAATAGGTCGGTATCTTCATGCCCCCACGGATAGGTACGACGGTTATCCGGGTCCTTTTCTCCTACAAGGCCGACTTCATCGCCATAATAGATGCAAGGCGCTCCGGGCATCGTCATCTGCCATACCGTCAGGAGTTTGACACGTTTTTTGCCGACAGCCGCAGCTGTATCCAATTCTTCTTGGGGCGTCATGACTGTCATAATGCGTTCTATATCATGACTGCTGATAAGATTGAGCATGGCATACCAATGTTCAGCAGGATAATTTTCCACGAGATGCATCCATTCCCGCTGCATGCGCGCCGCATCGGTATGTCCCAGCAAAAAATCGACGACAATCGTCCGCAAGGCATAGTTCATGGCACTGTCTATATCATGACCGCACAAGTATTCTCGCTGCTCGCCATAGCTGATTTTATTCGAAGCATCTTCCCACACTTCCCCAATGAGAACGGCTTGGGGATTTTCTTGTTTCATCGTCCGATAAAAATCACGCAAAAACGGTACAGGCAGTTCATCAATGACATCGAGCCGCCAACCGCTGATACCTTGGTTCATCCAATAGCGGAGCACGCTGTTGGCATCATGAATGATAAAATCCATATAGGACGGATCTGTTTCGTCTACATTCGGCAAATCTGACACACCCCACCAAGATTCATAGGCATCGGGATAAGTTGTAAAACGGAACCATGAGTAGTACGGCGATTTACGCGATTCATAGGCACCGACACTGTCGTAATGATGAAAACGATTAAAATAGATACTGTCTGCGCCGGTATGGCTAAACACACCATCGAGAATGACGGCAATCCCCATGTCTTTGGCTTTTTGGCAAAACGATGCAAATTCTTCGTTCGTTCCCAAAAAAGGATCGACGCGATGATAATCCGCCGTTCCGTAGCGATGATTGCTAGCACTTTCAAAAATCGGATTTAAATATATAGCCGTAATGCCCAAATCTTTTAGGTAGGATACTTTTTCTTCTATACCGGCTATATTTCCGCCGAAAAAATCATAATATAAGATTTCGCCTGCTTCATTTTTCCAATAGGCCGGCGTATCGTTCCAATCGCTGTGAATGACGGCTCCCTGTTTTCCGGATAACGTACTTTGGCCATGACGACTGCGGTAAAATCGATCCGGAAAAATCTGATATACAATGGCATGTTTAAACCAGTCCGGCGTTCTTGTCTGTTTGTCATATACCGTAATTTGATACGACGGCGGTTCATGGTCATAGGTCATCCCCGCACCGCCCAGCTGGTCCGGGTTATTGCCATAATATGCAGTATAGCCTTCACCGCGCACGATAAAGTAATACCACAGCAGGCATCCCTTGGCAGGCATCGTTAGTTGTGCCGTAAACGCCTTGGCTTCTTCGTCCCAAGTCATAGGAATGACGGATTCACCGACGCTGCTTTGCCAAAGCCGTACAACGACCTGTTGGATATTCACCGTCTGCTGTGCCTGCAGACGCAACGTTATGACCGCATCCGTCGGTGCCGCGCCAAATATGGACCGATAAAAAAATTGTTGTGAATGATGATATAATCCTAACTCCATCCCGAACTCCTTTTCGTATGCTATCATCTGCTCGCTATCTGATATAAAAAAGGCTGCTCAGAATGCCTATGCAGCATTCATGCAACAGCCCTTTATACCGTTTTTATTGCGTTATGACAGATTGATACAGATTGATATAGGCTTGGGCCGATTGGTTCCAGCTGTAGTCACTGTCCATGGCATTTTTAACCAACTGATCCCATAATACCGTATCTTCATAATATCCCAATGCTCGTTTTGCTGTAAACAGTAATTCATGGGCATTGAAATTGGGGAACGTAAAGCCATTACCAATTCCCGTATGCTTGTCAAAGGGAATGACCGTATCTTTCAAGCCGCCTGTTTCCCGTACGACCGGAATGGAGCCATATTTCAATGCAATCAGCTGGCTCAGCCCGCACGGTTCATACCGCGACGGCATGAGGAAAATATCTGAAGCCGCATACACACGATGGGCCAATCCTTCATCAAATAAGATATTCGCCGATACCTTAGTCGGATGACGCTGCGCTAAGTCGCGAAAGGCTTGTTCATACTTGGCATCGCCTGTACCGACAATGACCAGCTGTACATCATCTTCAACGAGTTCATCCATAATACGGATGACCAAATCCATTCCTTTATCTTCAACGAGCCGCGATACCATGGCAATCATAGGTACGCCCCGTTTGATACGCAGTCCCAATTCCCGACGCAGCGCATCTTTATTAATTCGTTTGCCGCTGCGGGCATTGTCGGACGTATAGGTCTGCGTAATATAGGAATCCAAGGAAGGATTATACGCCGTTTCATCCAATCCATTGATAATACCGTGAACGCGATCTTGATTATCCCGAATATAGCCGTCCAGCCGTTCGCCAAAATAGGGATACGTAATTTCTTGCGCATACGTTGGGCTGACTGTTGTAATAGAATCGGCATACACCATGCCAGATTTCATGTAATTCACACAGCCGTCACATTCCAAGTTGCCGTTATCAAACAATTCCTTCGGCAGTCCAATAATATCCTGCATAATTGTTGGCGGATAGATACCTTGATATTTTAAGTTGTGAATGGTATAAATGACTTTTATATGTGCATAATACGGGTCATGATAGAAATCTTCTTTCAGGAAAACACCCAATAACCCCGTGTGCCAATCATTGCAATGAATAATGTCCGGCTGAAATCCTACGTGGGGCAGCATGGTCAAGACGGCTCGGCAAAAATAGGCAAATCGTTCGGCATCATCTTCAAAACCATACAGTCGATCTCGTTTAAAATACCATTCATTGTCTACGAAATATACCGTAACGCCATCTAACTGTATTTTATCTACGCCATAGTATAATTGTCGCCAAGCAAGATTGACAATTCCCGTCGTTACCGGTTTCATCTGGGACTTCCATTCTTCTTTTATCAAACTATATTTAGGAATAACGAGTCGTACATCCATTCCTTTGGCAGCCAGTGCTTTCGGCAAGGCCCCCATGACATCGGCCAAGCCGCCGGTCTTAATGAACGGTGTCGCTTCGGAAGCGACAAATAATACTTTTTTCATCGCTACTCCCTCCTTTTTCTGCTTATTTTTTCTGTGTATTATCTGTTTCACACGTATCACGTCCTTATAAATGAACCTGCGTTTGCTGCGAGACAGCTGTTTTTTTATGTTGTTTTCTGTTCGCTGTTTTTTTTACAGGTTTTACTCGTTTTTTCAATTCTGTTGCGGAAAGAACCTGCGCGTTTCGTGCTGCTATGTCTTCTTTGCGTTCCAAGTAAATCACAGCCAGTGGTGGCAATGTCAATTCCAAGGACTGATCCATGCCGTGCATCGGCACATCTTGTGCCGTAAATTCCCCTTCGTTTTGTACCTGCGAACCGCCAAATACTTCGGCATCACTGTTGAATACTTCTATATACGTACCGAGACGAGGCACGCCAAAGCGATAGGCATGCCGCACGACGGGCGTAAAGTTGCATACCACAATTGTCATCGCATCTTGATGACGGCCGCTGCGTACAAAGGCAATGACACTGTTATCACAATCATCACAACTAATCCATGAGAAGCCGGACCAATCACAGTCTTCTTCCCAAAATTCCGGATGGGTCGTATAGAACTGATTCAGTTGCTGCATATACGTATGCATCGCTTGGTGCATCGGATATTCCAACAAATGCCAGTCCAAGCTGTCATCATATTTCCATTCAATAAACTGGCCAAAATCGCTGCCCATGAATAACAATTTTTTCCCCGGATGGGACATCCAATAGCCATAAAAGGCACGCAGGCCAGCAAATTTCTGCCAATAGTCTCCCGGCATTTTATCCAGCAAAGAATGTTTGCCATGAACTACTTCGTCATGGGACAAGGGCAGAATAAAATTCTCTGAAAAAGCATAGCAAAGGGAAAAGGTTATCAGATTGTGATTATCTTTGCGGAATAACGGGTCCATTGCCATGTATCGCAACATGTCATTCATCCAACCCATATTCCATTTATAATTAAATCCTAAGCCTCCCATATCGACAGGTTTGGTGACTAACGGCCAAGAAGACGATTCTTCGGCAATCATCAAGGCATGGGGAAATTCTTTAAATACAGCCGCATTCAAATGCCGCAAAAAATCAATGGCTTCCAAATTTTCTCGACCGCCATACTTATTAGGCTGCCATCTACCGTCTGTATGACCATAATCTAGATACAGCATGTTGGCTACCGCATCGATTCGCAGCCCGTCCATATGAAACTGACGCAGCCAAAACAGGGCGCTGGAAATCAGGAAGGATTGCACTTCTGTCCGGCCATAATCAAAATTCATGGTGTCCCATTCTTTATTTTCCGCCAAGATGTCATTGCCCGATTCATAGCAAGGCTGGCCGTCAAAATGCCGCAGTCCATGGGCATCCCGGCAAAAATGCCCGGGAACCCAGTCTAAAATAACACCAATACCATTGCGATGGCAGACATCGACAAGATACATCAAATCTTCGGGCGCACCGTATCGGCTGGTTGCCGAAAAATATCCCGTTCCCTGATATCCCCAAGAACCATCAAAAGGATATTCACAAAGGGGCATCAATTCAATATGCGTATAATGCATGTCTTTGACATAAGACACCAGGTCTTGGGCTATATCACGATAGGACAACATCTTACCGTCAGCATCCCGCTTCCATGAACCAAGATGCACTTCATATGTCAACATAGGCTGGCTGTATGAATCGTATTGACTGCGGCTTTCCTGCCATTTTTTATCTTTCCAGGCATACCGCAGTTTTGTAATTTTAGATGCCGTATGGGGCCGCACTTCGGAGGCAAACGCATAGGGGTCGCTTTTGAGCATGACCTCTCCCGAGGCAGTCGTAATAGCATATTTATAAATTGTGCCTTCTGTTAGTCCCGGAATATACGCAACCCAAATGCCGTTACCGTATTCGCTGCGATGCATTGGATGAGTCGCTGCATCCCATTGGTTAAAATCACCAACGACACTGACCGCCTGCGCATGGGGCGCCCATACGGCAAAACGCACGCACGATTTGCGGCGAAGTACGGTAAAGTGCGCACCAAACAACCGATAACTTTCATGATTGGTGCCTTGATGATACAAAAAGGTACTATACGCATCTATCGCATTCAATTTCATTAGGCATTCCTCCTCACGTTATACATGGACAGGTTGAATATGCCAAATATCAGAAACATATTCCTGAATGGTCCGGTCGCTAGAAAAATAGCCGGAATGCGCAATATTAACCGCGCTGGAACGAAGCCAGTCTTGTTTTTGCCCATAGCGACGGGAAATTTCTTTTTGGGCATCACAATAGGACGCAAAATCTTTTAATACAAAAAATTCATCGTTTCGATCCAGCAGCGATTCATATAACATGCCGAAATGTTCGCCATTTAGGGACCTATCGACAAGGGCGTTCATCAATCTGCGAATGTGCGTATCCGTACTGTACATATGCCATGATGAATAGCCGCCATGGATATAGTAATTCATGACTTCATCGGCACGAAGACCAAAAATAACGCAATGATCATCGCCGACTTCCCGATGGATTTCTACATTGGCACCATCCATGGTTCCCAACGTAATAGCACCATTCATCATAAACTTCATATTACCCGTTCCCGACGCTTCTTTGCCAGCCGTTGAAATCTGTTCACTCACATCGGCTGCCGGAAACAGCAACTGTCCCAACGAAACATTATAGTTTTCTAAGAACAGCACCTGCAACTGCTGATTGACCTGACGGTCGCGATTAATCATATTGGCAACAACATTAATCAGCTTAATCGTCTGTTTGGCTTCGCCATAGCCAGCTGCTGCCTTGCCGCCAAATAAATACGTCCGCGGCGTAATCTGTAGAGATGGATTATCTTTTAGACAGTAATACATATGCAAAATATGCAAAATATTTAACAGCTGCCGTTTATATAAATGAATCCGTTTAATTTGTACATCAAACAAGGAATCAGGCCGTATGGTGACATGATATGTCTGTTTAATATAGTTTGCCAGTACTTCCTTTCGATAGGCCTTAACCTTACCCAACTGCTGTAAAAACGCAGGGTCCGAAGTAAAGGCTTCTAGTTTTGATAATTGAGACGGCTGTTGCTGCCAATCCGTACCAATCGATTCGTTAATCAAGGCTGTGAGCTGGGGATTGGATTGAATCAGCCAACGCCGATGGGAAATGCCATTCGTTTTATTGGAAAAGCGATTGGGAAAACACGTATAAAACTGGTGCAGCGTCGAATCTTTCAAAATCTGAGAATGAATTTCTGCTACGCCATTGACGCTGTGACTTCCCAACACGGCCAAATGAGCCATATGTACCTGTCCATCCCATAAGACAGCAACATCGCGAGTTTTCTGCTCATCGCCAGGATAGCGATTCCGCACCTCGTTGAGCCATCGTTTATTGATTTCATCGATAATCAGGTAAATGCGCGGCAGTAACGACTCAAACATGGGAATTGACCATTTTTCCATTGCTTCCGGTAAAATAGTATGATTCGTATACGCTACGGTTCGAACCGTAATCTGCCATGCATCTTCCCAGGACATGCCTTCTTCATCCATAAAAATCCGCATCAATTCCGGAATAACCAGAACCGGATGGGTATCATTGATATGAATGCTAATATACTGATCAAACTGGTACAAGCTTGTTTTGTATTTTGCTTTATAATAACGGACAATGCTTTGTACGCCTGCCGAAACAAAGAAATATTCCTGCATCAAGCGCAAACGCCGACCTTCTTCCGTACTGTCATCGGGATATAAAAAGCGTGAAATCTGCTGTACGTGGTCTTTATACCGAAACGCCCGATGGCGATCGCCAATCGACAATTCACGATACACATCATCGCGGGAATATTCTGCCCGCCATAAGCGCAGCGTATTGACCGTGTCGTTGTGATAGCCAATAATCGGTACATCGTACGGTACAGCCCGAACCGAAGAGTATTTTTCATATACGCATTCCAACTCGCCATCTTCGGTAGGACGCATATAGGCATTGCCGCCAAACCGAACGTTGACCGCTTTGTCTACGCGTTTGACTTCCCACGGATAGCCATGAACCAGCCAATTATCCGGTAATTCAACCTGTTGGTCATCGACAATTTTCTGTTTAAATAATCCGTATTGATACCGAATGCTGCAGCCATGGCCTGGCAGCTGTAAGGCAGCTAAGGAATCAATAAAACAAGCCGCTAACCGGCCTAATCCGCCATTTCCCAATCCAGCATCACGTTCCTGCGGAATGACATCATCCAAATTCCATCCCAAATCATGAAGCCCGTCACGGCAAATGGTTTCCATATCTATGCCAATCAAATTAGATTCCAGCAATCGTCCCAGCAAAAATTCAATCGAAAAATAGTAGACTTGCTTTGTTTTTTCGGCCGCATACCGTTCATTCGTATGCATCCAGTCTTCGCTAATAGCGTCTCGAATCATATAGGCTAACGTTTGGTATACTTCATTGCATGTCAAATCACGCAATTCTTTTTCCCACAATATATGTGCTTTTTGGGTAAAGATGTGTTTGAATTCTTCCTTATTCTGCCATTTTTTCATTATTTTCTAAGCCCTTTCTTAAATAACGCTGTATTTTCCAATACACAATGGTTTTTCTTTCGTCCCCGTCAGCACCGCTTCCGGCTGAATCACTGTATTTTTATCGCAAATGACATAATCCAGTTCCGCATCATCGCCAATACTCGTATGCTGCATGACAATACTATTGCGAATGACTGCGTTTTTACCTACTTTTACTTTACGGAACAAGATAGAGTTTTCTACCCGTCCTTCAATAATGCAGCCATTCGCAACCAACGAGTTGCTGACATGGGATTCTTCCATATATTTAGCCGGCGCTTCATCTTTGATTTTCGTATAGATATGCCGCTGTTTGTCCATCAAGAACAAATCATGCCATGTCTTGGCATGCAATAAATCCATATTGATCTGGAAGTATGAGGAAATCGAGTCAATGCGCTTAGCATATCCTTGATAATTATAACCAAACATCCGTAACCGTCCTACGTTGCGTTTTAAAATATCCGTAATCAGATAATGGTATCCCTTCGCGTAGGCTTTACGAATGGAATGCTGAAAAATCTGACTATCTATCAAAATGCCCCGCTGGTATAAATTTTCTCCTGCTTTAATAGATTCTCTCGATTCAATGTTGGTAATTCTGTCACGATCATTGACCGTAATGGCATAACCGCTGCGATTACAATCTTCTGCCTGGGTTTGGTAAATAATGGTGACATCGGCATTATGCTTGCGATGAAAATGAAGGACTTCATCATAATCAATATTCTGTACCGTATCGCAGCCAGTTAATAAAATATATGGTTTGTCTCCTCGTTCAACAAACAACAAATTATTATAGTACGCTGCTACATCGCCTTCTACAGGATGCAATACTTCTTCTACCGAGGCCGGTAAATAAAACAAGCCGTCTCCTTTTCGCGCCAATCCCCATTCTTTCCCAGAACGAATATGGTCTAAGACAGACCGCGATTGCGAAGACAATAATAAGCCAACATTGGCAATACCGGCATTGACAATATTAGACAATGTGAAATCAATCAATCGAAATTTTCCGCCAATAGGAATCGTCGCCAAGGGACGTTTTTCGTTTAATTCACTGAGTACGGCATCATTTCTCAAATTAAGTAACGCAATCATATCACTGCTCATGGCTTATGCCTCCTTTTTCGCTTTGCCCTTTTTCATTTCATCATTACGGCCTAATACAGCGACAGAGCCATCTGCATTATGTACAACCGCTTCTTCATGAATCATGCACCGTTCTCCAATAATAGCCTTGTCAACAACAGCATTTTTCTTGACGACAGTACCGGGCATAATAACAGAATTGCTGACTTTGGCTCCTTCTTCAATAGTGACATCATAAAAAATAACCGAATTAATCACATTGCCTAAAATCGCAGAACCTTCCGCAACCAGTGAGCTTTTGGCACTGCCGTTGGGGCCAATAAAATGAGGCGGCATACTCTGATTGGCAGAATAAATCCGCCACTGCGGATTGTTCAAATCCAGCGGGGGATCATCGGCAATCAAGTCCATATTCGCCTGCCACAAGCTGTCAATCGTACCCACATCTTTCCAATACCCTTCAAACGGATAGGCATACAACGGTATGTTATCCTGAAGCATGGCAGGTATGACATTTTTCCCAAAATCATGTTCGGATGCGTTATCTTTCGCATCGGCTTTTAAATAGGATTCCAAAACATCCCGATTAAAAATGTAAATTCCCATAGATGCCAAATTGCTTTCCGGGTTTGCCGGCTTTTCCTGGAATTTATGAATCCGCATGGTATCGTCAGCTACCATAATACCAAACCGGCTCGCTTCATCCCATGGCACACGAATCGTCCCGATCGTAACTTTCGCATTGTGTTTTTTATGAAATGCCAGCATTTTCGCATAATCCATAGAATAAATATGGTCACCCGATAAAATAAGCACGTAATCATCACCGACCATATCGACAAAATTTAAATTCTGATAAATCGCATCGGCTGTGCCGCGATACCAATTAGAGCCGCCGTCGCTCGTATACGGTGGCAATACAAATGTGCCGCCTGTATCAGAATCCAAATCCCACGAACTGCCATTACCGACATACCAATTCAATTCCAACGGCTGATACTGCGTTAAAATCCCTACCGTACCAATACCGGAGTGTCGACAATTACTGAGCGGAAAATCAATAATACGATACTTGCCGCCAAACAAAAGGCCCGGTTTAGCTTGATCTTTTGTTAATACACCCAGTCGGCTTCCTTTTCCGCCGGCAAGAATCATAGCCAAACAATTGGATTTTCTCATACAAAATTCCTCCTTAGCAGCAGAAATCTCCGGATGATGTATAAATATAAAAAATAAAACCATGCTACCAACATCATCCAATTTCTTCTATTAGTCTCCGTTAATACTATATATGCATGCATAGAATAATATTATACACTAATTATACCGTGGCTTACTTCCATTTTGCAACCATTTGTCCTAGGTTTAGCAAATATCTTACGTTTGCCCTGTTTTTGTAAAAATTTATCGTCTTATTTTCTTCTAATTTGCCCTATTTTTTGTCATTATCGAAGTCGTTCAGAAAAAAATGATGTACCATATATATGGATATCATATATAGAAACAATCCCGCCAAGCATCAACTCGACGGGATTTTGTCTTCTATGATTTTAAATCCAGATTTAGTACAAATTAAATTACATGATGTAACGACAAAAAAAGAACCCGTATCAAGTGGTACATCCGGAAACGACTCCCAAAATGGAGAAGTGAACCGGCCAGCACTTGATACTGATTCTTCTAGAATCAGTATAATAAATCTTTTACAATATGTCAATGATAAGGATCACCCCCGCTTGCGCGGGAAAGACTAGACCATTTTAAGTCAGATCATACCAGCAATAAAGCTGCTGTAAAATATAAATAAACTACGTTGCATTATGAAATAACTAATGCAATACCGGATATTATTCATAACGGCATTTGGATAAAAGAATACCAAAATTACCATGGAAAAGTACCTGGAATTGTTCACATTATTGCGTCGGTGAAAATAAAAAATCAGGTATATGCTATTAAGTTGACCATCAAGAAGCAGAACGTTTTATATAAGATAGGAAGTGTAAAATACACAAAATTTAATGCATATGACGTAGAAACAAAAAATGAGCCAGTTATTGGCAGTACCTCTGCGGATTCACGCTCGAAAGAGGTGACGCCTCCGCAGCCAATACCAATAACTGACTCTACATTAAGTGTACGTGATTTCTTAAAAAATGTAAATGACAAGGAATCATCCTCGCGCATGCGGGGCATACCTCGTGTCTACTGATGAGATAAGCCGTAAAAGGGAATCATCCCCGCGCATGCGGGGCATACTGTCCCGTTAAAAAAGCCGTATATAGCGACAGCGGCATTTAAAATGAATAGAAATGCTATTGTTTTCATTTTTTCAACGTGATAGAATGAAGATGTGAATAAGCAGTCTATGTTAGCACTGCTTATCCTTCTTACCTCACAGTTCTTCACCTCTGCGTCCTTTTTTTTCTGCGATTGTGACGCATTCGGTGGTAATGTGAGGTTTTCTTTTTGAGTTTTTTCAATAATTTAATGATGTAGGATCATCCCCGCTTGCGCGGGAAAGACATGCCGGATTATTTCCACACATGTTTTGCAGCAGGATCACCCCCGCTTACGCGGGAAAGACAGGTACATTTGCAAGCTCTATAGCAACGCATGGGGATCACCCCCGCTTACGCGGGAAAGACGTCATCAGTGCATGTACCGGATTATCAACAATAGGATCACCCCCGCTTACGCGGGAAAGACAGGTACATTTGCAAGCTCTATAGCAACGCATGGGGATCACCCCCGCTTACGCGGGAAAGACCACTTTAGAGCATATGATATAGAAACAGAAGAAGAACTCAAAAATGGCAGTACCTCTACCAACTCCGACGCAAGGTCTGATCATCAGCAGCCAATACCACTTTTGAGTTCTTCTAATTTAAGTATACGTGAGCTGTTAAAGAATGTCAATGATGGACTAAAACACGGCCCTTATGTTAATAACGACGGTAATCCGAACTATGGTATTTACTTTGGTGATATTAAAACAGGTGGCGTTATACACATCACGCCGAAAGAGAATACATACAAGCAGCAGCTGAACGGCGTAAAAGCGGCATATGATACCAATACTGGGGCGATTCATTTATTTGATGCGGCCGACCAATCGTCGTTTATCCACGAGGCTGGGCATATGTGGGGATCACCCCCGCTTGCGCGGGAAAGACGTTCTGTGTATTTTTCCATGTTTCATTTCTCCAGGATCACCCCCGCTTGCGCGGGAAAGACAAAGAAGTATAAAGAAGCAAGTGAAAAATATTAGGATCACCCCCGCTTGCGCGGGAAAGACTGTCGGTGTGCGTGTGGGCGGGAAAAATGGGTAGGATCACCCCCGCTTGCGCGGGAAAGACTTGCTATCTGCTTTATTTTTTCTGCCGGCCATAGGATCACCCCCGCTTGCGCGGGAAAGACTAATATTACATTGATGATACAAAAATAGCCGGAGGATCACCCCCGCTTGCGCGGGAAAGACGCCGCATCCACGAGCGCCGTTGATATGAACTGGGGATCACCCCCGCTTGCGCGGGAAAGACAAAGAAGTATAAAGAAGCAAGTGAAAAATATTAGGATCACCCCCGCTTGCGCGGGAAAGACAAGCCATGACGGAAAAGGAAGCGTTTGAAATCAGGATCACCCCCGCTTGCGCGGGAAAGACTAGAGTTCTTAGACATGGATGAACCTATTCTTGGGATCACCCCCGCTTGCGCGGGAAAGACTTGCTACCCACTTTCGTTTCACCTGCTGTACCAGGATCACCCCCGCTTGCGCGGGAAAGACCCAGTTTGGCGATTTTAATATTGACGATGAATAGGATCACCCCCGCTTGCGCGGGAAAGACCATTCCCAAACATTGCATGATTCAAGATTTGCGGGATCACCCCCGCTTGCGCGGGAAAGACAAGTCTTGATGCTCCGTAATAGGTGTAATGGTAGGATCACCCCCGCTTGCGCGGGAAAGACTATAAAAAAGGTGGTGAGAAGATGGCGGTTACAGGATCACCCCCGCTTGCGCGGGAAAGACGTCAAAGCATCATTTGCCGTACTTACTGCATTGGGATCACCCCCGCTTGCGCGGGAAAGACACGGCAGAGGTAAAAAGCGCTGGGGGCATAGGAGGATCACCCCCGCTTGCGCGGGAAAGACTCTGAGAATCTAAATTCAAAATTTCATGCATAGGGATCACCCCCGCTTGCGCGGGAAAGACGTTATGCTGAATGTCGTTACCATCCGTCGATTAGGATCACCCCCGCTTGCGCGGGAAAGACTTGTCAAGTGCAACGGCAATCACAATCAACTCAGGATCACCCCCGCTTGCGCGGGAAAGACGCGAATACCATCACCATATTTTTTGCGAAGACGGGATCACCCCCGCTTGCGCGGGAAAGACGTTTTGGAAGCAGATTTTTCCCGTTCGATTCGGGGATCACCCCCGCTTGCGCGGGAAAGACTGCGCCGCTACCGCGTAAAGTAGAAGACGGTTAGGATCACCCCCGCTTGCGCGGGAAAGACCAACCGATATTCTGGATCAGCAAGATTAACAGAGGATCACCCCCGCTTGCGCGGGAAAGACTTTTGCTCATCGTCAGCAATCGCCTTGACGCGGGGATCACCCCCGCTTGCGCGGGAAAGACCGGAGCATGGCATTGTCATTGGTTTGTGTAATAGGATCACCCCCGCTTGCGCGGGAAAGACATAGAATGTATCGTGCCAAATTAAAAGAAATGAGGATCACCCCCGCTTGCGCGGGAAAGACATATTTATCCTTAATATCTCGTAAAGTCTTTCGGGATCACCCCCGCTTGCGCGGGAAAGACTGAGAATCGCCAACCGTATCAAGTTATCAACCGGGATCACCCCCGCTTGCGCGGGAAAGACCTACCACCAAACGAATTGCTGAAGTAGGTAATAGGATCACCCCCGCTTGCGCGGGAAAGACGCTCTGCGTCTGCGTCGTTGTCGATGAACGCCGGGATCACCCCCGCTTGCGCGGGAAAGACTACGATGAGAAGACACAAAGACACACATAGATAGGATCACCCCCGCTTGCGCGGGAAAGACCATCAATAATATCTCGTGCTTTGAGCCATTTCAGGATCACCCCCGCTTGCGCGGGAAAGACATGTCACGATAGACAATATGAAAAAACGCGGCAGGATCACCCCCGCTTGCGCGGGAAAGACAAATCGAAGACAAGCACGAAGAACAGCTCGATAGGATCACCCCCGCTTGCGCGGGAAAGACAAATAAAGTCACGCAAATTATACTATAAAATTAGGATCACCCCCGCTTGCGCGGGAAAGACGGATCGGTGTAGTATTCGCCATTTCTCATGCTGGGATCACCCCCGCTTGCGCGGGAAAGACTTTTGGTTCTTCTTTATGCTGCGGCGTTTCCGGGGATCACCCCCGCTTGCGCGGGAAAGACGACAACGGTGAAGAACACACTGTTGAAATGACAGGATCACCCCCGCTTGCGCGGGAAAGAC
>CAKPYN010000025.1 GCA_934202965.1 uncultured Megasphaera sp.
AAGCTGTGTCAAAATGCCTACAGCCTTGAAATACCTGACGCAATAAACGGAAGCTGTGTCAAAATGCCTACAGCCTTTAAATCCAAATGACGAACGGTAAGCAAATATGTCGGCATCCATGAATCCAATCCTTTATTGATCAAACTCAATGCAAACCAGGCAAGTAACAACTGCCACATAATCGGCAATCGAATCACACTTTTGATATCTATCCGTTTCTTTTTTCTAGTCCCGTCGCTATGAACTGAAGATTCCGGTCGTTTTATTTGTTCAATCCGCAGCCAATAAAAGAATACATAAGCAAATCCAAATACGCCTATGCCCCGCCAGCCCAATATCAACATCAGCGGTACAACAATAACCGGTGCCAGCGCGCTGCCCACATAATTCGAAGATATCAGTACACCTGCCATGTTTGCCCGCTCATTATGCGGGAAATATTCGGCAATTCCTTTAAACGCTGCTGGCGGAAAGGAACCCTCACCTAACCCAAACAAAAAACGTACGAGTAACAGTGACAATAATGAATACGTAAATCCCGTTGCAAGTGTAAATACCGACCAAAAGGCCAATGAAATCATAATCACTTTTTTAGATCCCAGTTTGTCCGCTATCATACCGCCTGGTACCTGCATCACTGTATAGCCAATAAAAAAAGCACTTAATACGACGCCCAGTGTGGCCGAAGATACTTCAAATTCCTGTCCAATGGCACTGAGTGAAATATTGATTGCCGTCCGATCAATATAGGCTACACAAAATCCCAAATACAATATACATATGCCAAGTCTATTGCAGGGAAAACAAAAACATCTCGACTGTCTTCTCTTTTTTGGTAAAACAACAATGGAATACACCGCATCTAAAATAACTCCCACAATTCCTTGGAAGGTTATTCCCAGAACCAATGCTACCTTATTGATGGTACTGTTAAAAGCCTCTTTAATGGGCGATAATATTTACAAACTCGCAACAGATTTGCATATAAATGAAAAAAAATGCTTCATGATTCCTATCAAGAAGCTAACATTGATTTATCTGCTGTATCCGTTACGTATGCCCCGCCATTTACATTTGACGAAACCTTTGTCCAACATATGAAGGAATTTTATTATACGTGTCATCAGTTAGATAAGGATACCACGTGTGTTACAATTTATTCTGATGTATATCGACAGTTAAAAGCAGAACACGTTCCCATTCATTATCAGATTTGTAGCTTATCGGATATTTATCGCGGCATTGAAAAAGCCCATTCTAATTTTTTATTGCAAATCAGCCGGGAAAGCCAGCTTGTCATCATGTATATTGTCATTGACGAAGCAAACGAATATTCACCGCTTGCCTCCGATGAATATCAGATGACACTGGAAATGTTACAGGTTTCAAAATACATTTCGCAGTTCCGTTGCAAAAAAGCCAACTATCCCACTAAGTATTTCTGACCGCTTTTTATCTATTTCTTCCAAAACAGGCATCAGTGTTTTTACATTAGGACAAATTCATAAAATTATCAATGAACACGACAAAGCTGAATTTACGGCATCTGAAATGGCCGATCTGCTTAATGTATCTATGCGTTCTATAAACCGCACTATTTTAAAATTGATTGATACGGGATATTGTTTTGAAATAGGCCGAAAGTTTCAACATAAAGGCGGTCGTCCCAGCCGCATTTTACGTTTTAAGTTATAGTAACCGATAAAGCAAAAAATCAGCCTATAACAGACTGATTTTTTGCTATTTTTATTTCTCTAGTTTTTTCTTATAATAAGACTGGCTAGTGTATAATGCCGCAACTGGATTATGGCCCAACACACGGTCTTTTACAACAAGCGTTGTCGCAGGAGCTACTGAATAATTATAAAATAAGCTGTCATGACCTACACATAATCCCATAACAATATTCAGGTCTGTTTGTTGAGCATTCAGCATCTTTGCCTGTAAAATGGGATTACAACTATTCACGCCGATTTCACTGCAGCGACCATCAATTCCCATATCGACTTTAGGTATAGCCCCAGCTTTACATGCTATGCCAAATACTTCAAAACCATGACTACGTAAAATTTTTGTTACTATCCGGGTTTCTTGAATTAAGCCGACACAAGTTGCAATACCTATTTTATGATAATTCATACGTTTAGCAAATTCTATCGTTTCCTGTACACGACACCATTTCAAATATCCATCATATTCTACTTGTGCCGCTGTCTGCATAATCTGCCGATTCGAACCTTCATCATACGCTTGCAGCGCCTCCTGTAATATATTTTTATCCATATGAGTCGTTAAACAAAAATCAGGATACGTACGATCTTGTACATCACAGTTAATAACGCCACAATCTGCACAGGATAATTTTTTTACCATATAATGTCATCTCCCTTTACTTTTTAATTACATACTGCATTTATATGTATAATATCATATACAGAACCAATTTTTCAATTCTGCATCCAGCCATATACAAAAAAACTCTACATCAGACAAAACGCGTAATGTAGAGTTTATGTATATATTATATGTGTTCTAAAAAATTATTTATGTAAAATATCTTCAACAGCTTGTGGTTTATGTTCCATCATATTCGTATACCCAGGCCGAATATCCGCTTTTAATACAACTTCCATACGAATACCTTTTTCCGCAAAATAAAATGTTGCTTTTTTCACTGCTGCCATGACATCGTCCCATTCACCTTCAATTTCAGTAAACATGGAATTGGTCCGGCACGGCAAACCTGATTCACGAATAATACGAACAATTTCGGCAACATACGGAGCAAATTCATCACCTGTACCGCACGGTGCTATCGCAACGGCTACTAATGTATTCATTAATTATTCCTCCTCTACTGTAAAGGGATTCATACTAACATCTTGAGGCGCAGCTTTATACAATTCATCTAAGAAATATTGTTGAAATGAGCCCGTTCCATCAGCCTTAGCTGCCGCCTTTTTGCCTGCCAAATTATAAATCGCCGCACCCGTTATGGCTGCTATAAATGGCTCTGCAACAGCAGCATAAACAGCCATTACGCCGCCTAAAGAACAGCCGCAGCCCGTAACGCACGTCATCATCGGCGAGCCGCCATACGAAATGACAATCTGTACACCATCCGTAATCAAGTCTTCTTCTCCTGATACCGCAACAGCTCCGCCAGTCCATCGTGCTAAGGCCTGGGCTGCTTTTTTGGCTGCCATCACGGTATCTGTTGAATCTACACCGCGTACATTCGATGTATGATGTTCGTTAGTTAATTCCCACAGACCCGCCAATGCGATAATCTCTGATGCATTACCGCGAATAATGGATGGCTTAGCCTCTTTGGCCTGCAAAAGCAGTTTCGTTCGTAACTTTCCTACGCCGATAGCAACGGGATCTAAGACCCAAGGTGTATGCAATGCATGAAGAGCTTTCATTGTTTTGGGGACCGTTTCTTCATAAATAGGCATCAATGTTCCTACATTGATATACATGGAGCCACCCAATTTGGCCATACTTACGCCTTCATCCGGTAAATACAGCATCGCAGCCGAACCGCCAACAGCCAATTGGGCATTGGCTACAAAATTAATCGTTACCGTATTGGTAATTGATGGTGACAAGGGCGTTGTTTTTTTTGCCATTTCTACTGCTTTCGCAACCTTTTCTTGTATATCTGTCGAATTCATCGTATCTCACCTCTTTTGCATTATGTTCATTATAGTCCTTATCATTCTATAACTCAACCTAATGCTTCATTTTTATATAAGCGGCATATAAAAAAACATCTTACTATGTTCCCCTATATAGAGTGCATAATAAGATGTTTTTGTAGGCTATACGTCCTGAATCCGTTCCGTTTCTTGTATCTGAATATCTTGTACTGTTTCATTATCCTCTGCAAATAGAACGGTTCCTTGAATTTTCTTGCCTTGCAAAATCATGGGTATCCAAATTCTATCGCCTTTCCACATTTCATCATACGGAAGATTATGCGTACCAAACCAAGCCGGTTTCATTTCATCTGTTTCCTGCGGCTCGCCGCGATACATACGAACAAAATAGACGTAACCCAAATGATTCCATTCTGGATGCGCCGTAAACTGAAAATCCAATAAGCCTACTAATTCCAATTCATCTTCCTTGGCATGCAGTCCTGTCTCTTCCCAAAGTTCACGTACAGCACATTGACGAAACGTTTCGCCTGCTTCAATTTTACCACCAAAGCCGTTCCATTTTGTTACGCCAAAACCACGTTTTTTTCTTCCTAATAAAATATGACCTTCCGAATTAACGGGAAAGCATAATGTCGTATCTCTCATTTGCGCGTACCTTTTTTGTGGAAATATTCATGTTCTTTAGATAATTCCTGCAATATAGTATCCACTGTCCATGAAATGTTATTCGGTGTCAACATCGCTTTAAGGGGAACATTTTTAAGACGGCCGCGGCGAATAGCATCTAACAGTAAGTTAACTGCAGCATGATCAAATCCACATAATATAATTGCTTCTTTGGTAACTGGCTGTAATTCGTCATCTTCATCTATTTTCTTATGTACATTCGTCGGACTCGTTTCAACTTTTGCCTTAGCAATTTCTTGAATTTCTTCCTCTGTTAATCCTAATAATTTTCCTAGGCTTTCTTTTTTTTCATCTTCTTTAACGGCTTTTACTTGAGATTTTGTCAACATTCCCAATAATTTAAGCTGCTTCAGCCGTTCTGTCGTAAAATTAACAGCCAACATCATACGATATGCCATATATAACTTCTCCTTATATAAAAAAACCGCTGTGGCTTTACGCCACAGCGGTTATAATGCGAATTAAACTAATTCGATGATTACCATCGGAGCTGCATCGCCCTGGCGAACGCCAGTTTTGATAATACGTGTATAACCGCCTTGACGGTCTTTGTATTTCGGTGCAATTTCATCAAACAGTTTTTTTACTACGCCTTCATCCATCATGTATGCTAATACCTGACGACGAGCATGTAAATCGCCGCGTTTAGCAAGGGTCAGCATTTTTTCAGCAACTTTGCGAAGTTCTTTTGCCTTTGCTTCTGTTGTTTCAATGCGTTCATGTTGGAATAAAGAGGTAACAATGCCGCGCAATAATGCTTTACGTGCAGAGCTGTCACGTCCCAACTTTCTATAAGCCATCGTTCATCCTCCTCGAATTATTCTTCGTTGGATTTCAGATCAAATCCGTAATCCTTTAATTTTTCAATAATTTCATCTACTGATTTTTTGCCCAGATTGCGAATCTTAGACAAGTCATCTTCCGTCCGTTCTACTAAATCACCTAAGGTGTAAATATTAGCACGTTTTAAGCAGTTAGAAGCACGTACGGACAAGTCCAATACGTCAATCTTAACCTGGCTGAGTTCTGGACCAGCCGGTTCTTCCGGTACTTCTCCATCAGGAGTTGTAAACGGTGCCAATGCTTCATTAGCTGCCGGATCAGAAGCGATTTTTTGGAAGTAATCCAAATAGCTGACCATAATGGAAGCTGCTTTTGCTACAGCGTTTTCTGCAGCAATGCTGCCATCGGTCGTTACTTCAAGCGTCAACGAATCATAATCCATTTCGTTGCCGACCCGGATATTGCCAACTTCATAATTAGTCCGAACAATCGGCGAGAAAATAGAGTCGATTGGAATAACACCAATGACATCAGTATCTCTCTTGTTCTTAGTCGACGGAACATATCCTTTGCCCCGTTCGATATGACATTGCATATGAATATGTGCATCTGTATCGAGTGTAGCAATATGAAGTTCCGGGTTTAAAATTTCTATGTCTGAGTTTACATCAAGGTCTTTTGCGGTAAATTCGCATTCACCACTGACATCTACTGTAATGTCTAATTCATCAACTTCGTCGCGTGTGAATTTTAAGCTCAGCTGTTTGAGGTTCAAGATGATTTCTGAAATATCTTCTCGAACGCCAGGCAACGTCGAAAATTCATGCAATACGCCGTCAATTTTGATAGAGGTGATTGCTACGCCGTCCAACGAAGACAAGAGGACGCGCCGCAAGCTATTGCCCAATGTGATTCCGTAACCTCTGTCAAGAGGTTCGCATACGAATTTTCCATAGGTGCCGTCGTCGCTTCTTTCAACGGTTTTAACTTTAAATTTGTTATCATCAATCATTAGGAAAATCCTCCCATTCCAGAATCAAAACAACTTGGTGGATTGTCTGTTATACACGTCTGCGTTTCGGCGGACGGCAGCCATTATGCGGGATAGGAGTTACGTCTTTGATAGAGTTAACTTCGAGACCTGCAGCCTGCAATGCACGAATAGCAGCTTCACGACCAGAGCCAGGGCCTTTTACAAATACTTCAACCTGACGAAGACCATATTCCATTGCTGTTTTAGCAGCCTGTTCAGCAGCCATCTGTGCAGCAAACGGAGTGCTTTTACGGGAACCACGGAAACCGAGACCGCCGGCACTTGCCCAAGACAAAGCATTGCCTTTTGCATCACTAATAGTAACAATCGTATTATTGAAAGTAGAACGAATATGAGCTGCGCCCGATTCTACATGTTTCTTTTCTTTTCTTTTATTGCTTCTTACGTTATTCTTAGCCAAAATCGTTTCCCTCCTTACTTAAATCTTATTTCTTCTTGCCTGCGATTGCTTTTCTCGGGCCTTTACGTGTACGTGCATTTGTCTTTGTGCGCTGACCGCGAACAGGAAGACCTGCACGATGACGTTTGCCGCGATACGAATTAACTTCGATTAAGCGTTTGATGTTAAGTGCGCCTTCACGACGAAGGTCACCTTCTACTTTATATTCATGACCAATTACTTCACGGATTTTTTGTACTTCGTCTTCTGTTAAATCGCGAACGCGTGTGTCCGGATTAACACCTGTTTTTTTCAGGATTTCCTGAGAAGAAGAAAGACCAATACCGAAAATGTAAGTCAAACCAATTTCAACTCGTTTATCACGTGGTAAATCCACACCGGCTATACGTGCCATCTATTCATCCACCTCCTGTCTATTAACCTTGTTTCTGTTTATGTTTCGGATTTTCGCAAATAACCATTACACGGCCTTTGCGTTTAATAATTTTGCATTTTTCGCAAATTTTCTTTACTGACGGTTTTACCTTCATAATTAACCTCCTGCGTAATACAATCTTACTTAAAGCGATACGTAATGCGACCGCGATTCAGATCATACGGTGTCAATTCCATTGTAACTCTGTCACCAGGAAGAATACGAATAAAATTCATCCGCATTTTTCCGGAAACATGAGCCAGCACGATGTGCTCATTTTCTAATTTTACTTTAAACATTGCGTTAGGCAGTGCTTCAACGACGACGCCTTCAACTTCAATGACATCTTCCTTAGACATGTGTAACCTCCCTGGTCAAATCCATCTTGGCCCGGTTCACAACGGACCGTATCCATTCATTGCTGATTCTCATGGGACCAACGCTTCCAATGGATCCGCTCGTTCCCACTATCTGGAGATGCCGGCAATTTTTCTTCTTCGGCTTATCCAATTTGTACTTTCTACCGTCAGCAATCCATACATAGGGATAATCCAACTTGCCGACAACAACATACAAGCTATTTTTATCCCTGCCTGCACAGCTTTTAACAACTGCATAGTCAGGCAACTGTAGCCGCTCCATCATTCTGGTAAGGTCAGGATTTCCGGACCGTTTTCAGTAATAGCTACTGTATGTTCAAAATGGGCTGCCGGTTTTTTATCACGAGTAACAACGGTCCAGCCGTTCTTCAACTGCCGAACTTTTTCTGTTCCCATGTTAATCATCGGCTCAATCGCTAAAACCATTCCGGGTTCCAGCAATTCTCCATGACCAGGCATGCCATAATTTGGTACTTCCGGTTCTTCATGCATATCCGTACCGATACCATGACCTACATAATCACGAACAACACCATACCCAAACGATTCAGCATAAGCTTGAACGGCATGCCCGATGTCGCCCAGGTGTTTGCCAGCAACTGCCTGCTCAATGCCTTTATAGAGACTTTCTTCCGTTACTTTGAGCAACTGAAGAGTAGCCGGGGCAACGTGACCGACCGGAATCGTCACGGTAGAGTCTCCATGGTAGCCATTTTTATTTACAACCAAATCAATACTGATTATATCGCCATCTTTTAACTTGCGTCGACCAGGAATACCATGAACAACTTCTTCATTTACACTGGCGCAAATAGTTGCCGGAAATCCATAATAGCCTTTGCAACTCGGAAAAGCACCGCAGCTGCGGATGTATTCTTCGCAGCGCTGATCCAGCTCACCTGTTGTAACGCCCGGCTTCGCCAACTTTTTCATCAGCTGCAACGCGTTGGCAGTAATACGGCCAGCTTCGCGAATATACTCAATTTCCCGTTTAGATTTTAAAATAATCATATTATTTACTCTTTTCAAGACTTGCTACAATATCATTGAATACGTTTTCCATATCCTGTTTGCCATCGACTTCGATATACAAATTGGAATTTTTGTAGTAATCAATGAGCGGCTTTGTTTGTGCTGCATATACGCTAAGACGTTTTTTTACGGTTTCTACCTTATCGTCATCACGCTGATACAGTTCGCCACCACATTTGTCGCAGACATTCTTAACTTTTGACGGTTTAAATTCGACATGGTACGTCGCACCGCAGGAACGGCAAATTTGACGGCCCGTTGTACGTTTTATCAATTCTTCATCGGGAACCGAAATATTGACAACGCCGTCAAGCTTGATGCCTAAATCGCTGAGAATAGCATCGAGGGATACAGCCTGCGAAGTAGTACGAGGGAAGCCATCCAGGATAAATCCTTTTTTGCAATCGTCTTTTGCCAAACGTTCTTTGACAATACCGACAGTGACAGCATCCGGTACGAGCTGGCCGTTGTCCATGTACTTTTTGGCTTCCAATCCAAGGGGAGTCTGTTCCTTGACTGCAGCACGGAACATATCACCAGTGGAAATCTGGGGAATACCATATTTTTCAATCAATCGTTCGGCCTGTGTGCCTTTGCCAGCACCCGGAGGGCCCATTAAAAGAATGTACACTTAAACTACCCCCTTATTATTTCATAAATCCTTGATATTGTCTATTCAAAACTAAGGATTCAGCTTGTTTCATCGTATCAATTGCTACACCGACAACGATCAGCAATGCTGTGCCGCCGAAATATACCCCTTCAATGCCTGTAATCCAGCCAATAAAGTTTGGTAAAATAGCAATAAATGCCAAGAAAAATGCTCCGGCAAGTGTAATACGAGTCATAATTTTATCTATATACAAAGCCGTTGGCTGACCTGGGCGAATCCCAGGAATAAAGCCGCCGTATTTTTGCATATTTTCCGTAAGCTGCGGAATATTCAGCGAAATAGCGGTATAAAAATATGTAAAGAATATAATCAAGATCGCATACATTACTGTGTTTGTCACAGTACCCCATGCAAACCATCCTGCAATCATCTGAATCGTTTCATTCTGTACAAATTGTGCAATCGTAACAGGGAACATCAATACAGACGATGCGAAGATAATGGGAATAACCCCTGCCTGATTAACTTTCAGCGGAATGTGTGTAGAATGTCCGCCATACATCTTACGACCGACAATACGTTTTGCGTACTGCACAGCTACACGCCGCTGTCCTTGTGTTACTTCAATAACAACTACAATCATGAAAATTGCAATCAAAGCAAAGAGCAACACTTGGAAAATATTAATAGAACCAGCTTGAATATACTTGTATACCGTCATGCAGCCATTTGGGAAACGAGCTACGATACCAGCAAAGATAATGAGCGAAATCCCATTGCCAATCCCGCCAGCTGTAATCTGATCACCCAGCCACATAAGGAAACAAGTACCAGCTGTCAAAATAACAGCTACCATAATAACCATAGCCCAGCTGTTGTCAATAAGCGCATTATTCACTTTCAATGCATAACTCATTGCAAACGCTTGAATAAAACCGAGTAACACCGTACCGTACCGTGTTACCTTTTGGATTTTATCACGGCCATCCTGATTATCTTTGGCCCATTGTTCAAAAGTAGGTACTACCGATGTCAACAGCTGCATAATAATGGAAGCATTGATATATGGGGTGATACTCATGGCAAGAATAGAAAACTTGCTCAAGGCACCGCCGGAAAATAAATCAAGCAATCCAAACAAATTGCCGCTGCTAAACAAATTTTCAATGACTGAGGCGTCTACCCCTGGAACAGGGATATGGACACCTAGTCTGAAAATTATGAACATAATTAAGGTGAAGACTGCTCGTTTCCGAAATTCTGGTACGTGCAGTACATTCTGGATGCTATCTAACACCTTAGATCACCCCTACTGTTCTGCTACCGGTTCTTCTCCCGGTACTACAACCTTACCACCTGCAGCTTCGATTTTAGCTTTAGCAGATTTGGTGAAGCCGTTAGCTACGACAGTGAGTTTCTTTTCAATTTCACCATTGCCAAGGATACGAACGCCATCGCAGACATTTTTAAGGATGCCAGCTTCTACTAAAGCAACGGGATCAACAGTCGTGCCGTCTTCAAAGCGGTTGAGTACAGAAACGTTAACTTCTGCATATTCTTTAGCCCAAATATTCTTGAAGCCGCGTTTTGGGAGCAAACGATACAACGGCATCTGGCCGCCTTCGAAGCCCGGGCGCTTGCCGCCACCGCTACGGGAGAGCTGACCTTTCATACCTTTGCCAGCCGTTTTGCCATTGCCGGAGCCAATGCCACGGCCAACACGGTTGCGTTTTTTCTTGGAACCAGGAATAATACTCATTTCATGAAGTTTCAATTCAGCGCACCTCCTTCTATATTAAATTTCTTCTACTTTTACTAAGTGTTCTACTTTATGAAGCATTCCTTTAATCTGAGGAGTAACTTCTTTTACTACGCTGGAGTTCGTCTTGTGGAGACCAAGAGCAACGATCGTTGCGCGCTGATCACCAGGACGGCCTGCGAGACTCTTAACGAGTGTAACTTTTACTTGAGCCATCTTGTGTATCCTCCTTATTAACCGTAAATTTCTTCTACAGTTTTGCCACGGAGTTCAGCAACTTTATTGACATCCTTCAAGCGGCTCAATCCTTCGATAGTTGCCTGAACCATGTTATTCGGGTTAGAAGAACCAATGGATTTTGTCAAGATGTTGCGTACGCCAGCCAATTCCAATACGGCACGTACCGGACCGCCAGCAATAACGCCAGTACCTTCAGCAGCCGGTTTCAAGAATACTTGGCCAGCACCGAAAATACCTGTGACCTGATGAGGAATAGAACCGTTTTTCAATGCAACGGTAATCATATTTTTCTTAGCGTCTTCAACGCCTTTACGGATTGCTTCTGGAACTTCGCCAGCTTTGCCTAATCCTGCGCCTACTTTGCCGTTGCCATCACCGACAACAACCAAAGCACTGAAGGAAAAACGGCGGCCGCCTTTAACTACCTTAGCAACACGGTTGATGAATACGACATTTTCTTGTAATTCGAGACCTGCATGGTCGACTTTTGCCATGTGTTATTTCCTCCTTGATTAGAATTTTAAGCCAGCTTCACGAGCTGCTTCTGCAAGAGCAGCAACACGGCCATGATAAATGTAACCGCCACGGTCAAATACTACCGTAGTAATACCTTTTTCAATAGCACGTTTTGCAACCAATGCACCAACTAATTTTGCGCCTTCAGCGTTACCGCCGTTAACGTTTTGTTCTTTAAGTTCTTTATCCAAGGAACTTGCAGAAACTAAAGTTACGCCGTTCTGGTCATCAATAACCTGAGCGTAAATATTTGAAAGGCTGCGGAATACATTCAAACGCG
Source organism: uncultured Megasphaera sp. (assembly GCA_934202965.1). GTDB lineage: Bacteria > Bacillota > Negativicutes > Veillonellales > Megasphaeraceae > Megasphaera. The sequence continues at coordinate 11,825 of CAKPYN010000025.1, forward strand.
GACGTTCAGCCGTACCGCTGATATGCTTACGCAAGCGCCAATGACGTTTCAAACGAATTGCATTCTTACTGGATTTCAAGGAATTCACTCCTTTCTATAATCAAGCTACGTTAATTATTTCTTCGTGCCAGCTTTGCCGGCTTTACGACGAACATGTTCGCCAACATAACGAATACCTTTTCCTTTATATGGTTCAGGAAGACGATAGCCGCGGATTTTAGCAGCAAATTCGCCAACAACTTCGTTATTAGCACCAGATACTACGATCTGTGTAGCACTTGGGCATTCAATAGTAACACCTTCCGGTGCTTCTAATTCGAGGGGGTGGGAGAAGCCGAGAGTTAAGGCAAGTTTTTTGCCTTTCATCTGTGCTCTGTAACCAACACCAACGATTTCCATTTCTTTTTTGAAACCTTCTGTAACACCTTTTACCATGTTGGCAATAAGGGCACGAGTCAGGCCGTGCAATGCACGATGATTTTTATCGTCAGACGGACGTTCTACAGTAATGATGTTATCAGCTACTGTAACTTTCATATCCTGGTGAAGCGTACGTGTGAGTTCGCCTTTCGGGCCTTTAACGGTAATTACCTGGCCATCAAGGTTTACATTTACGCCTGCCGGGATATCAATAGGCATTCTACCTACTCGAGACATATTGACACCTCCAAATTTTACCAGACGTACGCAATAACTTCGCCGCCCAAACCAATTTTACGAGCCTGTTTATCACTCATAATACCTTTGGACGTGGAAATAACAGCGATCCCTAAACCACCAAGAACTCGCGGAAGTTCTTCTTTGCCAGTGTAAACACGCAAGCCTGGTTTAGAAATTCTCTTAATACCGGTAATAACCTTTTCTTTGTTAGAACCATATTTCAACGTAACTTTCAGCGTTTTGCCTTCGTTTACGGATTCATAATTTTTAATAAAACCTTCTTCTTTTAAGATTTCAAGCACTGCAGCTTTCATCTTAGAAGCAGGCATTTCTACTTTTTCGTGATATGCCGAGTTGGCATTACGGATTCTGGTGAGCATATCCGCAATCGGATCGGTCATTGCCATAATCTAAAAACCTCCCTTCATGAAATACATTACCAGCTGGCTTTTTTAACGCCAGGAATTTGTCCTTTATAAGCCAGTTCACGGAATGTAATACGGCAGATACCGAATTTACGCATATAACCGTGAGGACGACCGGTTACTTTGCAACGGTTGTGCAAACGTACCGGCGAAGCGTTTGCCGGCAATTTAGAAAGTGCTTCATAGTCGCCGTTTGCTTTTAATTCAGCACGCAGTTTAGCGTATTTGGCAACCATTTTTTCACGTTTCTTTTCACGTTCGAGCATAGATTTCTTTGCCATGTATGTTAATCCTCCTTAATTACTTTTCAAAAGGCATACCCATCAGTTTCAACATGTCACGGCCTTCTTCATCGGTCGTAGCAGTTGTTACGATGGTAATATCCATACCACGGGCTTTATCAACTTTATCATATTCAATTTCCGGGAATATGAGCTGTTCTTTTAAGCCCAGTGTATAGTTGCCGCGGCCGTCAAAACCAGTAGCGCTTACGCCATGGAAGTCACGTACACGAGGCAGAGCCAAGTTCATCAATTTATCGAGGAATTCATACATCCGTTCACCGCGAAGTGTAACTTTGCAGCCAAGGTTCATACCTTCACGGATTTTGAAAGCCGCAATAGATTTCTTAGCTTTTGTAATGATTGGTTTCTGACCGGAAATAATAGTCATATCATTGACAGCAGCATCCAAAGCTTTGGAGTTGGTAACAGCTTCGCCAACTGCCATGTTGATAACAACTTTCGTAATCTTCGGAATCTGCATTACATTTTTGTAATTGTGTTTTTCCTGTAAGCCTTTCACAACTTCGGAAAGGTATTTATCTTTTAATCTGGACACTCTCAAGGCCCTCCCTTCTTATTAGATAGCTTTGCCGCTCTTTACTGCAGTGCGGACTTTTGTACCATCGGCCTGCTGAACCATTTTTACACGGGTCGGCTTACCGCTTTCAGGATCTACGAGCATAACGTTGGAAACATGAATAGGAGCTTCCTTCGTAATAATGCCGCCTTGAGGATTGTTCTGACTCGGTTTTGTGTGGCGCTTAACTTGGTTAAGGCCTTCAACTACGACGCGGTCTTTTTTCGGATACGCTGCAATGACCTTGCCTTTTTTGCCTTTTTCTTTACCAGCGATTACGATAACTGTATCGCCTGTCTTTACGTGCATTTTACCCATTGAGAACACCTCCTCCGATTATAATACTTCCGGAGCCAGGGAGATGATCTTCATGAAATCTTTTTCACGCAATTCTCTGGCAACCGGCCCAAAAATACGAGTACCTTTAGGGCTTTTATCATTATTGATTACGACAGCTGCGTTTTCGTCAAAACGGATATAGGAACCGTCAACACGGCGCAATCCTTTTTTCGAACGAACGATAACAGCTTTTACTACGTCGCCTTTCTTGACAACGCCACCGGGTGATGCATCTTTAACAGATGCGGTAATGATATCACCAATGTTGCCATATTTACGATATGAGCCACCCATGACCTGGATGCACAAAAGTTTTTTGGCACCGGTGTTATCGGCAACATTCAACATAGTTTCTTGCTGAATCATGGCTTAACCTCCTAATTAATTCAAGCTTATTTAGCTGCTTCTACGATTGTCACTACTCTCCAGTGTTTTTGTTTGGACAGCGGACGAGTTTCTTCAATACGAACGATGTCGCCTACATGGCATTCGTTGTTTTCATCATGCGCTTTGAATTTTACAGTCGAGATAATCGGTTTTTTGTACAGCTTATGCTGTGTTTTATATTCTACAGCAACAACAACGGTTTTATCCATTTTATCACTGACAACTTTACCTACGCGGATTTTCCGTTCATTTCTTTCCATCTGTGCTTGTGACCTCCTTTTAGATTCCAGTTATGTACGTCGTTCTTAAGCCTGCGCTTTCAGTTCTGCTTCACGCTGTACCGTTTTGATGCGAGCGATAGTTTTTTTAACTTCACGAATTCGCATTGGATTTTCTAATTGGCCGGTCGCATGTTGAAAACGGAGGTTAAACAATTCTTCTTTCAGGCTAACCACCTTTTCATCCATTTCGGCAGCGCTCAGAGCACGGATTTCTTTAACCTTCATTTTGTTCACCACCTAATTCCTGACCTCTAACAACAAACTTCGTTTTAATCGGCAGTTTATGGCCGGCAAGACGCATAGCTTCACGAGCTATTTCTTCACTTACACCGCCCATTTCAAACAGTACACGACCCGGTTTAGCAACTGCAACCCAATATTCCGGAGCACCTTTACCAGAACCCATACGTGTACCAGCCGGTTTAGCTGTGATTGGTTTATCCGGGAAAATTTTAATCCAGACTTTACCACCACGTTTAATATAACGAGTCATAGCAATACGGGCAGCTTCGATTTGACGGTTTGTGATCCAAGACGGTTCAGCAGCAACCAAACCGAATTCGCCGTGTGCTACTTTATTACCGCGATGAGCCTGACCTTTCATGCGACCGCGGAACTGTTTACGATATTTAACACGTTTTGGAATTAACATTATGCTTCACTCCCTTCGTGTTTTTTCTGCGGAGCTTTTTTAGCTTCCGGCAAGATTTCACCTTTATAAATCCAGCATTTTACACCAATGCAGCCATAGGTTGTATGAGCTTCAGCAAAGCCATAATCAATGTTTGCACGAAGTGTATGCAAGGGGATAGAACCATCACGCAAGCTTTCGCTGCGAGCGATTTCAGCACCGCCAAGACGGCCGGAGCACATGATTTTGATACCTTTAGCACCCATGCGCATCGTACGACCAACGCACTGTTTCATAGCACGACGGAAGCCAATACGACGTTCAAGCTGGCTGGCAACGTTTTCAGCTACGAGAGTTGCATCCATTTCAGCCTGTTTGATTTCAGCAATGTTTACATCAACAGCTTTTGTTGTGAAAGCTTTGAGTGCTTTTTTAATATCTTCAATACCAGCACCGCCGCGACCAATTACCATGCCCGGTTTTGCAGTATGAATAATCAATTTAATACGTTTAGCAGAACGTTCAATTTCAATACGAGAAACGCCTGCGATGAACAACTGTTTCTTTAAGAATTCACGGATTTTTACGTCTTCATTCAGAAGTGTTGCATAATCCTTTTCTGCATACCATTTCGCATCCCAGGGTTTTACAACGCCAACACGAAATCCATGGGCATTAACTTTTTGACCCACTACGTTTCCCTCCTTATGCTCTTTCTTTTACGACAACAGTCAAGTGACTGGAATGTTTCAAAATTTTGAAAGCCTGTCCACGGCTGCGCGGATGAATACGTTTCATCGTGGAATCCTGGTCAACGAAAATTTCAGAAACAAATAATTTATCTACATTCATGTCATTATTGTGTTCCGCATTTGCTACAGCAGAGCGCAATGCTTTTTCTACTACGCGAGAACCCACTTTCGGAGTGAATTTCAAGATAGAGAAAGCTTCGCCTACATTTTTGCCCCGAACCAAGTCAGCTACGATTCGAATTTTTCGGGGGGCAATGCGAATATGTCTAGCAATTGCTTTTGCTTCCATCAAAGTTACCTCCCTTATTTAGTTACTTTTTCAGCTTTAGCATGGCCTTTGAATGTGCGAGTCGGAGCAAATTCGCCCAACTTGTGACCTACCATGTCTTCAGTAATATAGACAGGTACATGTTTCCGGCCGTCGTGAACAGCAATTGTATGTCCTACAAAGCTAGGCAAAATCGTGGATGCACGGGACCAGGTTTTTACTACTTTTTTTTCATTAGCTTCATTCATAGCATCGATCTTTTTGAGGAGATGAAATGCTACGAATGGGCCCTTTTTAACGGATCTGGACACTTATTTATCTCCTTTCCACAACCTATTTACGTCTCTTCACAATAAACTTATTGGAAGCTTTTTTAGATTCGCGAGTCTTAACGCCATATGCAGGTTTACCCCAAGGAGTAACCGGACGTTTACGGCCGACAGGAGATTTGCCTTCGCCGCCGCCATGCGGATGATCGCACGGATTCATAACAACACCACGGTTGCCTGGGCGAACGCCTTTCCAACGGGAACGGCCAGCTTTACCAATTGTAATGTTTTCATAATCCGTATTGCTTACAACACCGATTGTAGCACGGCAACGGATATGAACTTGGCGCAATTCGCCGGAAGGAAGACGAAGCAATGCATAATTTCCTTCTTTAGCCATGAGCTGCGCAGATTCACCAGCAGAGCGTACCATCTGAGCACCTTTGCCGATTTTAAGTTCTACATTGTGTACCAATGTACCAAGAGGAATATTGGCGAGCGGCAAAGCATTACCGATTTTGATATCAGATTCGGGACCGCTGTAAACAACGTCGCCGACTTTTAAGCCGTTCGGAGCAATGATATATTTCTTTTCACCATCTGCATAAAACAGAAGTGCAATATTTGCAGAGCGGTTCGGATCATATTCGATCGTCGCTACTTTTGCAGGAATGTTATCTTTAATACGTTTAAAGTCAATTAAACGATAACGGCGTTTATGACCGCCACCTTGATGACGGACAGTCATTCGACCGCTGTTATTACGACCGCCTTTGTTGGTAACTTTAGCCAACAAAGATTTTTCCGGTTTAGATGCCGTGATTTCTTCAAAAGTCGAAACTGTCATGAAACGACGGCCAGCGGAATACGGTTTAAATGATTTAATGGCCATTTTGGTGCCTCCTCCTTTATTTCGTTATTCCTTAAGCTCCTTCAAAGAATTCGATGGTTTCGCCTTCCTGAAGTGTTACGATGGCTTTTTTGTAGTCCGGGCGTTTGCCAACATACTTACCCATGCGTTTGAATTTGCCCATCGTACGAAGCGTTGCTACGCTTTTAACTTTAACATCAAAAGCAGCTTCTACAGCTTTACGGATTTCGATTTTATTTGCATGGAGCGGTACCTTAAATGTGTACTTGCCATCAGACATCATCATTGTTGTTTTTTCAGTGATGACCGGTTTTAATAAGAGATCATGCATGTTCATTTATGCGAGCACCTCCTCAATCTTGGCTACAGCGCTCTTTGTAACAAACAGCTTTGTGTAGTGAAGCAAATCAAAGATGTTGATGCCTTCTGTAGAAACAGCTTTAACACCCGTGATGTTGCGTGCACACCGAGCAACGATTTCATCGTTATCAGTTACGAAAAGAACTTTTTCACCAGCAAATTTGAAGTTGTTGATGACGTTTACGATTTCTTTCGTTTTCGGAGCTGCGAGATTGATTTCATCTAATACAAATAATTCATTTGTATTTACTTTATCGCTTAACGCGGATTTAACAGCCAAACGTCTAGCTTTACGCGGCATTTTCTGTGCGTAAGAGCGTGGATGTGGACCCCAAATGGTGCCGCCGCCAACCCACAATGGGCTGCGAGTGCTACCTACACGGGCCCGGCCGGTTCCTTTTTGTTTCCAAGGTTTTCTGCCGCCGCCACGAACCAAACCTCTGGTTTTCGTGGAATGCGTGCCTAAGCGTTCATTTGCGAGCTGACGAAGAACGGCCTGTCTCATGACAGCTTCGTTCACTTCAACGCCAAATACGCTATCGTTCAATTCAATTTCACCGGTCTGTGCGCCGGTAATATTATACGTGCTTACTTTTGGCATTATAATTTATCCTCCTTCCTGTATATCAACAAATTAGCGGGGTTTAACAGTGTCGCGAATCATTACGAGGCTGCCTTTAGCGCCCGGAATGCCACCTTTAACCAAGATAAGGTTTTTGTCCATATCTACTTTTACGATAGAAAGATGGAGAACTGTTGCCTGATTACCACCCATTTGTCCAGGAAGTTTTTTACCTTTGACGACTTTACCGCCGCCACCACTGATCATAGGTCCGAGAGAACCAGGTTCACGATGAGATTTGGAACCGTGACTCATTGGCCCGCGATGGAAACCGTGACGTTTGATAGTACCTGCAAAACCTTTACCTTTGCTGGTGCCAATTACGTCGACGAGATCGCCGCTTGCGAAAATATCAGCTGCCAGAGTTTGGCCAACTGTATAATCCGGCGTATCTGTCAAACGAAATTCGCGAAGATACTTTACAGGAGCAACGCCTGCTTTGTCGAATTGACCCTTAACGGGTTTTGTCAGATGTTTTTCTTTGATTTCGCCATAGCCCAACTGAATGGAGTTGTATCCGTCAGTATCAACTGTTTTGACACGGACAACTACGTTCGGGGAAGCTTCGACGACTGTTACAGGAACAACTGCGCCTTCTTCTGTGAAGACCTGAGTCATACCTAATTTTTTACCCAAAATAGCTTTAGACATAATCGCACCTCCTCCTATAATTTGATTTCGATGTCTACGCCTGCCGGCAGATCGAGTCTCATCAATGCATCAACCGTTTTATTGGATGCTTCAAGAATATCGATCAAGCGTTTGTGCGTACGCAGTTCGAACTGTTCACGAGAGTCTTTGTTAACATGCGGAGAACGCAGAATCGTGAAGATGTTCTTTTCCGTCGGCAGCGGAATAGGACCAGATACCATAGCACCTGTCCGTTTCGCCGTATCGACGATTTTCGCCGCGCTCTGATCTAACGTTTTGTGATCATACGCTTTAAGGCGAATTCTGATTCTTTCCTGTTTTGCCATTACGTAATTCCTCCTAACGTCTATTTCATTGAATAGACTGCTCCATAGGAGTTTCCCCGCAATGCGGGCAACATCCTATATCATAGTTTAAACGCGCCCAGGATATTCCCTGTTGTCGCGTACTTACATAGTGTACTACAAAACAATCATGCATGCAAGGATTTTTACACACTTTTTTATCGTTGCGTAACTTATTTTGCATGGCATTTATAAAAAAAAATCATATAAAGCAAAAAGAGCTGCAAACTACGTTGCAGCTCTTTTATTTTTATCTCTGTGAGTATTCACACAGCGAATGATTAAACTTATGCGTCGATTTCAGAAACAACGCCAGCGCCTACAGTACGGCCGCCTTCACGAATAGCGAAACGAAGACCTACTT
>CAKPYN010000026.1 GCA_934202965.1 uncultured Megasphaera sp.
CCGTGGATTGCGGTTTTTAACTGTCAGCTACGATGAACAAGGCAAAACTGAATTTATTTCTGGACGAAAGGTTGCCACAAAACGACATAAATTTCAGAAAGTTCGTCGCCAGCTTCAATCCAAAGGCACGAAATCAGCAAAGCGTAAACTAAAAGCTATTTCAGGACGAGAGAACCGTTGGATGTCTGATATAAACCATCAGATTTCTAAGACACTCGTTGAAAAATACGGTAAAGATACGCTATTTGTACTTGAAGATTTGACAGGCGTGAGCTTCGAGGAATCGAATCTCTCCAGAACTGTAAAACAGAAATATGACCTGCGAAGTTGGAGCTTTTACCAATTAGAGCAGTTTCTAACCTATAAAGCTCACGAAAATCGTTCAGAAGTGCTGAAAGTTTCAGCAACATACACTTCGCAGCGTTGTCCGAAATGCGGAACTATCCACAAAGAAAACCGTGACCATCACAGACATCTATATCGTTGTCAGTGTGGGTATCGGTCCAACGATGACCGTATCGGAGCTATGAATATTCAGCTTCTTGGTACAATGTGGATTTCTGGAGACAACCATCCTCGATACGAAAGAATACCAACTGCCTCGGAGTAAACTCCTTGGCAAAACGGGCATTGTCAACTGCCCGATGATGTAGGCGGAATTAGGGAGATAATATCGCTAATACCTATGTAACTCCGACTTGCAAGCTCCCACCTCAAACACTGTAGGTGTTAGGTGGTGAGTAGTTGACAGGAAGAAATGGTGCATGATATTGAAACGCATGATGTGATACTCTATTTTTAGGTATGGCAAAGAGATGTAAAAAAACATAGTATATCATAAGCCCTGCTTGACAGTATACGATATACATGCCATACTAAAGGACATAAAGATACAGTATATATACATTTTTTTACATTACATACGCATCGAGGTGCTGAAAATGAATCAACTAGTAAAACAATTAGTCACTGCATACAGCAGTGAATTAATTGAAAACCGTCGGTATTTACATGCCCACCCAGAATTATCATTTCATGAAACCAATACGGCCCAATGGGTTCGCAGCCGTTTGCAAAAAGCCGGTATTCCTATGCTTTCGGGGATTCACGGCAATAGTACCGTAGGGTATTTAAAAGGCAGCAAACCGGGTCCTTCCATTGGCTTGCGTGCTGATATGGATGCCTTGGGATTGACGGAAGAAAATGATTTGCCCTATAAAAGCCAGACACCGGGCGTGATGCATGGCTGCGGACATGATGCGCATACGGCATTATTGATGGCCATGGCAGAAATCTTGGCAAGTCATCGAGACTTGATTGCAGGAACCGTTTATTTTGTGTTTGAACAAGGAGAAGAAATGCTGCCAGGCGGTGCGGTGCAGCTGGTACAAGATGGCATTATGAAACAGATTGATTATATGTTTGCCATTCATGTCAATGCATCCAGCCCGGTTGGGCATATTGATGTACAGGCAGGGGTGCGGTTTGCAGCTGTTGGCACATATGATTTGAAGATTACCGGCAAAGGCGGGCACGGCGGTTTCCCACATACGGCCAATAATCCGTTAATTCCGGCAGGAGAACTCATCAGTGCGATCAATTTGATTCCAGCATTAAAATGTGATCCCTTGGCTAATTGCACTGTGTCCGTGTCCTATCTGCACTGCGGCGTAGAAGGCGTAGCGAATGTAATTCCAGCTAATGTCAGCATGGGTGGTTGTGTGCGCGTCCTCGATACCAACCTGCGTACCTTTGTGATGGAAGAAATTGAACGGCTGAGCAAAACGATTTGTGCGGCTCATCAATGCGAAGTCAAAGTTACCATGGTATATGGCTATCCGGCATGCACCGTGGCTCCGGAATGTGCGGCACTGATGCAGGAAGCGGCAAAAGAACTCGGTATTACGGTAGATCATGTATCGCCATCGCTGGGAGCGGAAGATTTTGGATATTTCAGCGAACAAAAACCGGCAGGCATTGGCTGGTTTGGCTTGGGAGATCCGACGGGCAGTCATGAGTTGACACCCCATCATAATCCGTATTTTTATTTGGATGATGAAAAAGGACTGCCCCTGGCATTGGAATATATGTTGACAGTATATCTAAAAGCAACTTCAAAAATGTAGCGAATAGAAAGTGATGTGGAAACAATGAACCCTTTTTTAGCACTTATTATTATTTTTTTGGTGTATTCCATCGGTGACTTTGTAGCAGATAAGACGAAAGCTTTTGTGTCATCCATGTTGGCGTGTGCCGTGATGTTTACGATTGGATTTTGGTGCGGACTGCCTAAGACTATTTTTGTGGATTCCGGACTCATACCGTTTGCCAAGTTGACTGTGTGTATGTTTCTGATTCATATTGGCACGACGATTCGGATTCGGGATTTTGCCAAAGAATGGAAAACCGTCTTTGTTACGCTTATAGCGACGATTGCCGTAGCCTGCGGCGTATTTTTTGCAGGACGCTTTTTCATGGATCCCTATTATGCCTTAGTCGGTGCGCCTGTGTTAGCCGGTGGCATGGTTGCCTATTTGGTCATGGCCCCTATCGGTGATATATTGGCAAGACCGGATATTCAGGTATTTGCCGTGCTTGTTCTCGTTTTTCAAAATTTTGTCGGCATTCCCATTGCCAGCTTTTTCTGTAAGCGAGAAGGCGATGCGTATTGTCAAAAATTCCGAGATGGCACACTTCAAGATGCGGGAAATATCTTAGAAGGAGAAAAGAAAGCCAACAATCGTTCGTGGCTGCGAATTATTTATTTGCCGGAAAAATTCAGCACGACCAATGTCATTTTGCTGAAATTGGCGGCTATTTCCTATATTTCGATGCTATTGGGTCAATATACGGGCTTGAGTTTTCTGATTTACGGCTTGATTTTTGGCGTTGTGCTTCATGAAATCGGGCTATTGGAAGAAGGATGCCTGGCCAAAGCCAATGGATTAGGATTTGTCCTTGCCGGAGCGGTTGCCATGATTTTTGTAGGATTAACCAATACGACACCGGCCATGCTTCTGGGGATGATTTTGCCGCTGATTATCGTGCTGTGCATTGGTACGATTAGCTGTTCTATCGTAGCGGCGGCTGTTGGCAGACTCGTCCACTTTGATTGGAAATTGTCGATAGCGATGGCAGTTACGGCGTTCTTCGGATTTCCGGCGACCTATCTTATTTCATTAGAAGTATCACGGGCTTGCGGAAAAACACCGGAAGAACAAAAAGCCGTGCTGGATTATATGATGCCCAAACTGGTTATTGCTGGCATCGTATCGGTATCTGTCGTATCTGGGCTTATTGCAGGAATTATGGTACACTGGATTTAAGATGAAGTAACATCAGTCGATATACAGATAAAAATAACGAAACCGGTCTCATAATCAGAGAATAGTCTGATTACAAGACCGGTTTTATGATGTTTTTTTCGTTGTGTTTATTTTCCTGCGATAGCCGGACGGATAATTGGCGTACTAGGTTTACGTACATCAATACGACTTTGAGCAAATGCCGGTTTTCCTTCAAGCCGGCGGTAAATCATACGGCATAAGCCGGCGGAAATAGGTGTATCCTTATCTTGGTTTATAAAAGCTAGCAACAGCTCTGCTTCAAATTGGCTTAACTCTATACAGCGTGTTTTCATACTGTCATCCCTTTGCTAAACAATATATCATGCATATAGATTATATCGACATATAACCTTTTTATTATATTTATTGTACTATATTTAGATAGCCATTACAAGAGAGAATCGTTCCTGTTTTGAAAATGGGTAAATCATGGACAAAAAAGGTGTTGTTTCGTATAATAACATATGTGTTTTTATAGAAAGGAGAAAAAATGAAGAGGTGTGAAATAGCAAGAAAAAACAAGAAAAATTTACAAAAATGGCTGGTAGTGCTGTCTGTATTTTATTTGTTTTCCGTGCTGATACGGATTCCGGCAGCGACAGGGATTCAAGCAATCCATTTTGGAAAACTTTTAGTATGTACGGGAATTTGTTTTAGCATGATGTTATTTTTATGGAATTTTTCTCGCAGAGTAATACAACTTAGTCTAGTCGTTATTTTATTATATGTGACAATTCCGTACATTGGTATTTTTACAGGATTGAATGTATCTGCTGAAGAAATAATCGATGTTTTTTGTTGGGGAACAGAAGAAATCAGTTGTCTCTTAATATTGAAATATATTTTTTATCCCATAAAGAAACGGGCAGTATCGATGGTCTGCGCAGGAATCATACAATTAATGTTAATTTTTATTTTATTGGTCCCAGTAGTGATTTTAGGGTATTATCTATTGAATGGACAGCTTATTACAGGCGATATTTTATTAACGTTATTTCAAACAAATGCCAATGAGGCATTATCGTACATACAGGATAGAGGAATTGTGTTATGGGGATTCGGAATCATTAGTATTATTTTGATATGTGGGATATTTATAAAATTATTCAATATATTGCCCCCCCCCATATTACACACACTGCAAGCATAACGGACAGCTTGATTATTCGATTCTTAGTTCCCAGCAGGATAAAACGACGTTAACCACCTTGCATGGCGGAAAAAAGATAGAAGATTAAATAGATACAACGTAAAATAATCGGTGTGTAAAAGGCTGCAGCAAAAATTGAACGGTTGTTATTACGATATACAAAGGAGGGGATGACCATGAAAGGTTAGAAAGTGATAGTGGGGATACTGGTATTTGTCTGCACGGTCATGACGGCGATGGCAGACAATGCATATATCTAACCCGGCTATGATTTGTGTCAAGTTAAAGAATTCCGGGTAACGAAGATAGAAAATGAAAATCAGCAGCCGTGGAAAAATTGTAGTCCAGGCGAAGACGCAGTAGATGAAGTAATGCAGACACTGTATCAAGTCAGCACGAGAAAGAAAAAAATCATCAAAGATGAACGCAATGTACCGGCGCCGGCACGGGATATGGTGCGGGATACGGCAGCGACGAAATGATGTCGAAAATTTTCAAGAGACAATAACGGAATAGTTGACAATGAATTGGAACATTTGGTATGATAAGGAACAGAATAGAAAGGCGATGGAGTTCGCCTGAATGGCTTATGCTGATGACTCCTACCTGATGAGCAGAGGTAGGAGTCTTTTTTGTTGTCATGGAAAGAAGGATGCGATGATGGAAAAAATAGTAGCTGTTGCGCTGGGCGGCGGCATTGGTGCGGCATTGCGGTATATGGTGACGCTTTGGGCTAATGCCCATGGCGGATTGTCGTTTCCGTACGGAACCATAATTGTCAATCTAGTGGGATCTTTTTGTATTGGATTGCTTATGATGTTTTTTCAATTTCATGTCAATATATCGCCGCTTATAAAATTGTTGATAGTTACGGGCGTTCTCGGCGGGTTTACAACATTTTCCACATTTAATATGGAATGGCTGACATTGATACAGACCGGTCATATGGCGTTTGCCTTTGGTTATGGCGGCGGTACGATTATTGGCGCATTTTGCTGCTGCTGGCTGGGCGTAGTCGTTGGACAGCTTCTTTGGTAGAAATTAGGATGTATGTTTGATTTATGATATAATAAAATATAAAGCCATGAGGAGGGATAGTATGCAAAGGCAGTGTATGCCGCGATTCTTTGCCATGACGGATGTTGAAAAAATAACACCCCTTCATCAGGAGTATAAAAAGCAAGTGCAGGCATATTTTCATCGCTTATTTCCGCAACGGGAATGGCAGATTGTGTCGGACTGTAACAAGACACCACTGGCTATTGATGTAGAAGTGTTGTATCCGACTGTTGAAGAACCATTTTATGTATTGCATACGATGGGAATGAGTACGGCTCCCCTGCATTGTCCAACAGGCCTATTACCGCAAGATAAAGAAATGTATACAGAATTATCCTTAATTTTGCCGGCAGATTGGCCGTTTCACCCTAAGCAGTCCATATCCTTATCCGATCCAGCCGGCTGGCCGGTTTGGCTGTTAATGGAACTTGGCAGGTTTCCTCATGTGCATCATACTTGGATGGCCTATGGATTTTTGTTAGCCAATACAGAACAGCAAGAACCATTTTCTTCGCAGGCCCCGTTTGCCGGCGTGACGATCGTTCAATTTGACGGAGAACTGGGGGAAATACCTATGCAGGATGGTCAAAAGGCAGACCTATTGATGCCACTGGTATTGTATAAAGAAGAAATGGACCTATGTGATACAATTGGCGTGGATGCCGTAGTAGAAAAAATCCTAGAAGAAACTGGCGGTTCCTTTGCCTTAAATGGGGAACGGAAAAATGTGGCTAGTCATACGTAACAAGAAACTATATTGTAACTAAGGAGCGTGTATGCCCGTTGATTACCAGTACTGAAATCATAACGCCTAAAAGTGCGGCGGAAGCATATGCTGCATATAAAAGCGCGGCCAGTGCCGTATTTTTGGCAGGGCGGCAGGGTGTAAAACATCAGAAAGAACATTATGACATAGCTGTTGATTTATCACAGACAGGATTAAACAGCATAGAAGACTGCGGCGACGAAATCGTGATTGGCGCTATGGTGACGATGGCTGATTTAGCTGCTTCTGCGGTTATAAAAGAATTAGCCGGCGGTGCGATTTTTCGCTATCTGAACGAAATGCCGGCTCAGGAAGAAATACACCGCAGTACGATAGGCGCATTAGTTGCTTCCAAAATGCCTTTTTCTGTCGTATTGCCTATTTTGTTATCCCTTCATGTCGATGTGATGCTGCAGGATAAAGGACGGATGAATTTAAACGACTATTTGGGATGCCCGCCGATGGGAGAAATGATAACCCAGATTGTCGTTGCCAAAGAGCTTGTATATACGGCATATGGTGCGTATCGGCTGTCACCGGCTGACGAGCCGTATCTGACAGGGGCTGTTTCTTTATATGTCGATGATTCGTGGCAGATTGTGATTGGCGGCCGTCCGGGAATGGCAGCGATTGCCGAGAGCGCCAGTGAAGAATTGACAGAAAAAGGCATGGCTGTGAGAGAAAATGTAGCCCATTTGGCCAGTGAAGAACTGCAGTTTGCCAATCATGGTACATGTTCAGAAGCAGAACGGCGTACCTTGACGATTGAATTAGTCCGCAAGCTGATAAAAGAAGCTTGGAAAGGTCATAGTAAGCAGCTGCAGATGAATATGAAAAAATAATTGCTGTACGTAGGGAGGAAGAAATATGTTTCAGGATAATCGGTGGCTTCGGTTGTTAAAACCGGGCATTACGGCTATTGTTGGTGCCGGCGGTAAAACGACAGTGTTGGAACGATTAGGCAAATATGGTCATGAAGGTCATTTGCCAATTATGGTTAGCAGCACGGTTCCCATGGACAGCGCTCGTGTTGACAACGTAGAACCTTTTGATGTCATTTGTACCGATGATATAGAAAAAGGGGAAAAATTTTGTGCGGAACGCATTGCATCCGGCCATGTACCGGCTTGGTTTCAAGGACTGGACAGCAATGACCGGTATATGGGCCTTTCGCCAAAAGTCATTGAAAAAATTAAAACACGGCATCCTGCCTGGTATATTTTGATTGAAGGCGATGAAGCGAAAAACAAGTGGCTTAAAGCGCCGCTTCCTGACGATGTGCCATTGCCGGAAAATTGTGACACCGTTATCGGTGTCTTGAATCTGCAAATGCTGGGTAATGCTTTGACCGGTGAAAAGGTAGAAGGAATTGATACGGCAACGGTGATTATGGGACGCAAAGAAGGCGCTGTGATTACGCCGGCTATGCTGGCAAAACTGCTTAAGCATCCTCGCGGTTTATTCCGGGGCATGCCGTGTGAACGAGTTTTGTTCTGTACAGGATATAACGCCGTACAGCATCGTATGACCGAAGCATTATTAGATGATTTGGGAGATTTGGGATTAGTTGCCAGCGTGTTGGCTGACGGATATCGAGAAACCTGTACGATTCGCCAATACGTGACATATGATACGAATAAGAGAAAGTAATTGTTGATGAAAATGAAGGAAACAAGCAAGATAGTAATTGGATGTATTGCAATCTGTCTCTTGGCTGTAGCTGGCGGCATTTGTTATCAGCGTAATCAGCAGCATATGGCTGCGCAGCCAACAGATCATCCTGCATCATCTGTGATAGAACAAAAACCGGATGTGGCTTTTGTGGGAGATGATTTTTCCCTGCCGCCGGTAGATAATGATAAACCTGTGTATGATAAATACACCCTTGAAGAACGAAAAGCGAAGGGATTGCCGCTGACATATGGCCAAACGCGTGAATATTATTACGGCGATCATGTTGCGTATTTGACATTTGATGATGGGCCGAATAAGGAAAACACAGAAAAGATTCTTCAAATATTGCATGATGAAGATATTCATGCGACGTTTTTCTTGACAGGACAAAATGTCCGTCTGCATCCAGAGGTAGTCAAAGAAATTTATCGGTCTGGCAATGCTATTGGCGTACATTCATATACGCATGATTACAAAAAAATATACGCCTCGCCTGAAGCCTATATGGATGAGCTGCTGCAAACGGATATGCTGATTTATCATGCTATTGGCGTACGTCCCGTCATCTCTCGCGCGCCCGGTGGTACGCAGGGGCATTTTACGTCGGCTTTTTGGCAGGCTATTCAAAAAGTTGGCTACATCGAAGTAGGATGGAATGCACTGACAGGGGATGCGGACGGCACAGGTAAAACGGCAGAAAAAGAAGTAGAAAACATTAAAAAACAACTGTCCTTACGTCCGTATTTACATTCACATTTGGTTATATTAATGCATGATGCATCCGGCCATGAAGCAACGGTAGAAGCGTTGCCGACCATTATCAAAATGCTGAAAGACCAAGGGTATACATTCCGTGTCGTTACGACAGCGATTCCGCCATCCTGGTAATGGATTTGCAGAGAATGAAAGTTTATTCTTGACAAATCCGGACCGTTCGGTATACAATGACGACATCAAAATTTTAAGAAATACAAAAAGGAGACCATCCAAATGAAAGCCATGTTACAACGTATGGATACAGTTGCATATGTCTTTACATACGTTAGCTGGAGCTATTTTAGCGCTGGCTATTTGGCATACCCTCAATTTCATTACGGTAATATGCACATGAGAGAACAAGGATATATAGCAGCATAAATCATTGATTTGCTGTTTCATTGGATAGACTCGGCAGGCTCATGTGAGCCTGCCTTTTTTGTAGAGAAAGGAAGAAGTACTATGCTGAATCAGATTTCACTATTCACAGAAAACAAACAAGGCGCATTACGTAAAATGACGCATGTATTAGCGCAAGCTCACGTCAATTTGTATACCATGCTGGCCAATGACAGTGCAGAATTTGGGATTATTCGCTTGATTGTAACAGATCCGGAAAAGGCATTACAGGTTTTGCAGGATGCAGGCTATCAGTGCCGCATGGATAAAGTATTGGCTATTGAAATGGCAGATACGCCGGGGAGTCTGGATAAAATTTTGAAAAATTTGGAAGATGCCAATGTAACCATTGATTACTTGTATATTTCGTATAATCGCAAGGCATCTACACCGGTTGCTGTATTTAAAACCAGTGAACCCGAAGCAGAAACATTTCTGCGCGGCAAAGGATACGAACTCCTTGATTCGTTTTAAGCTGCTTCATATAAAAAAGCTTCCATGCTGTCAGCGACAGTGTGGAAGCTTTTTTGGCGTGTGATACGGAGGTATCTTATACTAATTCAGCCAGATCGAGAATGAGGCGTTCTGTTTTTTCCCAGCCCAGGCAAGGATCGGTAATGGATTTACCATAGGTGCCTTCGCTGATTTTTTGATTGCCGTCTTCAATATAGCTTTCGATCATCAATCCTTTAACGAGAGTACGAATATCTGAGCTCATGTGACGGCTGTGCATGACGTCTTTGGCGATACGGATTTGTTCCATATATTTTTTACCGGAATTAGCATGGTTCGTATCTACGATAACGGCCGGATTGGCTAGGTTTCGTTCGTTGTACATTTCCAGTACATGATGTAAATCTTCATAATGATAATTCGGCAGGCTATTGCCAAAGGTATCTACATAACCGCGCAAAATCGCATGGGCCAGCGGGTTTCCGTTGGTGCGGACTTCCCAGCCGCGGAATAAAAATTCTTGTGAATGCTGTGCAGCTGCAATGGAATTGAGCATAACAGACAAGTCACCGGATGGTGGATTTTTCATGCCGACCGGAATGCCAACGCCGCTGGCAATCATGCGATGCAGCTGGTCTTCTACCGAACGAGCGCCGACGGCTGCGTACGATAACAAATCGGAAAGATACCGATAAATTTCCGGGTAGAGAATTTCTTCAGCACACGTAAATCCTGTTTCGCGGACGATACGGGAGTTCATTTCCCGAATCGCGATGATGCCTGCCAGCATGTCTTCTTTGCCTTCCGGATCTGGCTGGTGAAGCATGCCTTTGTAACCGACGCCAATCGTCCGTGGTTTGTTGGTATAGACACGGGGTACGATGAAGATTTTGTCCGCCACTTTTTCTTGTACTTTACCGAGACGATGAATGTAGTCGACGACAGCATCTTCATTATCAGCAGAACAAGGACCAATAATTAGCAGAAACCGGTCATCCTTGCCGGTAAAAATATTTTTAATACATTCATCACGATGCTGCTTAATTTTGCGAACTGCATCGGTGATGGGAAATTCGTCCATAAGTTCTTGCGGTGTTGGTAATTTCCTGATGAATTCAATTTGCATTCCCATAATATCCCTCCTGAAGTGGCGTGTTTCCAACAAAATGGTGTCCACTAAAAAATTGACTGAGTTACAGCATATTATAACACAGACTTTTTTTTTGTAAACATAAGACAATAAAAGTACAACGTTTATTGTAAAATGACTGCAAATCATTAGACTGATTGTCTTGACAAAGTACAGGCTAAAGGTATACAATGACACCAACGAATTTTTGAAATTGCACAAAGGGAGTCTATCCAAATGAAAAATATCTCATTCATACATGTTGCAATTGAATATGTCTTTACGTATTTTAGCTGGGGCTATTTGTATTTTAGCGCTGGCTATTTTTGCTACGACAAATTCAATAGAAACCATGAACACATGAGAAAACTTCAACCGATAGCATCGCTTGGTTCTTTAGCAGGATAAAAGAACCGTTGTAATTTACTTTTGATTGAATGAATACAAGCAGACTCATGTGAGTCTGCTTTTTTTATTATGAAAGGATGAGAACCGATGATTATTGTACTAAAACCGAATGCACCAAAAGAATTTGTTGATACCTTGACCAAAATGATTCAGGCGAAAGGCCTGCAAGTAGATAAAAGTAAAGGCGCCCGTAAGACTTTGCTGGGATTAGTAGGCAATACGGCAGCGATTGATGAAGATCAGATTCGCAGCTATGAATACGTAGAAAATGTCATTCGTGTAGAAGAACCGTACAAACGGGCCAGTCGAGCATTTCATCCGGAAGATACAGTCATTCAGGTAGGGGATGCGCAAATCGGCGGTAAAAAGCTGGCCGTTATGGCCGGTCCCTGCTCGGTAGAATCGCAGGAACAAATGGATGGCATTGCCAGAGATATTAAGGCATCCGGCGCGACGATGCTTCGCGGCGGCGCATTTAAACCCCGCACATCGCCGTATTCCTTCCAGGGATTGCGGGACAAGGGATTGGATATGTTGTGCAATGCCGGTAAAAAAGCAGGCCTGCCTGTGGTAACAGAAATCATGTCAGCCGATAAACTCAATCTCTTTTTAGACGATAACGTAGACATTATTCAAATCGGCGCCCGCAATATGCAGAACTTTGATTTACTGAAAGCTGTCGGCAAAATCAATAAGCCCGTTCTGCTCAAACGAGGATTATGTGCCACTATTGAAGAGTGGCTCATGTCTGCCGAATACATTATGGCTGGCGGTAACCACAACGTTATTTTATGTGAACGAGGCATTCGGACATTTGAAACGTACACGAGAAATACCTTGGACTTGAGTGCAGTGCTGGCAGTCAAACATCAAAGCCATTTGCCGGTTATTGTAGATCCCAGTCATGCGACAGGCAAACGCTGGATGGTAGAAGCTATGGCTAAAGCAGCGATTGCAGCCGGTGCAGACGGCATCATGGTAGAAGTACATAACGATCCGGCCAATGCATGGTGCGACGGTGCTCAATCCATTACACCAAAGATGTTTGATCATTTGATGCAGTCCCTGCGGCAGATTGCGCCGATTGTCGGCAGAGAATTATAAGTATAGAGTAAAAATAATGGGGGATACATGATGGAACAGGGAGACAGCGGCTTTTTTACAAAGCAAACAATAGGAATTATTGGATTGGGGTTAATTGGCGGCTCCTATGCCAAAGGACTGCGGCGATTGGGTGTACAGCATATACTGGCTGTTGATATAGATGAAACGGCGCTAACGCAGGCCAAAGCAGACGGTGTGATTGATGAAGGCTATACCAGCGGAACGAATGCTTTACAGCAAGCGGATATGTTGATTTTTTGTATGGCAGCCGATACGATGATTGCGTTTATAAAAAACAATATATCCTATTTCAAAAAGGACGTACTGCTGACGGATGTGGCCGGTATCAAAGGCAATACAGCCACGCAAATACGGGATATGCTGCCGGATGGGATGGACTTTGTACCGGGGCATCCTATGGCAGGCCGGGAAGGTCGCGGATATGGGATGTCCCAGGCCGAAATATTCCATCATGCCAATTATATTATTGTACCAACAGAATTCAACACAGCTGTACATATCCAGACGGTGCGGGAAATGGCAAACGCTTTAGGATGCGCCCATGTGGTAACGGTTACGCCGCAGGAACATGATCAGTTTATCGCCTATACAAGCAGTTTGCCCCATGTCTTGGCAACGGCTCTTGTCAACAGTGATGCCATGAATCCGATGACCAAGTTTTTTGTCGCCGGCAGTTTTCGTGATGGTACGCGGGTTGCTGATATTAATGCCCCTTTATGGACACAATTGTTTTTATCCAATAAAGAGAATCTGTTATATGAAATCCGTCGCTTCAGCGATTCGCTGCGTGCGTTTTCTATCATGCTGGAGCAGGAAGATGCTAAGAATATGACCCAGTATTTACAGCAAGCCGCTATGCGGAGAAAGGAATTAGTACATGAAACAAATTTACGTTGATTTAGGAAAAGATTCCTATACCATTACGGTAGAAGACGGCCTTTTGGAGCGTGCTGGTGCGTATGTAAAAAGCCTGACCAAAGCAAATCATATAGCGATTATCAGTGATGATACTGTAGATGGCTTATACGGAAATCGCTTGGAACATACATTGAAACAGGAGGGATTTTCTGTACATCGCCTTATTTTTCCGGCCGGAGAAAAAAGTAAAAATAGTGAACAATTATTGGCATTGTATCAAAAACTGTCAGATGCAGGCATCACCCGCAGCGATTGTATTATTACATTTGGCGGCGGTGTTGTCGGTGATTTGGGAGGCTTTGCGGCAGCTACATTTCTACGGGGTATTCCATTTATTCAGATACCGACGACGATTATTTCTCAAGTTGACAGCAGCGTTGGCGGCAAAGTTGCCATTGATTTGCCAAGCGGCAAAAATCAGGCCGGCAGTTTTTATCAGCCCAAAGGCGTATTGATTGATCCGGAATTGCTCCAAACCCTGTCTAAACGGTTTATTCATGACGGCTTGGGAGAAGTCATTAAATATGGCTGCATTCGCGATGCCAAATTATTCGAATTGTTGGAACAGGTCGATGATGATACGATTGCGTCCCATTGGGAAGAAATTATTGAATGCTGCTGCAGCATCAAAGCCCGCATCGTCGAACACGATGTATTGGATTTGGGAGAACGGATGCTCCTTAACTTTGGGCATACCATCGGCCATGCCATTGAACGCTGCTATGGGTATGGTTACTATACTCATGGTGAAGGCGTAGCAGCCGGCATGGTAATGCTGACTGCCGTAACGGAGCAAATGGGAATGACCGAAGCCGGAACAACGGAACGAATCCGCAAGGTTGTGCAAAAATATAGTTTACCGACCCAAGTTGCTGCAGCGCCGGAAGATTTGCTGCAGTATATCAGCCATGACAAGAAAAAACGCGGCAGTCAGATTACGCTGATTGTGCTGAAAAAAATCGGCAAGAGTCAGCTTCTCCCCATTCAGGCAGATGAACTGCCAAAATATATACGAAAGGCAGATATAAAATAAATGGATATATGTATTACACCTCAGGCTTTAGGCGGCACCGTGTCCATTCCGTCGTCTAAAAGTATTGGCCATCGCGATTTAATTTGTGCGGCCTTAGCTGACGGCGAGAGCATTGTGGAAAATATTTCTATTTCACAGGATATAGAAGCGACATGCCGCGTGCTGCAGGCTTTTGGGGCTGTCATTGAAAGAATTCCTTCAGCTTATACGGGGCGTGCAGCATATCGTGTCATAGGCGGTCTTAAACCGCAAACCCAGCCGGTTACGGCAGATTGCTGTGAATCTGGGTCGACCTTGCGCTTTTTGATTCCTGTCGGTATGCTGCATGACCAGACCGTTACCTTTGTTGGACAAGGAAAACTGCCTAAACGACCATTAGATCCATATTATCAGATTTTTACAGACCATCATATCCCCTATACGCTGACAGACGACGGTTTGCCGATGACGGTACAAGGAAAATTGCAACCGGGACATTACGCCTTAGCAGGCAATGTTAGTTCTCAGTTTTTTACAGGACTATTGCTGACGCTTCCGCTGCTAGATGGGGATTCTGTATTGGAAAGCACGACAACACTGGAATCGCTCAGCTATGTTACCATGACGTTGGACTGCATGGCTCGCCATGGCGTACAGGTACAATGGGACGGGAAAAATACCTTCCATATTCCAGGAAATCAGTCGTATCAAGCTGGAACGTATACGGTGGAAGGCGATTATTCGCAGGCAGCGTTTTGGCTTTCTGCCGGATTATTA
Source organism: uncultured Megasphaera sp. (assembly GCA_934202965.1). Taxonomy (GTDB): domain Bacteria; phylum Bacillota; class Negativicutes; order Veillonellales; family Megasphaeraceae; genus Megasphaera. The sequence continues at coordinate 14,974 of CAKPYN010000026.1, forward strand.
GGAAATCCGATTACGTGTACGGGATTGCGCCAGCATTCCTCTCAAGGTGATGAAGCGATTGTTACTATTTTACAAAATATGGATGGTACGATTGTTGGTAATGACAGCAGGATACAAGCACAGCCAAGTACGATGATAGGCACGACGATTGATGTAGAAGACTGCCCGGATTTGGTACCCGTACTGGCAGTAGTTGCTTCCTGCAGCAGCGGGGTGACGCATATTACTCATGCGGCGAGAGTGCGGCTGAAAGAATGTGACCGCCTGCATGCTATGGCCGTAGAACTAAATAAAATCGGGGCTCGCATCGAAGAAGAACCGGAAGGCCTTATTATTCACGGCGTGTCCGGTTTTACGGGCGGCACTGTAGATGGATGGAATGACCATCGCGTAGCCATGGCTTTGGCCGTAGCTTCGCAGCGTTGCCAAAGCCCGCTGACGATTACTGGTGCGTTATGTGTTCGCAAATCATATCCTACATTTTGGGAAGATTTTGCGTCATTAGGCGGTCAATGCGAACAGAAAGGGTAAGAAATGAATACATTTGGAAACAAGATAACAGTCACTATTTTTGGCGAATCCCACGGTACGGCGATCGGTGCCGTATTAGACGGCTTGCCTGCGGGTGAGGCGATCGACTGGGATGCGGTTCGTTTGGAAATGGCTCGGCGCGCACCGGGAAAAAATCCCCTTTCAACAGCCCGTTCTGAAAAAGACGCCTTTACCATAGACAGCGGCTATTTCCAAGGACATACGACGGGAACGCCGCTTTGCATGCGCATTGTTAACGGCGATCAGCATTCGAAAGACTACGATCAGCTGCGCCATATCATGCGGCCCGGTCATGCCGATTACAGCGGCAAGATTCGCTATGGCGGCTATAATGACTATCGCGGCGGCGGCCATTTTTCCGGCAGATTAACAGCCCCCTTGGTCTTTGCCGGTGCCGTTGCCTCCCAGATCTTAGCACGTCACGGCATCTATATTGGCTCTCATATTTTGCAAATCGGCAATGTAAAGGACTGTTCGTTCTCACCGCTGGGAGAAGAAACGACGACATTACAGCAATTAAAAACACAGAATCTTCCCGTACTCGATACAAATCAGGCCGCTGTAATGGAACAAGAAATTCTGACGGCAAAACAACAACAAGACTCCATCGGCGGCAGTATTGAATGTATTATACAGGGAATGCCGGCAGGTATTGGCGAACCTTTTTTTGATTCCGTTGAAAGTCAGTTGAGCCATATGATGTTTTCCATTCCGGCAGTCAAAGGTATTGAATTTGGCGATGGCTTTGCCTTGGCAGCGATGCGGGCATCTCAAGCGAATGATGCTTTCTATTATGAACAAGGACAGGTCAAAACGAAAACCAATCACAATGGCGGTATTAATGGCGGCATTACTAATGGCATGCCGATTCTGTTCCGCTTGGCGATTAAGCCAACGCCGTCTATTAGCCAGCCACAGGAAACAATTGATACGGATACGCAGCAAAACTGTATGCTGGAAATTACGGGACGCCATGATCCCTGTATCGTACAGCGAGCCGTACCGGTTGTAGAAGCTGCGGCGGCTTGGACGATACTTGATATGTATCTCGGTGCGAAAAGGATGTGAAACGATGACTAATGGTGAGTGTACACTGCCTGTGGGATGTTTTGGCACACCTGGCTCGTATAGTTATCGGGCCATGAAAGAACATTTTGCAGGGAAATCCATAGAGCCGACCTATTATGGCCAATTTGCCGATTTAGTACAAGCCGTAGCCGACGGGACAGTCCGCTATGGCGTACTTCCTATTGAAAACTCTACAACAGGCGGCATTACAGAAGTATACGATTTGATACACCGATTGAACTGTCATATTGTTGGTGAAAAATACGTCAAAGTCGAACATCATTTGCTGACTATGCCGGGGACGCGGCTGGAAGATATTCATACGGTCTATTCCCATCCCCAGGGATTGGCACAGTGCCGTCATTATTTCAATACCCATCCGAACTGGAAACTGCAGCCGTATTTCAGTACCTCCCAAAGTGCGCAGCTCGTGCAGAAAGAGCAGCGTCATGATATTGCCGCTGTGGCCAACAGCACGGCTGCAGACATGTATGGTCTTACGATGCTGGAACGCAATATCAATGACAACCATACGAATTTTACCCGCTTTTTTGTCATTGCGCCGCAGGCGGAAGACATCGAAGGAGCCGATAAAATCACATTGGTTTTGACCGTACATCATGCGCCCGGTGCGTTGTATCATGTCTTGGGCCATTTCTTTTATAATGATATGAATATGACCCATTTGGAATCCCGTCCTATCGAAGGGCATCCTTTTGAATATTTTTTCCATATTGATGTCATGGGAAGTCTCAAGGATCCGGGAGTCGTACGCACCTTGCGTGCCTTGAAACGAACATGTAAGTATTTTAAACTATTAGGAAATTATCCGGCTGATACAGAAGGGATGATGCAGAATGAAATTCGGATTAATCGGTGAAAAATTAGGACACAGCCAATCACCGGCGATTCATACCAAGCTGTTTCAGCTGTTAGGTATACAAGGAACATATGATTTGATTGAAATGAACCGCCGCGATGTGCCGAATGAATTAATTCGTCTAAAACGAGAAGGCTATGTAGGACTTAATGTAACGATTCCTTATAAAATAGAAGTCATGCCGTTTTTAGCCGATATTGCCCACGAAGCGCAGGTTATCGGTGCGGTCAATACGATTTATATGACGGCTGAAGGTGATTTTGGCTATAATACAGATTACAGCGGCTTTGGTCGGTCCTTGGACCACGCAGGGATTGCCGTCAAAGACAAAGAATGCGTCGTCTTGGGGACAGGCGGTGCAGCCCGCGCCATTGTCAAATGTTTATACGATAAAGGCGCTCGGACGATTACCATTGCCTCGCGTAATCCCCAGGAAAAAAAGGAATTTACTGCCTTTGCCAAAACACTTCATGGTCGCATGGTTTCGTACGAAGAACTGGCAGCTCAAAAAGACGGTGATGTGCTGGTCAACTGTACGCCTGTTGGTATGTATCCGAATGTCGATGCTTCGCCGCTTGCCAAAGAGATAGTCGCTCGTTATCCGGCAGTTGTCGACTTGATTTACAATCCCAAAACGACACGTATTCTCCAATATGCCCAACAGCAGGGAGCGAAAACCTTAAACGGTATGTATATGCTCGTCGCCCAGGCCATTGGCTCAGAAGAAATATGGCAGAAACAGCATATTGACAATGCGGTCATAGAAGAAATAGCAAAAGAAATGGAAAAACAATGTCAACTACTCACCACCTAATACCTACGGTGTTTGAGGTGGGAGCTTGCAAGTCGGAGTTACATAGGTATTAGCGATATTATCTTCCTAATTCCGCCTACATCATCGGGCAGTTGACAATGCCCGTTTTGCCAAGGAGTTTACTCCGAGGCAGTTGGTATTCTTTCGTATCGAGGGTTGTTGTCTCCAGAAATCCACATTGTACCAAGAAGCTGAATATTCATAGCTCCGATAC
>CAKPYN010000027.1 GCA_934202965.1 uncultured Megasphaera sp.
TCAACTGCCCGATGATGTAGGCGGAATTAGGGAGATACTATCGCTAATACCTATGTAACTCCGACTTGCAAGCTCCCCCCTCAAACACTGTAGGTGTTAGGTGGTGAGTAGTTGACTAAATTCAAATAGAATAAAAAGAAGGGCTGTAACAAAATGAAATTATTTTTTAATCCATTTTGTTACAGCCCTTCTGTCATACTTGTTTTACGTGTATCCTTTGCAGCATGACCGTTCATGCTCTTCAAACTTCAAAAAACGTTTAAAGAAATACAATAGTGCATGATAGACAAAAGCAGTATGGTACAGTCTCTTTTTTATATAGCCATGTTAGACGTTGGTGTGAGGATAACCGCTCCGTCGGCGGTTGTTTTTGTCGGCAAGTCTGTTAAAGAACCACGTATCCCTTCGATATCTGTAGGAATCCGTTTATATGGTAGTTTTTCCATGATTTGATTCATGGCTTGCGAGAGAATATCGTAGGGATTATTTAGAATAGACGCAGATTCCCGGTCAAAGCCGCGGGAACTGTAACGTTTGAATGTTTTCTTTTGGTTATCATAAGCATAGACAGCCAAATGATAGGCATATTCGGTTACCAGTTCATCGTCATAGTGGAAAAAGAGCGTATACTGCCGCCATTGCCAAGTACGTACAACGGGAACCAATACGACATCAGCATGATACGTTTCGGCTAATGTACGGAGCTTGTCCTCTGTGACATCTTGGGGAGACAAGCGGTCTTCCGGCTGCAGACGATCCCAATAGGGGATGCGGAATGGCTGCATCAAGCGATGGGTCATATAGTTGGTGACTGCATCTTGGCTCGTCGTATTAACGATGAGTACTGAATGCATATGCTCAAACCGGGGTTCTTGCGCAAAGGCAGTCATGGTTAACATCGCGAAGAGGAGCATAAGCAGTACACTCTTTTTCATGGCGAGTACCTCCTGTTAGAAATTACCGTTATCGTTTAATAATGGACGGGTATTATCTGCTCGGGGAATATATTGTTCTAAATTTGCTAACATAGCGTTTTTATCCATAGGAAGTGTGCCGCCTACTGGAAGCAGATTGGAAACGTGATTGCTGCGGAAAATACAAGGAGTTTTCATTTCTGTATGGCGCAGAATCATATCCAGTTCTTCCAAAAATCCGCGGGCAGTCAGCGGTGTAAATTTACCTAGGACAACGTCCTGATATAATGGTGCATCACCGGGAATAATCAAGGACAACGCACTAAGCATCGTAGGATTGATAGCTGAAACGACTTCTGCTGTATGCAGGGCATGTTCTTTGGTATGTTCTTGACCGCCAAGGCCAAGGAGAATCATGGTGGATAATTTCATGCCCGCTGCCAATGCTTTTTTTCCGGCCTGAATGGTCAGGATACCGGTCGTACCCTTTTTTACATGACGCAGTACGTCATCATCGCCGCTTTCAATGCCCATATATAAAATACCTAAGCCGGCTTCATGGAGACGTTTTAAGTCTTCTGGTGATTTTCTGTTTAAATCAGCCGGTGTAGCGTAGGCACCAATACGAGTGATATTAGGAAATGTACTGTAACATTTATGAAGAATGTGAATTAAATCATCCGTCGGCAAGACAAGGGCATCGCCATCAGCTAAAAAAATTCGGCGGATAAACGGATATGCCGCAGCGCCTCGTTCAATGATACCATCGATTTCTTCTAACGAGCGCACGCGATAGTGGGATGCTTTATACATGGTACAAAATGTACACATATTATGAGAACAGCCGATAGTGACACGCAAAATAAAACTGCGTGCTTCACTGGGCGGTCTGAATACTAAACCTTCTGCATTGTCAATTAACATAGTCATTCTCCTTTCACTTCTTATTATACACAAGTTGTTGAACTTTGGTAAATACCTTTAGATAGAAAAAATTTGCATACCAACTAATACGTTTTACGTCTTAAAAATATTAAGTTAAATGTTTAACTAGAAAGAGAAAATAGAATAAAATATTAAAAAATTATTGACTTATCTAAAAAATACCGCTATAATGAAACTCAACAAATACAGAACAGTGTTGATTGGGAGTAGTAATATCGCAGCCGAACATACAGAGACTTGCTGGTTGGTGAGAAGCAGGATGGAAACTCGATATGAAGTCGCCCAGGAGCAGCTGTCCGAAAACGATATCGTCGTGAGTAGATACAGCCGGCAGGCAGCCGTTATCTTGCCAGGCATTGCATGGGAATGTCCGGAGATGCTTACAAAGTGGCCATAGAGTATGGCAAAAAGAGTGGTACCGCAGAGTAATATACTTTGTCTCTTAATTATAAGAGGCGAAGTATTTTTTTTCGGCCAATCAAAACCGTTTAGTTATTTGTGATTCGATTATTTTATTACATATTGTTATGAAAGGGGCAAGATGAATATGATGGATCTGATTGGAAAGTTAAGCGGTTTTGTTGGTAAAAATCTGACATATATCGTATTTTTTGTTGTTATTTGGGCCTATTTTATGCCCAATGCTTTTTTGTGGGCCGTACCGCATACGGTATTGTTGTTGGGGATTATCATGTTTGGCATGGGTATGACACTGCATGCCAAAGATTTCAAGTTGATTATACAGCGTCCGAAAGAAGTTTTAATTGGCTGCGTAGCCCATTATACGATTATGCCGCTGCTGGCATATGCATTGGTCTTGGCCTTTGAAATGCCGCCGGAATTAGCCGTTGGTATGGTGCTGCTGGGTTCTTGCCCAAGTGGTACGGCATCCAATGTTATGGGCTTTTTGGCAAAAGCCGATGTACCGTTGTCTGTGTCTATTACAACATGTTCTACCTTGCTGGCACCTATCATGATGCCGTTCATCGTTTGGGCTTTGGCTGGCCAGTGGGTTGAAGTATCATTTATTGCCATGGCAATGACGGTTATGAAAGTTATTTTGATTCCGTTAGTATTGGGCTTGATTGTTCATCGTATTATGGGTGAAAAACATGTTGCGTCTTTATCTAAAGTATTGGTTTTGATTTCTGCTTTTGGCGTATTGGTTATTGTTGGCGGCGTTATTGCTATCAACGGACCGAAGATTTTGGAATTAGGGGCATTTATTGTGCTCATGGTTTTACTGCACAATCTTGGCGGTTTCCTCGTTGGCTATTTGGTTACCGGAAAATTGGGCTTGGGCAAAAAACAGCAGCATTCTGTTACATTAGAAGTAGGTATGCAGAATGATGCCTTGGCAATCTCCTTGGTATCCGTATTCTTTGCTCCGGCCGTAGCCATTCCGGCAGCAGTAGGTGCGGCAATTCACCAGATTACTGGTTCTATTTTAGCAGGTATTTTTGCTCGTCATATGGATAAAATTGAACAACGGGAACAAGAAAAACAGCAGACACTGGCTGAAGCAGCTGTTCCGACACAGCACTAAGATACTATAAAAAAGATTGGGCATGATATTATCATGCCCAATCTTTTTTATAGTACAACACATCGCATGTTGTTTTTGTCTATCCCTTGATAGTATATACTTATTTTTCGTCCATAATTGCTTCTGGTCCACGATCACCGGTACGAATACGGACGGCATCACTTAATTCGTATACAAAAATTTTACCATCGCCGGGTTTGCCGGTTTTACAAACTCGCTGCGCTACGTCGATGACTTTTTCTACGGGGATTTCACAAATGACTGTTTCTACTTTTATTCCCGGAAGCAGATTGATGTTGTATTTTTGTCCCCTGTATACTTCTACATATCCTTTTTGCAGACCGCAGCCAAACACTTGGCTGACAGTCATCCCTAAGACCCCAATTTTATTTAATGCATCTTTTAATTCTTCTAACTTGCTGGGCCGTGTAATAATTTCCACTTTTGTAATTTTGCGTTCCATAGCAAGCACCTCCTATTCGTTACAAGGTATGTGTTTTGATTCCAATATCATCAATGGTAGAAGCCTCATTTGTCATGGAACTTAGAGAAGAGTCAAAAGGACTTCCAGCAGACATTAACGCATGGTTGTAAGCACGTTCGCCATGTTCGGTAATATCCAATCCTGTAATTTCTTCATTTTTATCTGCCCGCATATGTGTAAAGGCATTGACAATTTTATACAAGATAATCGTGCCGATAATGGCAAATGCATATGCCACAAAGGTCGAAATAATTTGAGCAACTAACAAATGAGTTTCTCCATAAAATAAGCCATTGGCACCAGCCGGATTGATTTCCGTTGTAGCCCAAAGACCTGTGGCGATAGAGCCCCAAGTACCGCCAAGACCGTGAATACCGAACGCATCAAGAGAATCATCATACCCCAGTTTTGCTTTTAATGCAGCGACGGCAAAGTAGCAAAGCACACCGCCGATAGCACCGATGATAATAGCCGGAATCGGTGCGACAAAGCCGGCTGCCGGTGTAATGGCTACCAAGCCGGCAATACAGCCGGAAGCAGCGCCTAAAATAGTCGGCTTGCCATTTAAAATCCATTCGACAACGACCCAGGAAACCGTAGCAGCGGCAGCAGCGCCTTGTGTCGCGATGAAGGCATTGGCAGCCAACCCGTTAGCGCCCAATGCACTGCCGGCATTGAATCCAAACCAGCCAAACCATAACAGGGTAGCCCCCAATACGGTCATCGGCAAGTTGTGCGGCAGCATTGGAATTTTTCCTAACCCATGCCGTTTCCCTAATAAAATACATAACGTCAGACCGGAAACACCGGAAAGAATATGGATGACAAGGCCTCCAGCGAAATCAAGAGCCCCCAGTTTGGCTAGGAAGCCGCCGCCCCATACCCAGTGAGCCATGGGATTGTAAATCAATACAGCCCATAACAAAATGAAAATGGCAAAGGCGTGAAATTTAACGCGTTCTGCAAAAGCCCCGGTAATTAAGGCTGGCGTAATCACAGCAAACATGCATTGGAAAGCGACAAAGGCAAGTTCAGGAATGGTGCCGTTTTCTAATACGGACATCCCAATGCCTGTCAGACCAATTTTATCGAGTGAACCGATAAATCCGCTAATATCTGTACCAAACGTCATTGCATAGCCAAGAATAATCCATTCAACAGAAATCATAGCAACAATAAAAAAACTCTGCATAATCGTTGTCAGTACATTTTTATCACGAACCATGCCGCCATAGAAAAAACCAAGCCCCGGTGTCATGATGAATACTAACGCGGCACTAATCAATACCCAGGCCGTATCGCCGGTATCAATCGTTCCTGGTTCCGCGGCAAAGGCAGTTGGTGCGGCCATAAGCAGGCAAGGCAAGGCTAGCCGCAGTACGGACCCTAATTTCATCATCGTCATCATCCCCTCTAAGAAAATAAAAATGGTGTCTTTTGTTGTTTAGTTATGTCAATAGAAAAACAGAGAAGCCCTTACTAATCAGGTACCGTGATTAATAAGGGCTTCATTGCCGTATATGTTCTATTGATGTGATTAATTATAACGGCATAGATGGAAATTGTCAATTAATTTTTTCGAATTTTTTTCGAAATTTGTTATTTTATTAAATATACTATGTTAGATACCTTATGGATATCACAAAAGTGTTTTTGAGGCGGTTACACAAAAAGTATATGTCCCAAGAAAATATAACAGGTTAGGGAAATCGCACTTAAGGCAGTCGTATTCATGACGATTTGGGTAGCATAATCGGGATTATTGCCAAACTCCATCGCAAAAAGTGCTGTATTTACAGCCGTTGGGATAGCACAGTAAATAAGGAAAACCGTCGCGCTGACAGCGGTAAATGTGCCGGGAAAGAGCGCATTAGCAATATAAATCATAGCCAGGCCAATCAAGGGCAGAACAAAAAGTTTCAGCCCGCTGACAATCCAGACATCGCGGTCGAGCCAATGAATTTTAGTTTGAGAAAGTTGTGCGCCAATACTAATCATGGCCAAAGGAAGCAGGGCGTTATTGGACATTTCCATAATGGGCCAAAAGAAAAAGTCTTTGGCATCCCAGTTTACATAGCGGGCCAGCAGGGCAAGAAGCAATACATACAGCATGGGCATGTGGAACATGACTTTTAATGTGTCATGGGCAGATAGGCGGCCACGGCCGGCTTGATATAAGCCGAGTGTATTCAGCGTAATGCTTTGAATGATAAAGATAATAACTTGGGCGACGAGTGCTTCCGTCAGATAGGGTGTTTGTCCGTTGACAACAAAGGGATCGTGCGAAAAAACGAGAATAATAAGGGCAACGCCGAGATTCCCGGTATTATTAAACATAAGGGCATTGCGGCACGATTGTATCATGCCTTCATCGTAATGGCGGATTTTACTGACGATATTGGCCAAACCAAAACAAATAACCATAAAAATAAAAATATTGGCAATCAGACTCAGGCTTCCCGGCGGAAAGTCCGTACTGTATACTTTAGTAAAAATAAAACTGGGAATAACTAGATAAAACATGACCTTGGAAAGTGTTTTTACGTCAATTCTGAATTTTCGATCTAAGCCAAATCCTATTAATACAAGTGCAAAAATCGGAAGCATTGTGTGCTCAATAATAAACCAGAAAACCATGACAAGACCTCTCTTTGCAAAAAATAATAACAACATGGTTGTTTATTATACGTCAAAAAAAAGAAAGGCAAGAGAAAACCTAAAATGGGATTCTCCTGCCAAAATATATCAGATGTATTTTTTCACACATTAGGGACAACTGGTAAAATAATAAACAACATTTAGCATCGTTTCGCACATATATTTTAAGGCATTGCTGTCCCAGTGAAAGTCCGGTGAATGACCAACGACGGGTTCGTTGCTATATACGCCGACATAGTAAAACGTACTGGGCACGGCGGCACTAAAATAGGCAAAGTCCTCGGATCCGGAACCGCGCTGCATAGGTACAACATCTACCAAGTCGGCACATTGTGTCTTTAAGATTGTTTCTACCCGGCGTGTCGTATCGGAATTATTAATGCAGACCGGCGAAAAAGGCACGATATGCAAGTCATACGAGCCGCCATATGTTTCCGTGACCGATGTTAAGATATGACGAATTCGTTCCAAAATATCTTTCCGTTTTCCTTCATCATACGTACGCAGTGTTCCTTTGAGTTCTGCTGTGTCAGGAATAACATTGGGATTGTGACCGGCCTGAAATTGACCAAATGTCAGGACAACGCCGTCGCCATCGGCACGGCAATTATATACATAATTTTGCAGTTGCTGAATGACGTCGACACCCATTTGGATAGGGCTGACACATAAGGATGGCTGAGAACCATGGCCGCCTTTGCCGTGCAGGGCGATCGTAAAATCGTCGCATGATGCAGAAATTTCACCGCTGCGGATACCGACATAGCCTTTGGGAAGACTACCGGCTACATGCAGTCCTAATGCGTAATCCACATGGGGCGTGTTTAAAATGCCGGCGTCAATCATGCGGGCAGCGCCGCCGTTGCCTTCTTCGGCAGGCTGAAAAGCCAAGCGAATGGTGCCGTGCAGGCAGTCTTTGTGTTTGTTTAAAATTTTAGCAACCCCTAAGAGATTGGCTGCATGACCATCGTGACCGCAGGCATGCATGACGCCATGTACCAATGAGGAGTAGGGGCAGTCATATTTTTCAGTCAGCGGCAGTGCATCAATATCGGCACGTAATAAGATAACTGGTCCCGGCAGAGCACCGCGGATTAGTCCGGTAACGCCGGTACCGGCAATGATTTTAACATCTTCAATGCCCATGAGTGAAAGTTCCTGGAAAATCGTTTTGCAAGTATCGAATTCTTTTTCGCTCAATTCAGGATGGGCATGAAAATACTCACGCATTTCCATCATATAAGGCAGTGCCTTGCGCACGGCTTCGTGGATGTTGAATGTTGGTTTGAATTGTTGGATCATTTGCCTTATGCCTCCTTTTTGAGCATACTAGTTGTAAAACCTTTGTACTATTTATTTCTATAATATACACAAAAAGTCCTGCCGTCAAAGGGTAATTTTTTTTTATTTTGCCTGCCAAGGCCAATGAATTTTGTGATTTTCCATGTATACAAAGATGATGGGAATAATGACCAGCGTAAAGACCGTAGATGTAAGCAGACCGCCGATGACGACGACAGCCATGCTGGCGCGGGTTTCTGAACCGGCCGTCATCGCTAAAGCCGTAGGCAGCATGCCGACAACCATGGTGAGTGTTGTCATGAAAATAGGACGCAGACGGACACGGCCGGCTTCGATGACGGCGCTGCGGGCGTCCAGACCTTTTTCTTCCATGAGGGTCAGCGTGTAGTCCAGCAGCAAGGTGCCGTTTTTAGCTACCAAGCCGTCCATGACTAAAATCCCAATCAAAGAATAAAGATTGATAGTATTGTTAGTCAAGAACAAGAGAAACAAGGAGCCGATAAGGCCGAGCGGCAGGGAAAACATGCGGATAAACGGTGTTTTTACGGATTCATACAAAATCGCCAGAATCATGTAAATCAAGATGAGGGATAAGACAAGGGCTTCGCCCAGTTCTTTAAAGGTCGTCGTCATTTGGTCTGCCTGACCGGCGAAACGGTACGTGACGCCTTCCATATCCATGGCGTCCAACTTGGCAGATACGTCTTTGATAACGTCATTAAGCGGCCGGTTCTGCAGGGTGCCGCCTAGGGTAATGCTGCGTTCTTTATCCGTACGGTTAATCGTCACGGGACCGGTGGCAGCTTTTACCTGCGCTACATCCGAAATATAAATAACATGTCCGTTGGCGTTCAGGGGAATCGTTTCCAGGTCCGAAATATGGAAGCCGTCTGCCCCTTTCAGCCGTACGTAGATATCGGTGTCGTTATTGTCGTTTTTGACATCGTTGGCGAGAACGCCGGCTTTTTGGCCGCTGATGGCGTTGGAAAAGGTTTTATTTAAATCGTTTAATGAGGTGCCGTATTGTTTGAGTTTATCCCGATTGATAGCCAACTGGTATTCCGGCATGCCGTCTTCATAAGAGCTGCTGACGTCGCGGATACCGGGAATGTCATTTTTCAGCATCACTTCGATTTCACGAGATTTGGCAATTAACGTTTCCGAATTTTTGCCGCGCAGCTGCAGGCGCAGATTGCCGGACCCCCTGCCAAAGCCACCGGAGGTGCCGGATACGGAAGCTTGGTTTTCCTTGACGCGGACATCGCCGTCCAGAACGTGTTTTTTGGCGAAGCGGCGCACGTCATTGGTAACTTGCCAAATCGAGCGGGAGCGATCTTTGCGGTCTTTCAGCGTTACTTGGATATTGGCTTGGTTCAAATTACGGCCGCCAACCATGGATGTGTAATACGTCACTTCGGGAATCGTGTTTAAATAATCTTCCAATTGTTTTGTCGCTGCATCGGTTCGTGTTAAGTTAGCATTGGTTGGCAGTTCTAATGTGATACGAAAGCCGCTTTCATCGGTCTGTGGCATAAATTCAGAACCGACAAGGCCGGACGGAACGAGAGCAGCGGCCAAACAAAAGCAAAGAAAAACGGGAATAACCAATCGTTTGGCATGATCCAAACTCCAAGTCAAGACTTGAGTATATTGCGTGCGGGCCCAATCTTCGATGGCATCCATTTTGTGCCAAATCGGTTTGTCAGGAATTTTTAATCCTAAACGGAAAAAACGAGAAGCCAGCATTGGCGTCAGTGTAAAGGAAATAAACAGGGAAAAGAGGGTGGCAAAGACGATAGTCAAGCCGAACTGCTTAAAATACTGTCCGGTCATGCCGGTCATAAAGGCAATCGGCAGAAAGACGACAACGTCGCAGAGCGTAATGGCGATCGCGGCCATGCCGATTTCCATACGCCCGTGAAGCGCCGCGTCCTTGGGCTTTTCGCCGAGCATGAGATGCCTGTGAATATTTTCCAGGACGACGATAGAGTCATCGACAAGAATGCCGATGCACAAAGCCATGCCCATGAGGGACATCATGTTGAATGTAAAGCCTGCCATGTACATGACGAAGAACGTGGAAATCAGGGACGTCGGAATGGCAATCATGACTGCCAGCGTAGAACGCCAGCCGCGGAGAAAGAAGAAAAGCACCAGGCCGGTTGTACACAGTCCTTCAATTAGGGTCTGCAGGGTATTGTGAAGCGAATTACGGACATATGAAGCGGATTCATTAGTGACTGTAAAGATGTAATCGGGATTTTCCTGCCGCAGGGTATCTAATTTTTTCTGAACGTTATCAACCGTAGAAACGACGTTGGCATCGCTGTTTTTATAAATAACCATGACGACGGCATCGTCGCCGTTGACACGAGCATAGCGGGTGACACGCTGGTCCTTCCGCTTAATCGAGGCGACTGCCGTAATGGGGATATGAGCCCCTTTGGCGTTGATGACTTGGATTTTGGACAACTCATTTTCATCGGAATACTGCGCTTTGACACGGACATCCGTGGTCGTTGCGTTGGAATAAATCGTTCCAGAGGGCATGAGGACGTTTTCTGATTTTAGGGCACTGACAACGTTGTTCAGTGTCATGTCGTAATGAATGAGCTTGTCTTTGTCAATTTCGACGGCAATTTCTTTGTCGCGGCCGCCGTGCAGTTCAATTTCAGATACGCCGTCGGCTTGCTGGAGTACGTCTTGGAAATCGTTTTCGGCCTTAGAATATATATCATCTAATGGTTGGTTTGATTGAACGGCAATGTACATGATTGGCGTGGCATTGACATCTCGCTTGATGACGACAGGTTCGTCAATTTCATCAGGAAGCTTGCCGCGGATGGCATTGATTTTTTTTGTTGCATCAATGGCGGCGGCATCGGCGTTGGCGGAAAAATCCAATTCCAGCGTAATGCGGGCTTGTCCGTAAGAAGCTTTAGAAGTCATGTGTTTTAAGTTTGAAACAGACGACAACGCATTTTCGACGGGCTTGACGACTTGCTGTTCGACAGAATCCGCATTGGCTCCGGGGTATTTGACGGAAACCGTAATATACGGCGTATTCAGCGCCGGCAGTAATTCGACGCCGATGCGGTAAAAACTAAATAGACCGAGGACGACGAAGAAGGCAACAACCATACAGATGCCAATGGGACGGTTAATGGAAAATTTTGTCAGATTCATTATGTTCACCCGATTTCCTTATCAATCGTGACGTGAGTGCCGTCTTTCAGGCGTGCCAGATTGGTCGTGGCGATGCGGTCGCCGTCTGCCAGTCCATCTGTAATTTCTACATAGTCATCATTGCGCAGGCCTGTCGATACGGTGCGAATTTCGATGGTATTGTCCGGCAGAATAACATATAATTGACTGATGCCGTTTTGTTCCAGCAAGGCGTCTTTGGGGACAAACAATGTGTTCGGCCGCTGCAGTACTTCCAGCGACGCTTGGGCAAACATGCCGCCCCGCAGGGACGTATCTGGGTTGATCAGAGAGATGCGGACCATATACGTTTTGGTATCTGCGTCCATCGCAGGGCTGACATAGGTAATTACGCCGTTATACGTATTGGCGACAGAATCGATGACGACAGGAAGAGAGGTACCGACCTGCAGGGCGGCTACATCGGCTTCAGCCAGTGAACAATCGATGTATATGCTGCTCGTGTCGGTAATGGTCAGTACTTTAGTGTTGGCATTGGCCATGGCGCCGATTTCGGCATTGCGGTAGGTAATCGTTCCGGCACGAGGCGCGCGCAGGGTCATGTCATCCAGTTGCTGGCTCGTGCTGTCAACGGCATAGCCGGCCTTGGCTCTGGCGGCGTATTTGCTGGCAATACTGGCCGGTACATCGCCGACGTTTTGTGACTGCAGCTGATCTAACGTCGATTTTGCTGCGATGAGTGCCTGATACATGGTATCCAAATCTTTTTGGGAAATGGCCCCTTCATTTTTCAAAATAACGTAGCGGTTGTAATTCATTTTGGCAGTATCATAATCGACGGCTGCTTTTTGCAAATCGGCGCTGAATTGGGATTCTGCCGATTTAGAATCGGCATCGGCCTGTTCCAGTGCTGCCTGGTTTTGCTGCAGCGTCAGTGCCGCATCCTGCATATCCTGGACGAGCAGGACTTGGCCGGGTGATACGGTATCTCCCAACTCGACGTTGACAGCGGCAATGCGCCCAGCGTATTTGGTAGACAGATCTACTTGGGCTAGGGGGACAGTTTGGCCGGACAGAGAAATTTTGCGCATCATATCCTTTTTGGTAACTTGGTATGCCTGCACAGAGGCGTTTTTCAGCTTTCCTTTGTCTTTGGTTACGGTGTTGGAATGGCTGATGACATATATGCCGATACAGGCCAGCAGAAAGACGGCGCCAAATGCTATAAGTTTATGGCTGCCGCTGTGAAACCAAGTGTAAAACGAAAAATTGACTTTTGCCATATGAAATGCTCCTAATCGTAATAATATATGTTTAATTATAATAATTTGTGACTAAAAACACAACGATTATACACATGAAATAATCAAGATAATGTCAACAATTAATCATACCACAACAGGCTGTGTTGCGTTTTTCGGATACTACTATTCCTTCATATAATAAAGTATCTATTTTTAAATCGCAATGTATGTATGGAAAATATAAGTATTTTTTAGGAAATGTTTAAATGTATAGAACTGTGATATAATGACGACAGTACGAAAGGAATGGGATGATTATGCATATAGACAACTATGTAACAACGGCCGTACAGACACTGCGTCAATGGCCCCGCTTTCGGCTGCGGCTGTTTATCGAAGGTATTGGTGTAGGACTTATTTCCGGCATCATTATTAGTATCTTTCGCTGGGGATTGGATATAGGAACGCAGTGGCGGCAATATATATATACATCTATATTATTAGAAGGAGCGTGGTATACGGCAGCGGTTTGGGCTGTATTACTGTTGGCGGCAGCATGGCTACTGTGGCGACTTGGTATTTACGAACCCAATGCCGGCGGCAGCGGTATTCCCCAAGTTAAAGGCATTATTTTAGGAGCTCTCCGTATGCGTTGGTTTCGCATTTTATGGGTTAAGTTAATTGGCGGCATCTTAGGCATCGGCCTGGGCCTGTCTTTAGGCCGGGAAGGCCCATCGATTCAACTGGGGGCTGTGACGGCCCAAGGCTGCAGCAGAGCGTTGGGGCGTCAGCGCATGGAAGAACGATATTTGATTACAGCCGGCGCCAGTGCGGGCTTAGCTGCAGCCTTTAATGCCCCTTTGGCGGGCGTTATCTTTGCGTTGGAAGAATTACATCGTAATTTTTCCGGTGTCGTACTGGCTCCTGCTATGGCGGCAGCCTTAGTAGCAACGGTTGTCAGTCGCATTGCTTTTGGCAGAGAACCGGTATTTCATTTTGGGATGCTGCCGACGTTTCCGCTGGAATTCATTTGGGTTGCTGTTTTATTGGGTATTGTCATGGGCTTTGCTGGGATTCTTTTTAATAAAGGCTTACTATATATACATTATTTCTATGACCTTCCCGTATTTCGTAATAATTATATGCGTATCGCCTTTGCCTTAGTAACGGCCGGCGTATTGGGATATGTATTTCCACAAGTATTGGGCGGCGGTAATGATTTGATTAACAGCCTATCGGAATTGCCCCTTTCGCTGCAGTTGTTTTTGGCATTATTGATAGGAAAATTCTTGTTTACCTTGATTAGTTACGGCTGTGGTGTCCCGGGCGGCTTTTTTCTGCCCATGTTGGTCCTGGGGGCATTGACGGGAAGCGTTGTTGGTATTGTGCTCGTTCAAATGGATATGATTTCGGCGTATTACTTATCCAATATCGTTGTCATTTCCATGGCCGCTTTTTTTGCAGCATCTGTGCAGTCACCGATTACCGGTACGATTTTGATTATGGAAATGACCGGGTCCTATGAACATTTGCTGGTATTATGCACGGCTTCTATGATTGCACTGGTAGTGGCTCAGTTATGCGGCGGCCAGCCTATTTATGAAGCCCTGCTCAATCGCAGTTTGCGCAAGAAATGTCCAATGTTACCGGCTGCTGAACGGCAAAATGTCTTGGAACTGACCGTTGCCAGCGGTAGTGTAGCTGATGGAAAATATATTCGCCATATTTCTTGGCCGGCCCATGTAGCGTTGATTGATATTCGCCGCGGACAGGAAGAAATTATTCCTGATTTTTCCGTACGATTACAAGCGGGTGACTATATTTATGTGTTGACGGATACCGTAGAAGGAGCAGAACAAGTACGAAATTTGGTTGAACAAGAAAACATAAAAATGCATAATAATTATAAAAAATAGCACCTGGTACTAAAAATACAAAACGAAAGTATAGCATGAACCTATATTTTCAAAATGTTAACCATACAGAATAGAGCATAAAATGGTAAAAAACATTGCATAAAAATCTAATTTTTTGACTTATGGCGCCATTTTTGGTATAATGCTCCTTGGCAATTGATTTATAGGTATGGACATTTCAAAGAGGTGGTTATTTGAAGAACCGTATACTGATTCTATTGACGTTTATATTCGTTTTTGCATGTTCCTCACTGGTTTGTGCAAAAGTCGAAATGGGAATGAGTGGCTCTGCTGTACAGAGCGTACAATACATGCTCATGGATACTGGCTATTTATCTGATGGTGCGGATGGAGATTTTGGTCCGGCAACAGAAACTGCAGTAAAACAGTTCCAGGCCGATCACGGCTTAGATGCAGATGGTATTGTTGGATCACAGACCATGGCGGCTCTTTCAGAAGCCAGTGGACGACCAATCCCTGACGAATCACAGGAAAGCAATGATGGATATCAGAGACGATTGGTAATGGAAGCAACTGCATACACAGAAGATGATCCCGGTAGTACCGGTTATACTGCCAGCGGACATCGCCTACAGCGCGGTATGGTAGCCGTAGACCCGGATGTAATTCCGTTGGGAACACAGCTGTATATCGAAGGATATGGTTATGCTGTAGCAGATGATACAGGTGGCGACATTGTTGGCAATCGGATTGATTTGGCAATGGATTCTACAAGTGAAGCCATAGATTTTGGCAGAAGAGACGTTGTCGTATACGTATTGTAAATACACAAAAAGGAGAGACAGAAGTGTCTCTCCTTTTTGCGTTTTTTTCTATATACGTCAGCTTTTTATCAGATTTTTGTAAAAAACTATGTATTTTCCGTGTTATTTGTGTTATCCTGAAAAGGACGTACAGTTAAAAATTCAGGGAGGCTTATACTGAATGAAAAATATGATTGCACTCATTTTGGCAGCCGGTAAGGGAACCAGAATGAAATCTAAATTTCCTAAGGTTCTTCATAAAGTCGGTGGAGTTCCGATGGTTGAACAAGTACTGCGGACAGTAAAAGCCGCAGGAACCCAGCGGCAGGTTGTCGTTGTCGGTTTTGGCGGTGAAACCGTACAGGAATATTTAGAAAATAGAGCGGAAACGGTTGTACAGGCGCAGCAGCTTGGCACCGGACATGCCGTTATGCAGGCAGAACCGTTATTGGGAAAAGAAACGGGTACGCTGCTGGTTACATGCGGAGATACGCCGCTTGTGACAGAAGATACATTTCGCAAGCTTTTAGCATGCCATGAAGAAACGGGTGCAGCTGCGACCGTTTTAACGGCTGTCATGCCAGATCCGACCGGGTATGGCCGCGTTATTCGCGATGCCAAGGGCCAAGTGCTGAAAATTGTAGAACAAAAAGATGGTACACCAGACGAATTGGCTGTCCATGAAGTCAATGCGGGGATTTACTGTTTTGATATGAGCTTGTTATGGGATATGCTTCATCATGTCAATAATAATAACGCCCAAGGCGAATATTATTTAACAGATATTATCGGCATGCTTGTTCATGAAGGCAAAGTAGTAAGTGCATTTGCAGCACCGGACTATCGAGAAACATTGGGAGTCAACTCTCGCATGCAAATGGCCGAAGCAGAACAAGTACTTCGACGCCGCAAGCTGGATCAGCTGATGGCTGACGGTGTTTCTGTTATCGATCCGAATAATACCTATGTCGATACGACGGTTTCCGTAGGCCGCGATACGGTTTTGTATCCGGGTACTATACTGGAAGGGAATACGGTTATTGGCGAAGACTGCCAGGTAGGACCCTATGTGCGTATGACGAACGTTACCATGGGTGATGGCGATCATTTACAATTTACTTATGCCCATGACTGCGAAATTAAAAATGGTTGTGAAATTGGACCATTCGTTCATTTCCGCCCGAATACAGTCATTGGTAATCATGTAAAAGTTGGCAACTATATGGAAGTTAAAAATTCTCATGTTGGTGACGGTACGAAACTGCCCCATTTGAGTTATATTGGTGACAGCGATGTCGGCAGCGGTGTAAATATTGGTTGCGGCACGATTACGGTCAATTATGACGGCAAGATTAAACATCGCACGACGATTGGTGATCATGCGTTTGTCGGCTGCAACAGTAATTTAGTTGCACCTGTTACCATTGGTGATTATGCATATGTTGGCGCAGGTTCTACGATTACCAAAGACGTACCGGCGAAGTCCTTGTCGGTTGCGCGCGCTAAACAGCGTAATATTGAAGGCTGGGTCAAAGACGATACGTATAAGAAATAAATACGCCTAAGAATTCATCGGTTTTACACATCGAAAATATATATTATTACTACATTTATATTTTAGGAGGCTCAACAATGAGTTACGAAGACGGGAAAAAGTTGAAAATTTTTACGGGAAATGCCAATCCGAAATTGGCGAAAGAAATCGCTGATTATTTAGGATTGGAATTGGGCAAAGCCTTTGTTGGTAAATTCAACAATGGCGAAATCCAGGTCATGATTGATGAAAGCGTTCGCGGTAAAGACGTTTTTGTTATTCAGCCGACATGCCAGCCGGCTAATGACACGTTGATGGAATTGCTCATCATGGCAGATGCTTTAAAACGCGCTTCGGCAAAACACATTACAGCTGTTGTTCCGTATTATGGCTATGCCCGCCAGGACCGTAAAACACGAGGACGTGAACCGATTACGTCTAAATTGGTAGCTGATTTGATGACAACTGCCGGTGTTACTCGTGTAGTTACGATGGATTTGCATGCCGGTCAGATTCAAGGCTTTTTTGATATTCCTGTCGATCATCTTGGTTCTGCATCTATCATTGCCAAATACCTCAATCAGAAAAAAGAAGAAACCGATATGGGTGATATTGTTGTTGTATCGCCAGACCTTGGCGGCGTAACGCGTGCCCGTGATTTGGCAGATCGTATCAATGCCCCGATTGCTATTATTGAAAAACGCCGTCCTCGTCCAGGTGTTGCTGAAGTCATGAATGTTATCGGCGACATCAAAGGCAAAACCTGTATCATCATTGATGATATCGTAGATACAGCAGGTTCTTTATGCGGCGGTGCCAAAGCATTAAAAGAAATGGGTGCAGCTCGTGTTTATGCAGCTTGCGCACATGCTGTACTGACCGATCCGGCTGTAGAACGCATTCAGAATTCCGTTATTTCTGAATTGATTATTACCAACACCATTCCCCTTCCGGACGACAAGAAAATTGATAAGATTAAAGTCTTGTCCGTTGCGCCGTTGTTAGGCGAAGCTATCATGCGTATTTTCCATGAAGTTTCGGTAAGTAAATTGTTTGATAAATAAGGAACATCTATCGTGCATATGATTGTTGGCCTGGGAAATCCGGGCCGGGAATACGAAAATTCAAAACATAATACGGGATTTCGCGTCATTGACGAATTGGCTGCCCGTTGGAACGTCAACATTTGGCAGAATAAGATGGATGCCCAAGTTGCCCAGACCGTGGTAGACGGCAAAAAGATTATTCTTGTAAAACCTCAGACATTTATGAATAGCAGCGGTCAAGCTGTAGGGCCTCTCATGCGCTGGTATAAACTGGAAGAAACGGATGTCTATGTTATCTATGATGATATGGATTTGGCCGTAGGCCGCATTCGTATCCGTAAAAACGGCAGCGACGGGGGACACAACGGGATTAAAAGCTTGTTTGCCAATGGTTGTCACGATTTTA
Source organism: uncultured Megasphaera sp. (assembly GCA_934202965.1). Taxonomy (GTDB): domain Bacteria; phylum Bacillota; class Negativicutes; order Veillonellales; family Megasphaeraceae; genus Megasphaera. The sequence continues at coordinate 17,925 of CAKPYN010000027.1, forward strand.
TCCGCTTCCGTGTCGGTATTGGTCGTCCACTGCCTCATCATGATGTGGTAGATCATGTATTGACGCCGTTCCCTGCTGAACTAGTGCCGGCCTATGAAGAAGGCTTAAAGGCAGCAGCTGAAGCCGTAGCAGGCTGTTTACGCCTTGGCGTGGATAAGGGAATGAATTATTACAATCCTCGTAAGAAAAAAAAGGCAGCTCCCAAGACAGCATCATCGTCAGAAGCTGAAACTAAATAAGTATAAGAAAAAGGGGCGTCGCATGCAGCGATTTGCCCCTTTTTTCATCTAAAATGCGGGCAGGATACTCCGACCTCTTAGGTCGGGGAGGAATGCCTGCCTCACCTCACTTTCTAAAAATACTATGATATCAGCAACATATATTATATAATATTTTTGATGAAAGTAATATAAC
>CAKPYN010000028.1 GCA_934202965.1 uncultured Megasphaera sp.
AAAATGGCGCACGAGTCAACACTAGCTTTATAGCGTCGGAGGGCCCGACGATTTGCAGCGCGCCCGACTTGTATCAAACAGTAGATGCAGCAAACAAGATAAATTTTAAAGAAAATAAAAAGTCGCTTCCGACCTATACGTATCCAGTTAATGTTATTCGATCTACAGATTTAGCAGCACTTAGTAGAGCAGGCGTAAGTTACGAGAGTGACGGCGTTTATGTGAGTCAGTTGGATAGTCAAAAAGAATATAAGAAAACGATATTCGGCGGTGGGTATCTTATACCGGAGGGAAAAGCAGCACAGGCAGCACGAGCAGCACAGGCAGCACGAGCAGCACAGGCGTATGTGTGGACGCTGTCGCCGCGGGAGCTGCAACTTATTGATAAATTAAGTAATACGAGATTGCAAAAACAATGATTTTTACAATCTCATCAAATTGAAATGGTAAAATTCGCATTTTTTACTATTTCAACTTTTATAAAAGGAGTTGGAGAATATGGACAAAAAAGAAATTTTATCTATTATCGCAAAGCAAGCAACAGATTTAATTTTGCAGGCAGTCAAAGAAAAGCTGCTCGAACCGAACATTGACGAAATCAAGGATGCTATCAGCAAACAGCTGGATACCGTATTGCAGCCGCTTCTTGACGAAGCCAATACAACTGGTTCGTATTGGGTAAAATTCCGCAATAAATTTTACGTCACAACAGCAAAACAACTGCTCGGCGTGCTAACAGCAGCTATCGAAGCAGGATTGAAAAACTTTGCAAATTCGCGTAATAACTTATAGTAACACATTTTAACGCACGTAACACATTTTAACGCATGACAAATAATTTAAAAATCCTCATATTGATGATGACGTAGCTTGCATACTATTTATTCCATTTTCAATTTTGAGTACACAAAAAATAGAATACATAAAACGTCTAAAATTTCACGGTCAAAAGTTGCTGGCTACTCATGATACTAATTTTACGGTATCGCGGGTAGCCAGCTTTTTGTATATACGGAAGTATAAATTTTTAAGAAAGGGATTGACAAAGAATGAAAGACAGTAGAAAAATGGCACGTATGTTTTTGGATGGGCTGACGAAAACGAAATTTAATAAAGTGTTGGATGAACTGAATTTAAGCGACGAGCAAAAAACACTGCTTGTTTTGAAGCACGTATATCGATTTGATAATTTCCGCATCTCCATCGAAATGAATAAATGCAGGAATTTTATCAGCTTATCGCTGCAAAATATTTACGACAAAGTATATAAAAATTTCATTTCATAGCTTTTATGTATTTTATCTTGATTTTTTAAATCATTTTTAGTGATATGATTTATGTATAGAAAGGCGATGTGCGAAAATGGCTACAAATGGATACACTGTATACAATCAGTGCGTGATTGAGAATAATGAGATATTTTCCGTCGATTTGTACAATAATAAAACAAAAATTGGCGTCACGAATAAAAAATACGACGAAATAACAGATATTTGCAACGGATATTATGACAAGCTCGTGGAATTGGGGGCGATCGTACCGCCAAAAACAACAGAAGAGCTAATAGCCGAGCAGAATCAGACAATTATACAAATGTTAAATAAAATGAATGCAATGCAAGAAGAACTGGAGGGATTGAAAAATGAACATCAACAATCTGAATCCGCTGTCAATAGCAAATCGACTAAAACTAAGCCCCGAACAAACCGAAAGACTAAAAAGCTCATGGGGGAAAGCGATGCAGATGTCGCAGAACATCAGCAGCCGGGAACAAGTCTTGCATGTATTGAAAAATGAAGGAATCGACAATAGTACACTGATCAAGATAAAAAATATCGTAAACAGCCCCATGGCTGGGGCATTGGCTTCTTTTCTCGGTGTGGACGTAGCAGCTTTAAGAAATGGATTGAATAATTTAATCGGTGGCACGTCCGCATCATCCGGAACAGCACAAACAGCAAGAAAAAATAATAATTTCGGCTCTGATTTTGATAAGCTCAAAAATGGCCTATCTCAATTACGACATAAATAATATTTTTATAAAAAAGGAGTGATTTTTATGGGTGAATCGTCTAACTTAAACATTGGCGGCTGGGGTATCGTATTGTTCCTCATTCTGATGTTTTGGTGGGTAGGCGGCAACGGTGGCTTTGGAAACCGTTGCAATGCTGCACCGCCATTCCCACAAAACGGCTGTAATGTAGTGTCTAACTGCCAGGTCGAAAAGCAGGAAATTATCGACACGGCACGCACGCAGTATCTCGTAGAACAGACCGCACGGGCAACACAGGACGCAACGGCGGCCGGCATCTCGTCTATCAACAACAAGATTGACAGCTACGCTGTACAAGACCTGCGCGACAAACTGGCAGAAGCTCGCAATCAGAATATGATGCTGCAGAATCGCTTGTATTCTGACAATAAATTTAACGAACTTTCTCGCCAAAATGACGCGATGTTCTGCAATCTCAAGCAGGAAATTGCATCTCTCGCTTGCGAAGTGCCGAAACGTCCGCCGTATTTTGCGGCCGGTGCATTTGCTAACAACGGCGGGTGCTGCAACGGCTTGAATGGCTGATGCAACATGATTTAATATTCTCCGCTCTTGAGCGTGACTAATAAACCGGGGGCGGGTATGGTATCCGCTCCCGGTTATTTCTTTTTATTTTTACTAAAAAAGGGGGATAAAAAAATGAACTGCACTAAAAATTGTCAAGTATGCCCGAATCTTGTAGCCAGCACGGCGGTAACTGTAACCGCTTCGGCGATGCAAATCACAATACCGACGATGACGCTAAATGATAACCGCCGGCTTTGTCTTGTCATTGCAAACAGCTTTGCATCTGCATCGCCGCTGCCGGTGCAATTAGTAGACGGTACGAGTACAATAGATCTGCTCAACCGCTGCGGTAAGCCAGTCTATAGTGACCAGCTGCGGACGCGTAAAATATATAAATTGCGTATCAATACGGCCGCGCCGAATGCAATTGTAACATCATGCAATCTCTTTTGTACAGCTGCCGTGGCTCCGCAGATAACCGGCGCGTAGAAAGAGGTGATAGGTATGACAGGGAATACAAGCAGAATTGTTGATGTGGCAATAGGATTTGCACTCGGCTATTTAGTTTTTACTGAGCAGGGAAAAAATCATATTGAGAAGCTCAATAAAGCGATGAACGTTTTAGCGATGAAAGATAAAGTGGCGGCGGTTCTTCCTGACGCCACCGAGGACGCAGCAGAATAGAAGGGAGCATGATAACATGAATGAATTGATAGAATTATATAAAATATCTGCGGACAATCCGAGCAAGAAAGAACATGTGCAAGATGTCGTTTGTATGCTGGCTCGGAAAGTAAAACATACGTGCCCGGAAGGGTATAATGAAGCACTGGCGAAAATGTATGAAATCGCCTATGACGGACATTTTTCCGAATCGCTGGCGCGCCGGGCAGTGGCAAGCATGAAAAATGCAGACGGTACGACTGGGGAGCATTGGAATATGCCGCAAGTTCTGGAAATCATCAAAAATTACGGTATAACGATAAATGAATATGACTTTTATTATGTGATCAACATGCTGTACAGCGATTTTTGTAAAATTCTCGGATCTGATATGGCCGTCTATATCAATCTGACTAAAGCGTATATTAATGATGTAGATGCGCCAAAAGATAAGGCGTTAAAGCTATATCTTGCAACACACAATGTATAACGTAGCGATAAACAGCCATAGAAATATGGCTGTTTTTTTGTTTAAATATCAATTATTTAGCCGTCTATCTATTGACAAAATACAATAATTAATGTATAATATAATTAAAGATAAGGAAATAAAAAAAACAAAGGAGAAACAAGAAAATGACAAAAGAAGAATTAAGAAATGAAAAAGAAAAAATTGTAAGAGCAGCATTTAACAGCGTATGGGGAACGAATGAACAAAAAGAATATTGGAGTAAAGAATTGAAAAAAGCGATTAAAGCATCCAAACTTTCGCAAGAAGAAATTAAAAAAGCTTGCGAAATAGGTAAAACCAATAATTTTAATAAAATTAATTGGTATTTAAATAACTAACAGAAAAGAGAAATTCCCTTGTCTAGGTAAGTTGGCAACTTGCTTACTGATGAGATAAGCCAACAGAAAGGATGAGCAATATGAAATTCAAAGGGTTGAAAAAAGTAGTTAGTGAAATCAAGGAAATTAGCGGCAATAACCGCGGATTCTACTATGAAGTGTTCTATGATAAAGAAAAAGATATGGTTTTTACAGAAGAACATGTCTCGCTGGGTTTTAACAGCTGGACAAAGTTCGATAACAAAAACATCGTGCGAATTGGTAACTTCGACGAATATGTTTCAATGCGAGATTTAAAACATCTCATCGAAAGAACTATCAATAGTATAAAATAAACTTATTGTTTCCGTCGTTGGGGCGGACGTTAAACACCCCACCATTTAAAAAAAATTTTTAATTCGGCAAAAGCCGAAATACAAGGAGGAATACAATATGGCCAAAACGACAGAAAGAAAAACAGCAATAAAATATTACGGGAATTATTATTCCCTGGATGGTTTCAGCGGAACCATTTATTTCCAAGGCGTCGTCAACGATGACGCTACTATCCTGCAAGGTTTTGTAATTGCTCTTGCAGGTCCGTTCTTCCCGGACGAAGAAGCCGCAGAAGAAGGACAGGACATTGTGCCGATTCTCAACGACACGGCGCAAACGTTTCCGACTGTGCGTTTTGTGGATAACGGGAAATTTCACAAAATGACTGCAGAAGAAATAGCCATGCAGTTATCAGATTGCTAAATAAGGAGGAATTTGCAAGCGTGGCTGCAATGCAGTCCACGCAAATGCTGCTGCCGATGAAGCAGACGGCATTATAAAAGAATTTTGGGAATAAGGCGAAAAAAATACAAGGCAGTGTTTTAGCTGCCTTGTTGTGATAAAAAGAATAATTTTTATGTTAAAGGAGAATGAAAAAAATGAAATTGATTGAAAAGGTAATTACGACAAAAGAAGCAGCTACTCGCTGGGGATTATCTCAAAATAAAGTGCAAAATGCCTGCGCTGGTAATAAAGCAAATCCGAATGTTAAAATTTTATTCAATACGGATGAAGCACGACAATCCGGCAGTACTTGGCTCGTCACATTAAAGGGAATGGAGCGGGTATTTGGGGTGGAAAAATCAAAGCGTGTTCCGTTTGAAGTCAAGGCAGTTGAAAGAAAAACAGGATTCGAGGACCACATATATACGTTTGTGGCTGATCTGGAAGAAGAGGCAATAAAACTTGCTAAGAAAAAGCGAGAATATGGAAGACATAGCGTTATTAGCTTAGTATTTAATGGGAGGAAATTTAACATTAACGGCGCAGAAGTAAAAGAAATAAAGTGTTAAAATTACTTGCTTTTCCTCGCGTATTTTTATTGACAAAATACAATAATTAATGTATAATATAATTAAAGATAAGGAAATAAAAAAAATATTTTTTTAGTCCGGAAAATCCGGCAGAAAGGAATTAATTATGACAAAAGAACAAAAACAGGCTTTAATAAAAGCTTACGAAAATTTGGCAGGTCACAAAGCTGACTGGGACGAAGTGGAATACGCCGTTGCCGATTATATCGGCAAACACGGTTTGCCGGAAACAGATTCGCATGACATGCTGTCAGGTGATGAACTTGACGAATATTTAGAAGATTATGGATTAAGTTTTGATGATTATGCCGTGATTGTGGAATTATAAGGAGGAAGTTATTATGGAAATGGAATTTGTAAAAAATCAGTATGGAGAAAATGTAGATTTCGAGGTCGCAAATAATCTCATGGATGAAGATATTTGCGAAGATTTAAACAGGGATGCCGACGCTTGTGAAAGCAATCAAGCATTCTATGATGCCTATTGCAAGGTTCATAAAGAACGGTTCGGTGAAGAATTTGTCACCGACCAAAAAAATGGGCAGTACTAAAAGAGGTGAAAAATTATGAAATCAGAAATAAGATTTTATCAAGCCGGGTTTGCGGATGAAGCCCCGGAAATTCTCGATTATCGTGAAGAAATCGAGGTAAAAAGCAAAAAAGAGTTGATTCAATACGCTCTACAAGTCGGTCGGGCTGTCAGAGAGTATTGAATATGCTCACATCTACGATGGCGATGAGCCAATTATCGCTATCACAAAGAACGGAATCCGTGATGTCGAAGAAGACACATGGATTGTCGAACCGGAAGACGAAGAATAGTAATTAAAAAACTGCCGCCAAACATGGTATAATAGAGATAACCTCCTTGAGTGATAGAATATATAATATGCATGGGACCAAAAATAGCAGCCGTTCCGGTGGCTGCTATTTTTCTGACCACATTTTGACCACGATCGGGAAACGGAATATAAATTTTATTGTAAAATGCAAATACGTTATGCATAAAATAACACGGTGCGGTATGATAAAACATAGCATGGCACATATTTAAAATTGTGGGCAAGATTCATGAGTAACCTGCATAATTAGTGATTGACATGCATACGCGTTTTTGATAGAATTTACTTGTATTTATTATATGGACTTTAACGTTGCATATATGAGTATAGTCTTATATCAATAAGGAGATGTACTATGAGCATTGCTTTATGGACAAAGAAAAAAATGGTTGATAAACTGCAGTGCAATCAGTGCGTCTAAATGAATAAACCCAAAGGTGAGGCATGCCTCGCTTTTGGGTTTTACTTATTCTAAGGAGGGGTCTCTTTTGAAGGTCGGTTTGGTTATGGGGAGCGATTCAGATTTCCCCGTTATGAAAAAAGCGTTGGATATTTTCAAAGAATTTGGTGTGGAATACGAAGTATTACTTGCATCCGCACACCGTACACCGACAGCTGTCCGTAAATTTGTTGCCGGAGCAGAAAACCGCGGCATCAGCGTGATTATTGCCGGCGCCGGCATGGCAGCCCATTTGCCGGGCGTTATTGCCAGCTATACGACATTGCCGGTCATCGGTGTTCCTTTGGAAAGCGGCAGCCTTAAGGGCATGGACGCATTGCTTGCTATTGTGCAGATGCCGTCGGGCATGCCTGTTGCGACCATGGCAATCAATGGTTCTAAAAACGCAGCTTTACTGGCCATTCAGATTGGTGCCGTCAGCGACCCGGCCTTGGCAGCCAAGTATAAAGCATATCGGGAAGACATGGCAGCTCAAGTTATGGAAAAGAACCGCAAATTACAGGAAACTGTACAAAACATGTAATGACACGTATATTTTTCAATTCATAGGAGGTTTTCATGTTTTACGATCCGATTTGGGATAAGCAGCATGAAGAATGCGGCGTATTAGGTATTTACGACAAAACATTAGATATTCCCCGCTATATTTATTGGGGGCTTTTTGCATTGCAGCACCGCGGTCAGGAAAGCGGCGGCATGGCGCTGACCGATGGCAGTGATATTCATACCTACCGGGGAATGGGACTGATTAGTACGGTATTTGCAGACGGCGTGCCGGATGAAGAAGGCGGACCGATTGGCATCGGCCATGTCCGGTATTCGACGACCGGGTCGAATAACCCCCGCAATATTCAGCCGCTGGCTGTGTATACGCCGATGGGGCAGTTGGCATTGGCCCATAACGGCAATCTGACCAATACACGGATACTGCGTGAAGAATTGGACCGTGGCGGCGCAACGTTCCAAACGACAATGGATAGTGAAATCATTGTCAATTTAATCAGCCGCAGCCATAAAGATACGATAGAAGAACGGATTATGGAAAGCATGAATCGTATCAAAGGCGCCTATTCGCTCGTGTTGATGACGCGCGATAAATTGTACGGCGTGCGTGACCCCTACGGATTTCGTCCGCTTTGCATTGGCCGTACAGAAAACGGCGGCTGGGTATTGGCTTCCGAAACGTGCGCGCTTGATGCCATCGGTGCTTCTTTTGTTCGTGATGTACAGCCCGGTGAATTTGTTGAAATCGGTGAAGGCGGCGTCAAATCGACAATGTATGCCAAAGCAGACCGCAAACAGATCTGTTCCTTTGAATATATTTACTTTGCTCGTCCTGACAGCGTCATTGATGGCCAGGATGTCTATCAGTCCCGTTTAAATATGGGCCGAGAAATGTGGAATGAAACGCAGTATGATGCGGATTTAGTCATTTCCGTGCCGGACAGCGGCAATACGGCAGCTATTGGCTACTCCCTGGCATCGGGCATTCCCTTTAAACATGGCCTCATTAAAAACCGTTACATGGGACGTACCTTTATTAAACCGAATCAAAAGCAGCGTGAATTGGCCGTACGCATGAAATTAAACGTCGTCAAGTCCGTCGTCAAAGGCAAACGCATTGTCATGGTCGATGATTCCATTGTCCGCGGCACGACGAGCGGCATCATCTGTAAGCTGCTGCGCGAAGCCGGCGCTAAAGAAGTATACATGTGCGTATCGGCACCGCCGATTATGTATCCATGTTTTTACGGCATTGATACATCAGTCCGCAAAGAACTGATTGCGTCTACGCTGAGTGTAGAACAGATTCAAAAATACATTGGCGTTGATAAACTGCATTTCATTTCCATTGAAGGGCTGAACCGCGCCATTGAAAATATTCCTAAAGAAGACATGTGTCTGGCATGCTTTAATAATGATTACCCCACTGATATTCCTAAGTCCAACGAAGAAGGAGAAAAATATGCTCTCGAACAAAACAAATAAAGGATTGACTTACGCCGATGCAGGTGTAGATATTGATGCCGGCAATAAAGCCGTAGAATTGATGAAAGACTCTGTAAAAGCAACGTATCGTCCCGAAGTATTAGGCGATCTCGGTGGTTTTGGAGGTCTGTTTTCACTGATGAACAGCAAGCTCAAAAAACCGATTCTCGTCAGCGGCACCGACGGCGTAGGAACAAAGCTTCGCCTGGCTATTATGATGGGCAAGCACGATACAGTCGGTCAGGACTGCGTAGCCATGTCTATCAATGATGTCCTTGTTCAAGGGGCAGAACCCCTCTTTTTCTTGGATTATATCGCTGTCGGCAAATTAGATCCCGTGCAAGTAGCGACGATCGTTAAAGGCGTTGCCAATGCCTGCAAAGAATCGGGCTGCGCGCTCCTCGGCGGTGAAACCGCTGAAATGGCAGGCTTTTATGCCAAAGATGACTACGATCTTGCCGGCTTTGGCGTAGGGATCGTCGATCGAGATCGCGTCATTACGGGTGAACATATCAAGGCCGGTGACGTATTGATTGGCCTTCCTTCGACAGGGGTTCATTCCAATGGCTTCTCGTTGGTTCGTAAAATCGTATTGGAACGACAGAACATGAAACTCGACCAATACGTTGATGAACTGGGCATGACCATTGGCGAATGCCTGCTGACGCCGACGCGGTTGTATCCAAAGCCATGTCTGCCGATTATTCAGCATTTTGATGTCAAAGGTATGGTTCATATTACTGGCGGCGGTTTCTACGAAAATATTCCCCGTGTCCTGCCAGACGGCGTAGGTGTTGAAATTGATGTCACCTCGTGGCCGCAGCTGCCGATTTTTGGCTTGCTGCAGCAGTGGGGCAATGTAGATAAAAAAGAAATGTACCGCACCTTTAATATGGGCATCGGCATGATTATGATTGTAGATGCAAGCGATGCTGATGCGGTGCTGCAGAACTTGGCGGACCGCAACGAAAAAGCCTATGTCATCGGTAAGGTTGTCAACTCCGATGTGCCTGTTACGCTGCAGGGAGGCGTCTTTCATGCCTAAAAAAAATATGGTCATCTTTGCTTCCGGCCGCGGCTCGAATGCCGTGGCACTGCATGAAGCCGTCGAAGCAGGAAAAATCAATGCAGATATTAAAGCCTTGGTATGCGATATTCCGGGAGCCCCTGTTATGGACAGAGCTAAGGAATGGGGCGTGCCGGTGATTTTGGCCGATCGCAAACAATTTGATTCAAAAGCGGCTTTTGAACAATATATTCTCGATCAAATCGCACCGTATCAGGCTGATGTCATTTGCCTGGCCGGATTTATGCGTTTGCTGAGCGGTGATTTTATTTCGCACTATGAACATAAAATCATCAATATTCATCCTGCCTTGCTGCCATCGTTTCGTGGCTTGCATGCACAAGGACAGGCTGTAGCAGCAGGTGTCAAAATTGCTGGCTGTACGGTACATTTTGTCGTGCCTGATATGGATGCGGGACCGATTATTTTACAGTCTGCCGTGCCTGTATTAGACGATGATACGGAAGATACGCTGGCAGCTCGCATTCTAACGAAAGAACATCCGACATTTGTCAAAGCTGTGTCATTGTTCTGTGATGATAAACTGACGATTGACGGCAATGTCGTCAAAGGAACGCAGGATTAAGGAGGAATTGTCATGAAAGTCAAACGCGCATTGATTAGTGTATCAGATAAAACGGGTGTCGTAACATTAGGGAAAGCCTTGGCTGCGATGGGAATTGAAATTATTTCTACAGGCGGTACGATGCGGGCTCTGAAAGAAGCCGGTGTTCCTGTTATGGCTGTACAGGATGTGACGGGTTTTCCGGAAATGATGGATGGCCGTGTCAAAACGCTCAATCCTAAAATTCACGGAGCTATTTTGGCTGTTCGTGATAATCCGGAACATGTAAAGGCCATGAAAGACCATGATATTACACCGATTGATTTGGTTGTCGTCAATTTGTATCCCTTCCAGCAGACCATTGCTAAACCAGATGTCACGCTCGCCGAAGCCATTGAAAATATCGATATCGGCGGACCCTGCATGGTTCGTGCATCGGCTAAAAATAATAAATATGTCGCTATCGTTACCAACCCTGATAAATACGACGAAATCATTGCCATTTTGCAAAAAGACGGCGAATTTACAGACCAGTATCGATTGGAATTAGCCCAAGAAGCATTCCATCATACGGCTGTCTATGATACGGCCATTGCCGCGTATTTGGAACAGCAGGTCAAGAAAGGGGAATAAAACGAATGAACGTAGCAGTCATTGGCGGCGGCGGCCGTGAACATACGCTTGCCTGGAAACTTTCGCAAAGTCTCAATGTAGAAAAATTATATGCCATTCCCGGCAGCGCAGCGATGGCAGACATCGCAACATGTGTCCATATTCCCCTCTCTGATTTGGAAGGAATTGCCGACTATTGTGTCCAAGAAGGCATCGATATGCTGGTCGTAGGTCCGGAAGTACCGTTGACCGAAGGATTGGCCGATATTTGTCAAGCCAAGGGACTGGCTGTGTTTGGCCCGAATAAAGCAGCGGCACAAATGGAAGGCTCTAAAGTATTTGCCAAAAATCTCATGAAGAAATACCATATACCGACGGCAGCGTATGCATCCTTTACGGACGGCGAAGCAGCCAAAGCGTATATCCATGAACAAGGCGCGCCTATTGTTGTCAAAGCCGATGGCTTGGCAGCCGGCAAAGGCGTTGTTGTAGCGCAGACAGAAGACGAAGCTATCGAAGCCGTCAATGCCATGATGGAAGATCATATTTTTGGCGCTTCCGGCGGACGCATTGTCATTGAAGAATGCATGGTAGGAGAAGAAGCCAGCCTCCTTGCTTTTGTCGACGGCACGACGATTGTACCGATGATTTCTGCGCAGGATCACAAACGGATTTTTGACAATGACGAAGGTCCCAACACAGGCGGCATGGGGGCCTATGCGCCGGCACCGGTTATGACGCCGGCATTGGTCAAAGAAGTAGAAGAAACGATTTTGCGTCCGACGATTGAAGGATTGCGTCAAGAAGGCATTACCTATCAGGGCTGCTTGTATGCCGGCTTGATGATTACGGCTCAAGGACCGAAAGTCGTCGAATTTAACTGCCGTTTTGGCGATCCCGAAACGCAGGCTGTTTTACCGCTGTTAGACAGTGATTTGGCAGAAATTATGTATGCTTGCACACAGGGTAAGCTTCGTGCCGATATGGTACAATGGAAACCGGCCTCAGCATGCTGCGTTATTATGGCATCGGCAGGGTATCCGGCATCATCCCATAAGGGAGATGTCATTACAGGATTGGATACCTTAGATAAAGACGCCATGGTCTTCCATTCCGGCACGGCTAAGAAGGATGGCCAGTATGTTACCAACGGCGGTCGTGTACTGGGTGTGACAGCCGTAGCACCGACGCTGCAAGAAGCCATTGACAAAGCATATCACAACGTACATGCCATTCATTTTGATGGACAGCAGGTTCGCAGTGATATTGGTGCCAAAGGGCTGAAACATTTAAAATAATATATATAGTATCATAAGGCAGTAGTTCATCCGACAGCAGTCGTTTCGGATTGCTGCCTTGTTTTTAATCGAGGAGAAATACGATGGAGTATCGCATGGAAAGAGATTCGATGGGCGAAATACGCGTGCCGGCAGATAAACTTTGGGGTGCGCAGACGCAGCGTAGTTTTGAAAATTTTCAAATCGGCACAGAAAAAATACCGTATGCCATGGTCACGGTCTTTGCCTATTTAAAAAAAGCGGCAGCGTTGGTCAATAAAAACTTAGGTGTTGTCGATGCCGATCGGGCTGATGCTATTGTCCGGGCATGTGATGATATATTGGCAGGAAAATTAGACGGCAATTTCCCCTTGGCCGTTTGGATGACCGGCAGCGGCACGCAGTTTAATATGAATGTCAATGAAGTCGTTGCTCATCGGGCAATGCAAATTTTACAAGCCCAAGGGAAAGACATGATCGTTCATCCCAATGACCATGTCAACCACTCACAAAGTTCCAACGATACCTTCCCGACGGGCCTGCATATGGCGGGTGTACTGCTTATTGAGCAACAATTATTCCCGGCGATGGAAGCCCTCTATGCGGCGTTAGATGAAAAAGCGAAGGCCTATGCGTCGATTGTCAAAATCGGCCGTACCCATTTGCAAGACGCTACGCCCCTTACACTGGGGCAGGAACTCAGCGGCTGGGCACGAATGATTGCCCGCAACAAAGAAATGCTGGAAAAGGGGATTGATTTTCTCCGTGATTTGGCGATGGGCGGCACGGCAGTCGGCACCGGCATTAACTGTCCGCCCGGCTATGATGTTAAATTTGCCGAAACAGTCAGCCGTCTGACGGGAGAAACATTCCGTACAGCTCCCAATAAATTCCAGTCCCTGACGAGTAAAGACGAACTAACCGTTGTTCATGGCATGCTGAAAGCATTGGCTTGCGATTTGATGAAAATTGCCAATGATGTACGCTGGCTGGCGTCGGGACCGCGCTGCGGCATCGGCGAAATTACAATTCCGGAAAATGAACCGGGCAGTTCCATTATGCCTTCGAAAGTCAATCCGACCCAGTGCGAAGCCGTAACGATGGTAGCCGTCCAAGTCATGGGCAATGATGCAACCATGGGGATTGCAGCCAGTCAGGGGAATTTTGAACTGAACGTATTTATGCCGGTCATGGCGTATAACCTCGTCCAGTCCATTCGCCTGCTCAGCGATGTCATGAATTCATTCCGCAAGCATTGCGTCGTCGGCATCCAGCCAAATTTGGCTCGCATTGATCACAACCTGCATCAATCCTTGATTTTGGTTACCGGCTTAGTGCCCCTCGTCGGCTATGACAAAGCCTGCATGATTGCCAAGAAAGCCGCCAAAGAAGGGCTGACACTAAAAGAATCGGCATTAGCTACGGGATTGGTAACGGAAGAACAATTTGATGCGGCCATGGATCCGGCAAAGCTGGCAGGGATTCAGTAAGTGTATTGCCGATCAAGATGAAGGAAACAATCCTTGCTCTTTTAGACTATTTATGCTATGATAAGGAACATGAAGTATGGCGATGCAGGAGAGGAGTAAGCATAGTTCCAGCGAGACAGGAAGGGTGAAAGCCTGTCAAATATGCTGAAGGCGCTCTGAAGGCCACAGCCGGAAGTCTGGTTAGATGTGTATGGCTGAGTAATGAAGCGGGTCTTTTGGACCAACCAGGGTGGAACCGCGGGTACGTATACTCGTCCCTGTAACATTATGATGATGTTACAGGGACTTTTTGTATTACTAGGAGGGAAAGACAGATGAACTTTCAAGACATGATATTTGCATTGAAGAATTTTTGGTCCTCCCAAGGCTGCATCATTTATGAACCATATGATGTAGAAAAAGGGGCAGGTACAATGAATCCGGCGACGTTTTTACGTACGCTGGGACCGGAACCATGGCATGTAGCCTATGTAGAACCATCACGCCGTCCGGCTGACGGCCGTTATGGCGACAATCCAAACCGGTTGTATCAGCACCATCAATTCCAGGTTATTTGCAAACCATCTCCCGATAATATTCAGGAATTATATTTAAAGAGCTTGGAAACATTGGGCATTAATCCGAAAGAACATGATATTCGTTTTGTCGAAGACAACTGGGAATCCCCGACATTAGGTGCTTGGGGCCTGGGCTGGGAAGTCTGGCTGGATGGCATGGAAGTTACGCAGTTTACGTATTTCCAGCAAGTCGGCGGGATTGATGTCGCACCGGTTTCTTCCGAAATTACATATGGCATGGAACGATTGGCTATGTATATCCAAGGCGTAGAAAATGTATACGACTTGAAATGGACAGACGATGTAACATACGGCGATATTTTCCATCAAAACGAAGTAGAACAGTCTACGTATGCTTTTGAATTGAGCAATGCCGATTTGCTGTTCCATTTATTTGATGAATACGAAAAAGAAGCGATGCGTGTCATCAAAGCGGGCTTTGTATTACCGGCCTATGACTATGTATTAAAATGTTCTCACACATTTAACCTGCTCGATGCCCGCGGTGCAATCAGCGTCAGTGAACGAGCTGCCTTTATCGGCCGTGTTCGGAATATGGCTCGGGCCTGCGCCAAAGCCTATTTGGAACAACGTGAAAAATTGGGATTCCCTATGTTGAAAAAGGAGGAAAACTAAATGAGCAAAGATTTGTTGCTTGAAATTGGTACAGAAGAAATCCCGGCTCATTATATGCCGAGTATCCTCAATCAAGTAAAAGACTTAGCCGCAAAAACCTTCGGCGAAGCCAATATTGCCTATGAATCGATTCGTACCATCGGCACACCGCGCCGCGTAGCCTTACTGATGAAAGGCGTAGCGGAAAAGCAAGCCGATGTATCTGCTAAACATAAAGGACCTTCTGTCAAAATCGCATTTGATGCCGATGGCAATCCGACAAAAGCTGCCATGGGATTTGCTCGCGGCCAAAAAATTGATGTCAAAGACTTAGTAGTCGAAGACGGCTATGTCTATGCCAATGTGACAAGCATCGGCGCGCCGACAGCAGGGTTACTGCCGGACATGCTCAAAGGTATCATTACAGGTCTCAACTTCCCGAAGAGCATGCATTGGGGCGCATTGGATTTCCATTTTGTACGCCCGATTCGCTGGATTGTGGCTTTATTTGATACGGCAGTCATTCCCTTTGACATTGCCGGCGTCACTTCAGGAAATGTCAGCCGCGGTCATCGCTTCTTGGGAACTGGTGATTTCACGATTCCAAGCCCTTCAGCCTATGAAACGGTAACAAAAGAACACTTCCTCATTGTCGATCCGGAAGTCCGCAAACAGATGATTCTCGAAGGACTGCAAAAACTAGCCGATGAAAAAGGCGGCACGATCATCATGGATGACAACTTGCTGGAAGAAGTCGTATATCTCGTAGAATATCCGACAGCCCTTTGCGGTGAATTTGATAAAGAGTACTTACAGCTTCCGGAAGCGGCTATCATTACACCGATGAAAGACCATCAGCGGTATTTCCCGATGCGTGACAAATACGGCAAATTGATGAATTTATTCCTGACAGTCCGCAACGGCGATGATTACCATCTGGAAACGGTACAACACGGCAATGAACGCGTATTGCGTGCCCGTCTTGACGATGCGAAATTCTTCTTTGAAGAAGATAAAAAGCATAAACTCGTTGACTATACGGAAAAATTGAAAAAAATCGTCTTCCAAGATGGGTTGGGAACGCTCTTTGACAAGGCCCAGCGGTTGGAACAAATTACGGTATTCCTCAATCAGAAATTGGATCTCGGCCTTTCGGATGATGCGCTCAAACGGGCGTCGCTCCTTGCCAAAGCAGACCTTGCAACGCAGATGGTTATGGAATTTACGGAACTGCAGGGCGTCATGGGTAAGGAATATGCTTTGATTGACGGTGAAGACAGCGATGTAGCCGAAGCCATTAATGAACAGTATCAGCCGCGTTTTGCCGGTGACGTACTGCCGCAGACGACGATGGGCAAGGTACTCGGCATTGCTGATAAATTTGATACTATTACAGGTATGTTCAGCCAGGGATTCGTCCCGACAGGCTCTCAAGACCCGTTTGCATTGCGCCGTCAGACCATCGGGATTCTCAACATTCTGATGGATGCAGGCTGGAACTTGAACTGCCATGAAGTATTTGCCTTTATTTTGCAGCTGCTCCATGTCGATACAGATAAACAAGCTGCCGTCATGGCTCAGTTGGATGAGTATTTCAAACTCCGCTTGAAAAATATCTTCCAAGACAAACAGATGGATTATCATATTATTGACTGCGTTTTGAATACGGATACGCTGAATGCGTCAGAAGCAGCTAAACGGGCGCAGGCATTGATTGATGCTAATATCATGGGCAAAACAGAATTGCTGCAGGCCTTTACGCGTGTCAGCAATATGATCAAAGATGCCGAAGATACGACCGTAGATACATCCTTATTTGAAACGGAAGAAGAAAAAGCCTTGTACAGTGCCTGCCAGGCCATGGCAGCAAATTTGCCGGACAAATATGCTGTTTATGATTATGATGGTGTCGCTGCGGTATTATCTGAAGGTATTGCCGTCATTAATGATTTCTTAGACCATGTATTGGTTATGCATGAAAATCCGGCTGTCAAAGAAAATCGGATTCATTTGCTGACATTGACGTTTAGCCTGATTAGTCCTCTTGGCGATATTAAAAAATTATCCTAAGGCAATTGTTACAGCTTTGACACAGTTTGTCTAAAAGCAGGATGGCATTCTTGTCATTTAAAAAATGAATATGGTATAATACATAGCAGATATGGCGTATCATCCCATATCTGCTATCTTGCATATGCGGCATGCGTTGCCGTACGTACTTTTCCAAACTGGGAAAGGCTTCATCCTGTGAAGAAGCGATATAAAAGGAGTGAGCCTCATGAATATGAAAAAAATAGCACTGGTATTAGCGGGAGCAGCATGTATTGCCGGTTCTACGGCGATGGCTGCGGATACGATGATGATTAAAAGTTCCAATAAAGATAATGTAGAAGAAGTGATGGTCTACAAATCGAATGAAAAAGGGTATTATCAATACTATAACAGTACCTATGGATATGTCGTCGATATTCCGAAAGAAGCCGTTCAGGCAGATGCGACGATTGATGGCGATGGCTGCTATTTCCAAGATCCGAAAGATAAAGCTGTATTTAGAACCGAAGCGGCTAAAAACCCCATGGGATTCTCTGTGGATGAATGGCGCAGCATGTATATTGGCATGAACGGTTCGCCGGAATTGACAACGGATATTCGCACAAAAACAAGTTATGCTATCGGTTGGACAGCGGGTAAAAAATCCTATTATCGTGAACTCTATGTCAATGATAAGGACCAGACCTATACGTCCTTTACGGTTGAATATCCGACAGATAAAAAAGATAAATATGAAAAAATTATCGCCCATATGGCACGTAGTTTTGTACCCAGCGGCGTAAAAATGTAATCGTATATGTAATACGGTAAGAGGCTGTACCAAAATGAAAATTCTTTCAATCCATTTTGGTACAGCCTCTTTGGTCATTTTCTTTAAACTGCAGTCAACTACTCACCACCTAACACCTACGGTGTTTGAGGTGGGAGCTTGCAAGTCGGAGTTACATAGGTATTAGCGATATTATCTTCCTAATTCCGCCTACATCATCGGGCAGTTGACAATGCCCGTTTTGCCAAGGAGTTTACTCCGAGGCAGTTGTTATTCTTTCGTATCGAGGATGGTTGTCTCCAGAAATCCACATTGTACCAAGAAGCTGAATATTCATAGCTCCGATAC
>CAKPYN010000029.1 GCA_934202965.1 uncultured Megasphaera sp.
GTATCGGAGCTATGAATATTCAGCTTCTTGGTACAATGTGGATTTCTGGAGACAACAACCCTCGATACGAAAGAATAACAACTGCCTCGGAGTAAACTCCTTGGCAAAACGGGCATTGTCAACTGCCCGATGATGTAGGCGGAATTAGGAAGATAATATCGCTAATACCTATGTAACTCCGACTTGCAAGCTCCTACCTCAAACACCGTAGGTATTAGGTGGTGAGTAGTTGACAGTTCCTATGCTCGTACGGGTATCCTCAAAGGGAATCCTATTCATGAAGATATGCTGTATGCTGCAAAAGCCGCTAAATTAGCGTTTATTTGCAATGTTGTCATTGATGCAGATAAAAAAGTTATCGCAGCGTTTGCCGGAAATCGGGAAACGGCCCATTATGCCGGCGTTGATTTTGAATTGAAATTAGCCGGTGTCAAACCTATTCCGGCAGATATTGTCGTTACGACTAACGGCGGTTATCCGCTGGACCAAAATATTTACCAATCTGTAAAAGGTATGACAGCAGCAGAAGCAACCTGCAAAGACGGCGGCGTTATCATTGATGTATCGGCTTGCTCTGATGGACACGGCGGTGATGACTTCTACAATACGTTGAAAGCAGCCGATGACATTCAGAAGGCAATGGATGAAATATTAGCCCGCAAACGGGATGAAACCATCTTTGACCAATGGGAATCTCAAATCCTGCTCCGTATGCTTTTGAAATACACCATTATCATGGTAACGAAAGCACCTCAGCAGATGGTAGAAGATATGCATTTGAAATATGCTAAGGATATTCATGAAGCCTTGGCAATGGCGCATAACATTATGAAGAAAAAAGGTGTAACAGAACCGAAAGTGACAGTCATTCCGGACGGCGTGTCTGTTATCGTTAAATAAAGAGAATACATCGTTACGTTACAAGAAAAGAAGCACTCGCAAGGGTGCTTCTTTTCTTGTATTACTATAACTTTTAGCTTATAATAGGGCTAATGTATGAAAAGGAGGAGTATTATATATTGGAATCATTAGAAGCAACGATGTTGTTTGATGTGGGTATGATTGCGCAAGTTATATTGCTTGATTTAGCATTAGGCGGCGATAACTCGATTGTTATTGGTATGGCAGCTAAAAATTTACCGGCACATTTACAGAAAAAGGCCATTTTATATGGTACAGGGGGCGCCATTCTCTTGCGGTTTATCATGGCGTTTATTGTTTCTTGGCTGTTTCATGTGCCTTTTTTAAAAACAGTCGGTGCGTTACTTTTGCTGTATATAGGTATTAAATTGATTGGTTCGACGGAGGATACGAGTGAAGAAAATATTCATGTCGAAGCCAAGGAGACATTGTGGTCGGCAGTGCGGACGATTATGATGGCTGATGCACTCATGAGTTTAGATAATGTATTGGCAATTGTAGGAGCTACCAATAATCATTGGGGATTACTCATGATGGGGATGTTGATATCCGTACCGATTATTATCTTTGGAAGTACCGTCGTTGCTAAGGTGATGAATAAGTTCCCTATTCTTGTCTATGTCGGCGGAGCTATTTTAGGATGGGCTGCCGGCGGGATGGTCGTATCAGATCATTACTTAGTACAGTATCTTACCATGGCTGCAAATTATCCGCAGGAAATTAAAATTGCCTTGCTTTGTGTTACTGTAGCCGGAGGATTTATATGGCAGCGAATTTATCGGTCGAAAGCTGCCTAACAGATGAATTTGTTAGCATTGTGATGAAATAATCTATGGCCTTTCATGTGTTGGCATTTTGGGATATGGCATATGAAGGGCCATGTTGTATGTAATGGCAGTCTTTTTCGTGGAAATAGGAAAAAAGATGGATTTTTTTAAAAAAGTTGTAAAAATTTTGTTGACTTTTGGTGAAAATATGGTATTATATAGAAGTCGGTTGACGGGGCGTAGCGCAGTTTGGTAGCGCGCTTGGTTCGGGACTAAGAGGTCGCAGGTTCGAATCCTGTCGCCCCGACCACATTTACACATTGGATGTTCATCCCGAGGACATCACGAACTGAATAGCGAAGCAATGTGTAAGCCATGGAGAGCTGTCCGAGCGGCTGAAGGAGCATGATTGGAAATCATGTATAGGGCTAACGCTCTATCGTGGGTTCAAATCCCACGCTCTCCGCCATAAACGTAGTAAGAACCTACTTTGGTAGGTTCTTTTTTTATGTCTAAAAATAGGCTTGGAAATCGTATGCATACGATATGAGTATATAAAAACTATATAAAAAGTAACATATCAGCTAGTAAAATCATATAAAAATTTTATGTACATACAAAAATGCTTGAAAAATTATTTGAAAATTACGAATACATTTAAAAATACCCATAAAAAGGTTGACAACAAAAATAAATGATGGTAAGCTTATTTCATCAACTTGATATGATTGCAATGAAGAGAAGAGTATGCGGAAGAAATTGTTTTAGAGAAGTCCTGGTTGGTGAAAAGGATACAATGCATTTCGCAGAAGATGGACTCTGAGCAGATAGGTCGAATTGTTAGACCGTCCGGGCGCGCCCGTTATAGTGCTAAGGTATTAAGAGTAGATTTGCTTGCGTACCTGAAGAGGCTGAATTTGTGAAAATTTGGTGAATATGGGTGGTATCACGGTGCTTCCGTCCCTTCTGTGAGGGATGGAAGCTTTTTTTTTGCAATGATCTCAAGTCGGTATATATTGTTTTTAATATGGTATAGGAGGTTGTGTAGTAATGAATGATGAGAACAAGGGGAAAATTCGTTTTCAAGATATTCTTATTTTAGGATTTGCTTTTTTTGCTACGTATTTTGGTGCGGGAAACTTAATTTTTCCGCCGCAGTTAGGACTTAACAGTGGCAGTGATTTTGTATCCGGGCTGATTGGACTTACGCTTTCTGGTATTTTTCTTCCAATTTTTACGTTAGTTATTATTGGGTTAAATGGTGATGTCCATAGCATCACCAATCGTGTAGGCAAATATACCTATAATATTTTATTAGCCGCTTTAATGATAGTATGTACCTTTGTGTCTATTCCTAGAACTTGTGCAACGGCGATTCAGTTGGGAATTCAAGGAAATATCCCGGCAGCTCCGTTTATCCCACTGGTTATTGTATATTTTATAATTTCCTTTTTCTTTGCCTATGATCAAAACAATGTTATGGATCGAATGGGTAAATATTTGACGCCGTTGTTGGCTTTAATTTTGGTTGTTGTAGCTTTTATGGGCATTTTTAATCCCTTAGGTACGCCAACAACACCATCTGTTCCGCAGCCTTTTGTTAATGCCTTTTTAGGCGGATATAATACGGGCGACGTGTTGGTAAGCTTTATTATGGCAACGGTATTTATCAAGGCGATTTATGCGAAAGGCTATGTACAGATTAAAGAACGCAATAAGACGTTAACCTACTGTGGCATTGTTGCTTTTGTTTTATTGTTAATCATATATGGCAGTTTGTTATATATGGGGGCTTGTGTCAGTGCTGATTATCCGCAGAATATAGGGCGTGCAGAACTTTTAGTAGCGATTATTCAACGTGTCGGCGGTGCTGTTATGCTGCCGATGGGTATAGCTGTTGTGTTAGCTTGTTTGACGACGGCTATTGGACAGATTTCTGCTGTATCGGAATTTGTAAATACCGTAAGTAAAGGAAAAGTTTCCTATAAATTAGTGGCTGTTGTTTGCTGCGTATTATCGGCCTTGACTGCTCTCTTAGGTGTCGATGGTATTGTTACCTATATTGGCTGGATATTTGGTGTATGCTATCCGCCGTGCCTGGCATTGATGGTATTAGGTATTATTGGCAAAGCCGTTACAACCAATGGTGGTCATAAGGGAGCCGTATATTTGGTTACGATATATGCCTTGCTTGAATCCCTGCCGGGATTAAGCAATTTAGCTTTTGCAAAGGCTATTGTTACGATGGTTCCGCTTTCATCCTATGGATTTGGCTGGGTTCCCGTATTTATTGTTGGTTTTGTTGGCGGTTTGATTATTGGGAAACTATATGACCGTAAGCAGGCCGATGTACCAGCATATAAATAAAAAGAGTACGGGGTTGTTGCTGTAAAGCGACAATCCCTGTTTGTTTGTAGTTGTTAGTTTATAGTTTGTAGTCGTATTGTCATAAAACAAACGCATTTTTTAACGTTCACTATCAAACGTAACACTTTTAGAGAAAAAGAAATAGTACATTCTGGTGAAATACTCATGCGAAAATCCTATTCCATAATATTTTCGGAATATCTTGACATCATGAGTTAGTAATGATATACTATTTTCTGTTGAAAATAAAGCAGAAGCTATCCGCTTCTCACCTTACATGGCTTTGATGTTACTAAGGTTTATGACGGAAACGTGCGAGCGGATAGCATATGCTATCCGTTCTTTTTTATGGAGGTGAAAGACAATTAGTAAGGAATTACGTGTCAACGATCAAATTAGAGCCCGTGAAGTCCGCGTGGTCAGCGATTCTAATGAACAACTTGGTGTTATGTCTTTGCGTTCGGCTCGTCAAATTGCAGATGAACGCCATTTAGATTTGGTAGAAGTAGCACCCAATGGCAAACCGCCCGTATGCCGTATTATGAATTATGGTAAATATCGGTATGAACAACAAAAACGGGAAAAAGAAGCTAAGAAAAAACAAAAAGTCTTAACATTGAAAGAAGTAAAACTTCGTCCCAACATTGAAGATCATGACTTCTATGTTAAGATGAAAGCAGCACAACGTTTTTTAGGCGATGGCAGCAAAGTAAAGGTTACCATTATGTTCCGTGGCCGCGAAATGAGCCATCCGGAATTAGGTCGGGACTTGCTGATGCGTTTTGCTGATGAGCTGAAAGAAACCGCCCATATCGAAAAAGAACCTAAAATTGAAGGCAGAAACATGACTATGGTCATCGCTGTCAACAAAGCGAAGTAATAGGAGGAATATATATTATGCCGAAATTAAAAACCCGCCGTGCAGCGGCAAAACGTTTCACCACAACTGGTACTGGTAAAATCAAACGGATGAAACCGTATAAATCTCACATTTTGGAATCCAAATCCCCGAAACGTAAACGTAACTTGAGAAAAGCTACGCTCGTTTCTAAAACGATGACGGAATCCGTTCGCAAAATGTGCCCGTTTATCTAAGCGGAAATAGAGTGTTTTTATAGATATAGATTTGGAGGAATTGACTAATGGCTAGAATTAAAGTTGGCGTTACAGCACACGCTCGTCATAAAAAAATCTTAAAAATGGCTAAAGGTTATCGTGGAACTCGTAGCCGTCTTTTCAAAAAAGCTAACGAAAGCGTAATGAAGGCTCTCTTCTACGCTCGTCGTGACCGTCGCGCTAAAAAACGCGAATTCCGTAAATTGTGGATTGCTCGTATTAACGCAGCAACTCGTGCACAGGGCATGAGCTACAGCCGTTTCATCTGCGGCCTTACAAAAGCTGGCGTTATCGTAGATCGCAAAATGCTTGCTGATCTTGCTGTTAACGATGCCGCTGCATTTGCTAAATTAGTAGAAGTAGCAAAAGCACAGTAAGAAAGTGTATAATGGAAAGCCGAGGATATATATCCTCGGCTTTTTTGTATGACTCATTCGATATAAAGAAAGAAGATGACAGCAGGATGCAGAAACGAAAATGGTATATCATATGTATCTGTATATGTTGGTGTATGCTGGGGATGATACAAAGTTTTGCTGATGTCGCAGAAAGAAATAAAGGAAATGCTTTAAAACCAGGTGACACGATTGCTATTGTATCACCGGCAAGTCCGGCTGATGCAGCAACTGAACAATCGGCAAAAAACATATTGCAGTCCTGGGGATATCGTGTTGTACAGATACCGACACAGCCGTATGGGTATTTTGCCGGTACCGATGAAGAACGAGCAGCTGCGTTAAATCAATGTTTTAAGGATGACACGGTACAGGCTGTTTTGTGTGCCAATGGCGGATATGGATCGGCTCGTGTTTTGGAAAAACTAGATTACCCGATGATACAAAAACATCCTAAGCTGTTCATAGGTTTTAGTGATATTACAGCACTCCATACGGCATTGGGAGAAAAAAGTAATTTAGTTACGATTCATGGTCCGATGGCATGTACGCTGAATACAGAAGATTCTTCGGCATATACGTTAAAATATTTCAAAAAAGGGCTGTCATCTACGAAACCCATCGGTCCCATTCCTATGCCGAAGGGAAAATTATTGCATACGATTGTACCGGGAAAAGCAGAGGGCAGATTAACTGGCGGAAATTTATCTATCATAGCTGCAGCAGTAGGCACTCCGTATGAACTGCAAGGAACCGACGCTATTTTGGTATTGGAAGATGTGGGAGAAGATGCCTATCGTGTGGATCGCATGATGCAGCAACTTTGGCAAAGTGGACTATTGCAATGCGTTCGAGGCATTGTCTATGGTGAATTTATCCAATGTGGTCATGATCCCGGCGATTTTACGACTGAAGAAGTACTGGGATATTATGCCAAACTTGCAGGCAAGCCAACGATTGCAGGATTGCCTGTGGGACATGGTACAGATAATCTGTTTTTACCATTAGGCGTACATGCGACGATAGAGGCTGATGCAGACGATCATGCAGTAGTATGCATCCATGAAGCAGCAGTAAAGTAAATATAAAATATTACATATGTTTATTGACAATATACATATGTGTATTTATAATAAAAACAGATACAGACAACGACGTCTTATAGAGATGCGCTGTCTGTATTTTTTGTATTGCAGAGACGAAGGGGGCATGACATATGTATGTATGGAATATGAAAGAAATTATGGAAGCTAATTATAAAGAATATATGATGCGCAAAAAAATTGCAAAAGGAAATACATTCGCTATAGCAAATAAAAAAAATGAATATACTAATTCAGTATGGAAACAAGGTGTCAAATAGAAAAAATTAAATTTATCTTGTATTTTAAAATTTAAATAATGATAGCCATTATCCTTTTAATAGCTTCCGTTTTGGTGTATAATTATATATATTACCAAAAAAGAGGGAAATATGATGAGGATTTTTAGCCAGTTGTTTCATCGTGATCAAAGAAAGAAAAAGGATATTTATATTACCGGTATGGTATGTCAGAATTGTTCGGATCATGTAAAAGAAGCATTGAAATCTGTACCAGGCGTTGCCAAAGTTACGGTAGACTTATCCAAAGGGATGGCTATGGTAGTATTAGATGGAGAGGTTGGTAATGACATACTGTTTAAAGCAATAGTACAGGCAGGCTATACAGTAACAGAAGTATTAGAACAACCTAAATAGTATACGTATATAAAAACGGCGTACGCAGAAAAAAGTACGTCGTTTTTATATTGCTATGTTGAAGGAGGACAGGTATAATGATATATATTACGTATCCATTGTGTTTTATGTACTACAATCATATGGGGATGATACCATGGCAGTACCAGACATACTTAGCAGACAGTTGAAAATAGGTGAACATCTATTAAAAAATCGTATCGTAGTTCCGCCCATGGCAGATATTGCGTTATCGATCCCGTCAGGTTATATCAATGAAGCCTTATGTCAGCGATACACAGCGTATGCAGCTGGCGGGGCGGGGCTTATTACTGTAGAAGGAAGCAATGTAACACATATGCCCGATGTACGGGATGCGATTGCGTTGTGGGATGATGCGTATATTCCTGGGCTGAAAAAATTAGCGAGTCGTGTTAAAAAAAATGGTGCCGTAGGAATGATTCAAATCATGAATATTGGATTAAAAATGATGAAATATAATTCAATTGAAGCCATAGTAAAATCCGAATTATTGGCGTATCAACAAGATTTTGTACAAGGTGCAGTTCGTTGCTGTAAAGCAGGCTTTGATGGGATAGAATTGCATGCTGCTCATGGGTATTTTCTCAACCAAATGATAGAAATGAATGAACGAAGCGATGAGTATGGCGGTTCGCTGGAAAATCGATTACGGTATATTGTGGAAATTATAGAAGCTATTAAAATAGCCTGCGGCAAGTCTTTTTTGGTTTCTGTTCGATTGGGATGTCCTACGATTGCTATGTTAGTACAGGCAGCCGGCATAGTAGAAAAACATGGAGCAGATATGATAAGTGTTTCCACTGGTGCGCATAATTATTGCGGAGTACCGGATGATTTTCCGATGGATAGCAAATTATATGCAGCATGGCAAGTAAAGCAGCACGTTCAAATACCTGTTATTGGAGTGGGAAATATTCGATATGGGCAAGATGCGGCGCAAGCCTTGACATGTGGGTACGCTGATTTAATTGCCGTTGGAAGAAGCCATTGGGCAGATCCAGCGTGGGCCAAGCACGTTTTAAATGGCGAGGAACCGAATCCATGCTATCGATGCAAGCCGTGTCGGTGGTTTAAAAATGGACAGGACTGTCCGGCACGTAAAATTCTTGATAGCCGTACATAAAGAAGGGGCATCTTGAATTAGATGGACGCTATTGTTTATATCAATATACTATATATAAATATAGCATGGAACTTGGCGAAACGATGCTCTTTTTATATACTGTAGAACACGATGGCATATACCGCTCTGACCGTATCCGTTGGCCAGGATAAAGGGACAGGGCGGTTTTATTATAAAGGGGGCATAGAGTGTGATAGAAACCGTTATGAAAGCTGCCATTTTGATTTCGTTTATTTTTTGTGGATACGTATTGAAACAGATAGGCCTTTTTGGCAGGGATGCGTTTACGACCATATCAACGATTGTATTTAATATTACGCTGCCGGCGGCAATTATTATTAATTTAAATGGCATTCATTTTGAATATAATTATCTGTTTATTAGTGTACTGGCGATTGCCTTTAACTTAATTTTAGTAGGAGCCGGTTATTTTGCAGGAAAAACAAAAGAAGAAAAGGTATTTTACATGCTTAATATGAATGGATATAACATTGGAAATTTTGCGCTTCCTTTTGTTTCTTATTTTTTTGATAGTGCAGCTGTTTTGATTGTGTGTATTTTTGATGCAGGCAATTCGCTGATGTGTTTGGGCGGAGCCTATGGACTTGCCAGTTGCGTTCAGGGACAAAAAAGAGAAAATATGGGCAAATTGATTGGTAAAACTATTTTTTCTTCCGTCCCAGTGTTAACGTATATATGCATGATTACGCTTTCGTTGTTGTCTATACAGCTGCCGACGCCGATGGTAGATTGGTTGAAAATTCCAGCATCAGCAAATACTTTTTTATCCATGTTAATGATTGGCGTAGCACTTGGTTTGTCGATGAATAAAAAGTATGTTCATATGATTTATACTAATATAGGACTTCGGTTGGGTATATCTATTGCATTGGTGCTAGGGATTTACTTTATATTAGATTATACGATGGCAATCAAAAAAGTACTCATGATACTATCCTTTGCGCCCATAGCAGGCATGGCTTGTTACTATACAGCTAAATTGAAAGGAAATATAGAAGTAGCAGCATGTGTGAATTCATTTTACATTTTGTTGTCGGTTGTTGTGATGTCTGCCATGATTATTGTATTGAGCCAAGTATAGAAAAAATGGCTGTGACAAAATGAGAAATTTTAATCCATTTTGTTACAGCCATTTTTCTATGTAAGAATGGAAAACCTTATTGAAGCAAACAGGATTCAAGGGATTGCGGAATCGTATTGGGATTGCGTGTGATGTAATAACTGTCCACTTTAGGCGGCGCAAAGTCGAGAAGTGGAATGGCGCGAAGCGTTCCTTGCGCTAAATCATCTTCAATTAAACTATATGGCAGAAAGGTATAGCCAATCCCATCGGCAACATATTGGGGGAGTTTGGTGCTGTTGTCAATTTCCATGGGGAAGCGGTGATATCGGGGAAAGAGATCTTGGATATATAAGCCTTGCAAGGCAAAATTACAAAATAAATAATCAATTTTTTCGAGGTCGTCTTTATAAATTCCGTTGGCATACGTTGTATTGGCAGATTGACAGACCAAAACCAGCGTATCTGTTCGATAAGGTCGGCAAATAAAGCCATCACGAAAAAACGCACTGAAGGAAAAAATAGCATCTAATGTGCCGTCCTGCAATTTATGCAACATATCCGTCGTATGACTGATGGTTACAGAAAGAGAGACAGACGGTTTTGTTTTTAAATATGTTCGAATTCGTTTTTGCAGATGGCATTCATAAATCGTATTGGTTGTACCAATGTGGATTTTGGAAGTGTATTTTGGAGCCGTTTGAATATCTTGCAAGGCTGTTAATTCTAAATGAACTAATTGCTGGGCATAATCGAGAAATTTTTGCCCCGACGGCGTCAAATCGACTTGCTTATGATTGCGAATGAATAAAGAAACACCCAATTCATTTTCTAAATCACGAATACGATTTGTAACGGTCGATTGGGCAACGAAAAGATGTTGTGCTGTTTTGGTAAAGTTTTTTATTTGAGCTAAGGTAATAAACGTGCGAAGATTCGTCGTATCCATGAAATAAATCCTTTCTGAAATGATAATTTGAATTTCGAATTGATAGCATTAAAATAATCTATTTCACAAATTGTACAGGCTTATTATATAATAGTTTTTGTAAAGAAACAATGAATTGAAAGACTCTTTCAATTTTAATGCTTTTAAGAAAATGGAGCTGAATAGAATGAATAAAAAAACTGTCCCGTTTACGAAAGAACAAATCGAAAAGATTATTGCTGAATATCCGACACCCTTTCATATTTATGATGAAAAGGCGATTGTTGATAATGTGCGGAAATTAATTAAAGCCTTTTCGTGGGCACCGGATTTTAAAGAATATTTTGCTGTTAAAGCAACACCGAATCCGTATCTGATGAAACTGCTCAAAGCCGAAGGCGTTGGTGCTGACTGCAGTTCCATGGCTGAATTGGTATTGTGCGAAAAAGTAGGCATTACGGGTCATGACATTGTATTTTCTTCCAATGATACACCCTATCCGGAATACAAAAAGGCTATGGAATTAGGCGCGTTGGTTAATTTGGACGATATTTCCATGATTGAATATTTAGAACAATATGGTCCGTTGCCGGAATGGATTTGCGTTCGTTATAATCCGGGTCCATTGATGAAAGAAGGAAATGCGATTATTGGTACACCGGAAGAAGCTAAATACGGCATGACGCGCGAACAGGTTTTTGAAGCCTTCCGGATTATGAAAGAAAAAGGCGTTAAACATTTTGGCCTGCATACCATGGTTGTATCCAATGAATTAGATGTCAATGGCTTGATTAATACGGCTAAAATGATGTTTGATTTGGCTGTTGATGTACAGAAAAATGTAGGCATCAATATCGAATTCCTTGATTTCGGCGGTGGTATTGGCCTTCCGTACAAACCGGAACAGTCATTTATTGACTATGATGTACTCAGCAAAGGTATTCAGGCTCATTATGAAGAAATTATGGTACCAGCTGGTCTTGGCAATATTCGTATGTCCTTTGAATGCGGTCGTGCAATTACCGGCCCATATGGGTATTTAGTTACGACAGCTATTCATCACAAACATATTTGGAAAGAATATATTGGCGTGGATGCCTGCATGGCTAACCTTATGCGCCCAGGTATGTATGGTTCTTATCATCATATTACAGTGTTGGGTAAAGAAAATGCGCCGAAAGATCATATTTATGATGTATCTGGTTCGCTTTGTGAAAACTGTGATAAATTTGCGATTGATCGGGCATTGCCAGAAATTAAAGACGGTGATATTTTGGTTATTCATGATACCGGTGCACATGGTCATTCTATGGGCTTTAATTATAATGGCAAACTTCGCTCGGCTGAATTATTATTACATGAAGATGGTAGTGTTACACAGATTCGTCGTGCCGAAACGCTGGATGATCTTTTTGCAACCTTAGATTTTTCTAACTTATAATCATATACAAGTAACATGTATAAAAGCTCCGACTGTGCATCAGTTTTACATAACCAGATGGCAGAAGGGGCTTTTTATTTATGCATCTATCAGGTACAATAAAGGAGAATAGATAATCAGAAAAATAAATTGCATGAGAAGGTGTAAACGATGGACAGTCGTACGAGAAGATTACGGATTATGGATGCACTGCAAACATCCCAAGGCGCCATTACAGGAAATGAATTGTCTAAACGCTGCAATGTAAGCCGGCAAATTATTGTAGGGGATGTAGCTATCCTGCGGGCGCAGGGGATCCATATTATTTCTACGCCGCGGGGATATCAGTTGATTGATGAAAAAAAAGGAGGCATGCAGCAAGTATTTGTATGTTGTCATGGCCCGGAAATGATGGAAAAAGAATTAAATGCGATTATTGATAATGGCGGTATCGTTCATAATGTAGTTGTTGAACATGAAGTGTATGGCGATTTGGAAGGTAAACTCAATCTTCATTCACGGCGGGATATACAGCAATATTTAAAACGAATGAATGATTCAAACGCTGAATTGCTCAGCAGTATCAGCGGTGGTATCCATACGCATTTGGTAGAAACCGAAAATGCAGAAGATATGACAGCTGTACAAGAGGCGTTGGAATCGTTAGGCGTATTGTACAAATAAAGGACAAGCAATAGGAGAAGAAATTTTTCTATTGCTTTTTTTTATATACCGTGTACAATGAACAGTGTAAATATATGTGTCAAGACAAATGTAAAGAAGGAGTGTATAAAACATGATTTTAGATCGGTTAGAAGCGCTTCCGGTAGGGCGTTTTCATTACAAGCTATTGGGCGTAACGGGATTGGGATGGTTGTTTGATTCTATGGATACAGGACTTATTGCATTTATTTTGCCTGTATTGGCTAAAGAATGGCAGTTGGCACCAGGACAAATGGGACTCATCGGCAGTATTGGGTTAATTGGGATGGCTCTGGGAGCTGTTATTTCCGGTACTGTTGCGGACCATATAGGCAGAAAAAAAGTATTTACTATTACGGTTTTGCTATATAGTATAGCTACTGGGCTATGTGCATTAGCCTGGGATTATACATCGTTATTAATTTTTCGATTTTTGGTAGGTTTTGGACTGGGAGGAGAGCTTCCCGTAGCGGCTACACTGGTGTCTGAATATGCTCCGGCAAGAGTGCGTGGACGATTTATTGTATTATTAGAAAGCTTTTGGGCTTTAGGTTGGATTGTTGCTGCTTGCATTGCATACGTATTAATTCCTGTATATGGTTGGCGTATAGCCTTTATTATCGGCGCAGTTCCAGCTTTATATACGTTTTTGATCCGTATTCACATGCCGGAATCGGTGCGGTATTTATTGTCCAAAGGACGGGTAGAAGAAGCAAGACAGATTGTTGTCAAGTTAGAAACTATGATGCATGTACCTGTTCAGCCTTTTGATGATGAAAAAGAAACTATACCTGTTAATGAACCGGTTTCTGTCGCTACGTTATGGCGTAAGCCATTTTTAACACGGACCATTATGCTTTGGCTCGTGTGGTTTGGGATTATTTACAGCTATTATGGTATTTTTATGTGGCTGCCGTCTCTCGTATTTCAACAAGGATTTACTGTAGTTAAGACGTTTGAATACGTATTGGTTATGACGCTGGCACAGTTGCCCGGGTATTATTGTGCTGCTTGGCTTGTTGACAAAATTGGGCGCAAATATACGTTATCTATCTTTTTATTATGCAGTGGTATTGCCAGCTATTTCTTTGGTCATTCCACCAGTGCAGCAACATTGATGGCATGGGGAGCGGTTATGTCGTTTTTCAATTTAGGTGCTTGGGGCGTTCTTTATACATATACGCCAGAAATGTATCCGACATCAATTCGAGCTCTGGGAAGCGGCTGGGCAGCCGGATTTGGCCGATTTGGCGGTATGGCCGCGCCTATCTTGGTAGGCATTATGTTGTCTCGGGGATTTAGCATCGGTGGTGTGTTCTATATGTTTGCTTTTGTATTTATAGTAGTATCGGCAATCGTGATGGGCCTTGGTATTGAAAGCAAGCAGAAAGATTTGGAAAGTTTATCCAAGGGGTAAAAGAAAATATAGATATTTTTGTAAAAAAGCTGTCAATTTTATATTGACAGCTTTTCTTTTTGATGCTAGAATATTTTATGTCGCATGACTTCGGGAATAATCAGAATATAAGTTTTAAATTTTAAAGAGTTTAAAAATGTTTTGACAAAGCGGAACTGATGTGATATACTGATTGAGCTTTGAGATTGTGAAATGGTGGATAGCTGTTGAAAATCTTAAAACTTCTTTAAAAAAGTTCTTGACAAGCTCTTGTGAGTTTGGTAAGATATACAAGCCGTCGCAAGACGGCGATGACCTTTGAAAACTGAACAATGTAAGAATCGAATGAACGCCAGAGTGCGAGGTCGTTTCT
>CAKPYN010000030.1 GCA_934202965.1 uncultured Megasphaera sp.
CAAGGCCCCTTGCAGTGCCCCGTTCCCGACGGCTTGATTAGTATATCGCAAAACAACGCCTCTGTCAACTATTTTTTTACTTTTTTTTTCATAAAAAAGGCCTATAACAAAATGAGAACGTTTCATCCATTTTGTTATAGGCCTTTCGTTATACCGTTTTATGTGTATTCTTTGCCGCACTACCGTTCATTTTCTTCAAACTTCAAACAAAAACTAAAAACTTTTAAAGAAATACACTATTTACGGTTCTGACAATATATCGACAGCTACGCGTACCATTGCTTTCGCGCCTACTAGGGCCTGCATTTTGCCAAACTCACTGCCTGCAGCTTCGGCAAAAGCTTTCGTATGAGCAGCAATATCATAGCCAATACAAATTTCCGGCTGGCTGACGCGTGTAACCTGGCTGACATTGCCTACATCCGTTGAGCCTTCTGCCGCATCATCATCTTCCACGGCAAATTCTTCATATAAATCGCTAAAGGCTTCCGCAAAATATACTTCCATTTTCGCATCATTGACCATGTTCTTAAATAACGGTTCATAATGTTCCATCTGTACCGACGCGCCATGGGCTTTTGCGACTTCTTGCGCCAGTTTTTTAATATCCGGCAGCATTTTTTCTTCTAAATACGCTGTATGCAGTGCCCGAATCGTCGATTTCATCACGGCTTTATCCGGCACCACATTCGGAGCCGTTCCGCCTTCTGTAATAATCGAGCCGATAATATGCCGTTCGGTTAGCGTCTTTTCATAGTCTTTTAATTTTCCATAAAAATCGATCAATGTATCCAACGCATTAACGCCGTGGTAATTGGGGTCGGCTACATGCGCTGATTTTCCCAAAAAAGTAAACTGTAACGGATGGGTTGCATAGGATGTGCCGCCAATACACGTTTTATCTGAACCGGGATGAATAAGCATAGCCGCATCTAATTTGTCAAATACCCCATGAGCACTCATATACACTTTACTGCCAACTGTTTCTTCTGCCGGACAGCCGTATACATGGACCGTTGCCAACTCGCCGCAAATCGCCGCAAATGCAATGGCGGCGCCCACACTCATAGCCGCAATTAAATTATGCCCGCACGCATGCCCTATTTCCGGCAGGGCATCATATTCTGCTAAAAAACCGATTTGGCAAGGACCATGTCCATAGGACGCATGGAATGCTGTAGGAAACGCTTCGGGTACGCAGTCTTCTATTTGAAACTGATAGTCCGATAAAATATGCCGCAGCTTGGATGAGGCCAGGACTTCTTGTTTTCCCAATTCCGGATGGGCATGCAAATAGTCGGCAATTTCATAAATAACCGGCTGCAGTATATCGACTTGCCGACATCCTTCTTGCTTCATTTCTTTTTTATCCATATATATTCCTCCCTTACCAAGGCAGCAATTCTACATAAGGATCTGCCTGACAACATAAATGCGTCTTCATTCCCAATGGCAGCCACGTGTTGTCTGTTCCATGTCCTGCAGGAAATCCCCAGACAGCCGGCTTATTCCAGCGTTTTGCATATTGATAGATAATATCCCGACTCGTAAATTCATACGGTGCCGGTTCCGTCGGTTCACATCGGGTAAATTCGCCAAAAATAATGCCTTTGGCATGGGCAATGATGCCCGATTCTTCCAGTTGGCAAAGCATCCGATCCAAGGAATAGGCTTCTTCACCCACTTCTTCAATAAGAAGAATGGCATCGGGGATTTGCAATGCATACGGCGTCCCTGCCGTTGCTGCCAATAGCATGAGATTGCCGCCGCAAATCGTGCCCGTTACGTCACCAGGAATAATCGTTTCCATATGCCAGCCTGACGGCATGGGTATCTTTCCCAGCGGATAGGGATTGATTAGACCTTTTGCCAAGCAATCTGTTGTATACGCCGATGCGTCTCGTCCTAAAGACATCACCATGGTTCCATGAATGGGCATAAAATGGCATCGCTGCAAAAAGACTGTATGGAGTGCCGTAATGTCACTAAAGCCAATAAACACTTTCGGATGGACTGCTATGGTCTGATAATCCAACAGCGGCAACAGCCGCGTTGCGCCATAGCCTCCACGCAGACAAATAATACCGTCTACATCGTCATCAGCAAACATATTCGCAATATCCCGTGCTCGGAGCTCGTCCGTCCCTGCTAAATACCCCCAATGTGCCGTTGCTGAAGCTCCCAATTTTGTTTTATATCCCAATTGATGTAAAACAGCCAGGCCCTTTTCTAAACCGTGGTCTCCCAACGTAGAAGACGGACCTACAATGCCCAGCGTATCACCAGGGTATACGGCTTTTCCTTGCTTATACATTGTCAATCCCCCTTTTCTATATACGCTTCTTTAAAATCAACCAATCCCAACGACGACCAATGATATCCTTTGATATACGGCTGTGCCACATACGGCTGGGTCGTGTAATAAATCGGTATGATAACGCAGTCGTCAAATAGTTTTTGTTCTGCTTCATGCATATACTGCATGCGCAATGCTTCATCATTCGTCGTTTTTGCTTTTTGAATCAACGCATGATACTCGGCATTATGATACTGTGCGTCGTTTTCTTCATCGTCAAAGACATCTAAGAAACTCATGGGGTCGCTGTAATCGGCAATCCAAGAGGCTCGGGCAATTTGGTAATCCCCTTGACTGCGGGAAGCCATAAATACTTTAGATTCTTGATTCGTCAGCTGTACTTCGACACCTAAATTTTCTTTCCACATCGCCTGCATCGCTTCGGCAATGGCTTTATGCATTTCATTGGTATTAAACAAGATGCTGACTTCCGGCAGCGGATGTGCTACATCATACCCTGCTTCTTGCAGGAGCTTTTGGGCTTGCTTTGTATCTTCTGCCGTCAAATTGCCGCCTTCTGTCCGAAAATCCTGTCCTGTCGTCTTGTCTATCATGCCAGGCGGCACCCACGCATAGGCGGCTTCTTTTTGTCCGCGAACAATATGCTCCATCAATCCTTGCCGCTGAACAGCCATGGCAAAGGCTTTACGTACACGCACATCATCAAAGGGTGGATTCTGTACGTTGAATACATAATAATAGATACCTAAATACGGTGCAACTTTATATAGTCCCATTCGTTCCAGTCGTTCTTGGTCTGCCGGCGGCGGTTCTACAGTCATATTGGCTTGATTACTTTCCACTAAGGTCAGACGCGTTGCCTGAGAATCGCTGATAGGAAATATAAGTTTCGGAAGCTGTACAGTCTCCGCATCCCAGTAACGATTGTTTTTCGTCATCGTAATTTCACTGGAATGAACCCATTTGTCAATCGTATAAGGTCCGCTGCATACCATGGTTTCTGCGTCCGAAGCCCACGTATCCGGATGAGCTTCTACGTAGCTGCGCGGAACCGGATAATAGCAGTGAAAAGCTGTCAAATTCAAAAAATATGCCGTTGGATTGGTCAGCCGTACTTGCAGGGTTTTGTCATCTAACGCGTTGACACCGACATCATCAGCCGATGCTTTCTTTTTAAAATAATCTTCTGCATGATCAATGCAAAACATCATATAGGCATTTTCTGAAGCGACATCCGGATTGACAACCCGTTTCCAAGAAAATTCAATATCTTGTGCCGTAATGGGCGTTCCATCACTCCATTGGATGCCATCGCGCAAATGAAATGTATACGTTTTTCCGTCAGGAGATATATCCCAGCTTTTTGCCAAGGCCGGCTGGGGCACATCGTTTTTATCCAACCGGGTCAGTCCTTCAAAGAGCTGCAGTTCCGTATTATTTTCTGCCAAATTCGTCGTCATGGCCGGATCTAACCGCGACGGTTCCGCTTCCAAAACATAACTTACTGTATCTGGTCGCTGTACGCCGCTGCAACCACCACAAAACAGCGCAACGCAGCAACAAATCCCGATAATAAGCATGCGTATCATACCATTTTCCCTCCTTTTACATGATGACAAGCTACCCAATGAGCCGGACTTACTTCTTTCAGTGCCGGTACACATTGACGGCACTGCTCATCGGCATAGGGACAGCGTGTATGAAAAACGCATCCCGACGGTGCATGCAACGGGCTGGGAACTTCTCCTTGTACGAATACCTTTCTCGTATACTGCGGGTCCGGCCGCGGTACGGCAGCAATTAAAATCTGCGTGTACGGATGAAGGGGCTGATGATATACTTCATCGCCTAACCCCAATTCCATCAGATGTCCCAAATACATGACACCAATACGATGGCTCATATGATGGACCATCGTCAAATCATGGGCAATAAATAAATACGATAAGCCCCGTTCTTTTTGCAATCGCTGCATCATATTGACGATTTGTACCTGCACGGATACGTCCAAGGCAGAAATAGGTTCGTCACAAAAGATGCACTCCGGAGACACGGCCAAGGCTCTGGCAATCCCTACGCGCTGTCGTTGACCGCCGCTAAATTCATGGGGATATCGCTGAGCCGCTTCCGGACGCATATCGACTTCTTCCAACAGCTCGCTGACTTTTTTCCGTCGTTCCTGATTCGTCCGGCATACGCTGTAATTGCGAAGAGGCTCACTAATAATATCTTCTACCGTCATCCGTGGATTTAAAGAAGAATAGGGATCTTGAAAAATCATCTGCACATGCCGCCGATATTGCTGCTGCACCTGCTTATCCTTAATATTTTTCCCTTTATAAAAAACGTCTCCTTGCGTTACCGTATATAACCCCAATACGGTTCTGGCAAATGTCGACTTGCCGCATCCTGATTCACCAACTAATCCAACCGTTTCTCCTGCATGAATCGTCAGCGACATATCATGCACAGCCGTCAATATGGTTTTAGGACGTCCCAGCCAATTGGTATCAACGACAAACGTTTTGGTAATATGATTGGCACGAATTAAATCCATCATACACCTTTCCTTTCCGGCGCAAGCAGCCAACAGCTCACATAATGATCCGCCTCTATCGAATAATTGGGGGCTAACTGCTTTGTACAAATTCGCATGGCATAGGGACATCGCCTAAAAAAGCGGCATCCCTGGGGCATATGAAATAAATCAGGTGCCTGTCCGGCAATCCCTTGCAGCACCTTATTTTTATGCGCAGGATCTGGCAAAGAAGCCAGCAGGCCTTTCGTATACGGATGCATGGGCCGATAAAAAATATCTTCTGCCGTTCCTTCTTCTACTACTGTGCCGGCATACATAACATAAACACGCTGACACATCTGCGCAATAACACCTAAATTATGAGAAATTAAAATCATAGCCATCCCAGTATCATGCTGCAGCTGCTGTAATAACGCCAATATCTGTGCTTCTGTAGTAACGTCTAATGCCGTCGTCGGTTCATCGGCAAATAAAAGTTTTGGCTGACCGGCCAGCGCCATGGCAATTAAACTGCGCTGCCGCATACCCCCCGATAGTTCATGAGGATATTGAGCAAACCGTTTTTCCGGCGACGTAATGCCCACATGCCGCAGCAATTCGATGGCTTTTTGTTTGGCTTCTTTTCCTGGTATTTTTCGCACGCGCCGCAATCCTTCAATAACCTGATCGCCAATAGTCAGCACCGGATTCAATGCCGTCATGGGATCTTGAAAAACCATGGCCATATCACGACCACGCATCGCATTGATTTGCGATTCCGAAAAGGTCAATATATTTTTCCCCTGCCATTCAATGCGTCCGCTCGTATACTTCGTTGTTTCTTCCGGCAACAATTTCATCACCGCCTGGGACGTAACCGATTTGCCGCATCCCGACTCACCAACGATCCCTATGGTCTCCCCAGCTTGCACATAGAGCGATACATGATGCAGTGCTTCCAATACGCCGCGATAGGTCTGAAACGATACGGATAAACCAGAAATCTTCAATAATGGTGTCATCAGCTGTCTCCTTTTTGACTTTGCGGATCTAAGGCATCCCGCAGTCCGTCACCTAAAAACATGAATCCCAACATGGTCAAACTTAATGCGAGTGCC
Organism: uncultured Megasphaera sp.; assembly: GCA_934202965.1. GTDB lineage: Bacteria > Bacillota > Negativicutes > Veillonellales > Megasphaeraceae > Megasphaera. The sequence continues at coordinate 5,954 of CAKPYN010000030.1, forward strand.
GGAAAAACAATCTGAAACGGGAACGAACGAATACTGGTAATACCTTCTGAGGCCAATACACCCCAGCTGGCCATCGGCGCCGATACGCCCAAGCCAATAAAACTGAGAAAGGCTTCCGTAAAAATAGCATCGGGAATGGATAAGGTCAGGGTCACAATAATCGGCCCTACACAGTTTGGAATCATATGGCGGCATAATATATGCCACGTAGATGTCCCGCAAGCTTTGGCAGCTAATACATATTCCTGTTTTTTTAAACTTAAAATCTGTCCGCGGACAATCCGTGCCATATTCAACCAATAGGCAATTCCCAACGCCAAGTATATATTCAACAGTCCCGGTTTAAATACAACCATCAGCAAAATAACATACAATAACATGGGAATGGAATATAAAATATCCACAATATGCATCATCATGCGATCGATACGACCACCGACCAAGCCGGCAATACCACCATATATAATGCCGATGCATACATTAATCAAACTGGCAACCAATCCAATGGAAAGAGAGATACGGGCTCCATACAACACGCGGACAAATAAATCCCGCCCCAATGAATCCGTACCAAACCAATGCACAGCAGAAGGCCAGGCATTGGCCATGGCAAAATTCTGTTCAGCGTAATCGTAAGGAGCCAGAATAGGGCCAAATACGGCGAATACAGTCATGACACAAACAATCGCCATCCCCCAAAGGGCTAAGCGATTTTTTTTCATTTGCCGCCAGCCTCGTTCCCGCAGCTTTTGCGGCGGAATATACGGCTCTATCCGTTCTTCTGGTTGAATCGGTTGAAAATCACTCGCATTCACAGTTTATTCCTCCTTTCCCGATTTCAAGGCAATTCGCGGATCTAATATAGGATATATTAGGTCGATCAACAAATTCATCATCATAATAAGGAAACTATAAAAAATCGTAATTCCTAAAATAACCGTATAATCCCGATTATAAATACTCGTCACAAAATGACGGCCTAATCCAGGAATCGCAAAAATAGATTCGACAATAAAACTCCCTGTCAAAAGGGCTGCTGCCAAAGGTCCAATATAACTTACCACCGGAAGCAGGGCATTGCGCAGCGCATGATGGCAAAGAAGTCGTCTCGTGCTAATGCCGCGGGCACGGGCCGTCCGAATATAATCCTGTCCCAACGCATCTAAAATACTGGAATGAGTCAGACGCATAATAAATGCCGTTGGATGCGCAGCCAGTGCCAAGGCCGGTAATATGACATAGGCCGGTCCTTTCCACATCGCCGCCGGCAATACGGGCCAAGTAAACGCAAATAGCTGAATCAGTATGGCTGCTAGAATAAAGCTGGGAACGGATACGCCTAATGTCGCACCAATCATCAATAGATAATCAATCCAGCGGTTTTTATACCATGCCGCTATCATGCCGCATACAATTCCTGTGCCTACTGCCAAGAGTAAACTAATCAGGCCCAATTCGGCAGATATAGGAAATGTTTCCGTAATAATAGCATTGACCGTTTTTCCGGGATACTTATACGATGGTCCTAAATCTAAAACAGCCGCATGCCGAACATAATCAACATACTGATCCCATAATGAGTCATTCAAATGATACCGTTCTTCTACCGTAGCCATAACTGCCGGCGGCAATTTTTTTTCTTGCGTAAACGGCCCGCCAGGAATGGCATGCATTAATCCAAAAGTAATCGTAATAATAACCCAAAGAACAATGACCGTCCCTGCCAGCCGTTTGCATATATACATCATCATAAGCCTGCGCCTCCATCACTTTCAAACAACATATCCATTATATAAATCTCTCTTCTATTCATCAAGGTTATTACCCAAGAAACTTACACATTGACATTTACAGACAATCTTGTATAATAAATCCGTTTTACACACATAGCTATCAAAAGTATGATACTATAGGTATATGTATAAATTAAAATGGAAAAGAGGTTTTTTCATGAACTGGAAATTTTGTTTGGCTATATTAACATGCAATGTTGTGTTCATGTCTGCCAGTTATACCATGCTGGTTCCTTTTCTGCCCATGTATTTGACACATGACTTAGGTGTTGACCCGGCATCCGTCAACATTTGGTCCGGGATTGTATTTTCTTCCTCTTTTGCCATTAGTGCCATTATGGCTCCGATTTGGGGAAAAATGGCTGACAAAAAAGGAAAACGGTTGATGGCAATTCGAGCCAGTCTGTTATTATCTATTAGTTACTTTCTCGGCGGCATTGTCACATCGCCACTGCAATTAACCTTTATGCGTATGTTTCAAGGGTTTGCCGCAGGACTCTGGCCGATGGAACTGGCGATTATGACTACCTATGCCCCTCCTAAAAAGCTAGGCATTTGTTTAGGTGTTATGCAGGGTGCCCTTACGGCCGGCGGTGTTGTCGGTCCTTTATTCGGCGGTATTTTGGCTGAACTATTTGGCATGCGCACGTCCTTCTTTTTGGCGGCAGCCGCATTGTTCTTAAACTTTCTCGTCCTCGTTTTCTTTATTAAAGAACCGCCTGACGATACAAAAGAAAAATCTTCGAATACGGTCAAAGAATCTCCTCATCTTTGGAAAAATCCGCTTATCCGCAATATGCTCATTTACGCCGTATTCGTACAGTTTGTTATCCTGATTATCCAACCTGTATTGACGACATACGTTTCTGAATTAGCTGGAGATATGGATAATTTAATTTTTATTTCCGGTCTTGTCTTTTCTCTAGGAGGATTTGCCAGCGCCATTTCCGCCCCCCTTTGGGGACGATTTGGCCAGCATCATGGTTTCCATACAGCATTAACATATGCGCTTATCGCCACAGGAATTTGTTTCTTTTTACAATCCCTCCCCAATAAGTTGGTATGGTTTGCAGCTAGCCAATTTGCTGTAGGGCTATTTTTCTCCGGTATTTACCCATCCATTAATGCGATTTTAGCTGAAAATACGGACACACATACAAAAGGACATGTCTTTGGTCTGCTCTTTTCAGCCCAGCAAATCGGTTCCATGACTGGACCGTTGCTAGGTGGTGTTGTTGCCACTTTTTTAGGTATCAAATACATATTTATTTTAGCGGCTTTCATCGTCTTAGTTATCAGCATTGCCGCACAGAAGCAGCGTAAATTTGAACGCCAGCAGGAATAAATGAACTATAGTACTGCAAATGATACACCTAAAACGGTATGACAAAAGGACTGTAACAAAATGGATTAAAATTCTCATTTTGTTACAGTCCTTTTTATAATATAGGTAAACTTTTATATAAAATAGTTGTAACCAAATACTAAAATTGGCATGGTAATAATCGACAACATCGTCGATAATACACATAGTTCCGCCGAATACGATGGATCTTGATCATATAGTTCAGCCATCGAAGTTACAATGGCTGCGGTAGGCGTAATCGACGCAATAAAAATAGTTAATAAAATATTTTTACCATCTACAACATAGCTGCTAATATGTAGTATCGTAAAAATAACTATCAACATAATCGGATAGGCTATTAGGCGAATAAGTACGGGCATATAGTTGCGAATTTTAAGAAAAATTTCTTTTAAATCACAATCAGCAATAGCCATACCCGTAATCAGCATACCGATAGGCCCAATGGTAGAGCCAACGGTATTCATCGTCTGATCTACAAGTACCGGCAATTTAAGCTGCAATAAAAATAATACAGCGCCAATGATAATGGAAACAACATTAATATTCGAGACGATAGTCCGCAAATGTACTTCACCACTGCCGCAAAGCAAATAACAACCATGGGTCCACAATAAAATAAGCTGCACGGCCATATAGGTGCATGGATATACAACGTATTTAGGTCCTAATAACGCAGTAATAAGGGGAAATACTAAAATACCGGCATTGGTATAAATCAATGAGGCTTGTTCAATGGCCTTCAATCGCAAAACCGGGCGCAAGCACGCCGTAACAGCAATAAAAATAATATGCGTGGCAACAGAAGCACCAAAAGCAAATAACAACCCCTTTTTTATTTCATCGGCTGCATCAATTTGAAAGGAATGAATAATAACACAAGGCAAAATTAAATATACCAACAGTACCGATAAGGCTTTGCCGTCTTCTGTTTTTAATTTTCCTGTACGAATCAAGGCAAAACCCATTATCATAATAAGAAATAATTTAATAATTTCTTTGAGCAAAATAAGACTAATCTCCATGATAGCATTCCCCCATTTCCAAAACAAAAATCGTATCCTCATAAAGCAAGGATACGATTTATTTTTCTATTATCTTTTAGCGATACCGTTGAGAAATTTCTACATGTCCGGCTTCTTCAGCTCGTGCATCCAAAAATGATTCCACCGTCTTTACGAATCCATTGCCAGCAACGGCAAAGACTACACTTAATACGACACTGTATACCAATAAATCCATAGCTGTTTTCCCCCTTGCCATATGTAATTTCTAGTTATCATGGATAATTCTACATGATTTCCCACTAAAGTCAATCATTCCATCGCAACTTTCTACATAAGTATCGCATAGAGAATATATCATTTATTTATACTCTCCCTATAGATGCCATCCGGCAATGATTATGGCAGCATTTCCGTGCCTTTCGTAAGTTTAATGCGTATGATTCGATGTACCCTTTCATCAACGAGCTGCCGAAAGGCATCATCATTACGGTATGCGTTGAGCAACCCTTCATAGGTTTCCCGTTCATGTCCATAATCATGACAAACTAATATCATATCGGCACCGGCTTTGATTGCCATGACGCCCATATCCGAAAACGCATAATGTTTGGCCATGGCTCCCATTTCCATGTCATCGGATACAATCAATCCTTGGTACTGATACGTATGGCGCAATAAATCCGTCATAATTTTATCAGATATACATGCCGGACGTTGGGCATCCAGTGCCGGAAAGGTTACATTAGACACCATGACAAATACGTCATCCTGCGATACTTGCTGCAACATATTCTGAAATGGTTTTAAATCCTGTTGCTCCAGTTCCTCCCGTGATGCCTGCACTTGATCTCCATCTACATGAGGATCTGTTTTTACTTTGCCAATTCCGGGAAAATGTTTTAAGGCACACCAAATACCGGCATCTGCATATCCCCGACATGCCTGAACAGCAAAATTCGTAACGACCTCCGGATCCGTACTGTACGACCGTTCTGCTTTAGAACCAAGATCCACTACAGGCGCAAAATTAACATTAATGCCCATCGTCTTCAGCGTATTTCCTGTAATGCCGGCCCATTTTTTAGCTTCTTCAGGCTTACCGCTTTGTCCGATCTTTTCTTCACTCGGTACATCCGGAAAATCTTGACGCATACGCAACACTTGTCCGCCTTCTTGATCCAATGCAATAAACGGCGCAATATGGCTCTGAGCCGTAATCTGACTCCGTAATTTTTTTGTCAGTTGACCGACTTGCTGCTGCGATTCCATATTCCGATCAAAGAGAATAATGTTGCCAATATGGCAATCTTGAATCTGTTTGGCAGCTTCCGCATCCAATGTTGGCTGTAGAATCCCTGCCATCAAAAGCTGACCTACTTTATCTTCCGGTGACATGGCTGCAGTAATCGCTTCTGTTTTTTCTTCTATACTAAGTTCGTTTGAAGGTTCTGTTGTTTCTTTTTTATCGTCATGACCATAAAAGAAAAACGCATATGCAAATACGGCAACAACACAGCCAATACGAATGCCCCATTGCAGTCCCTTTTTAATGATTTGTGATTTCATCATATACCAACTCTCCGGCAATTATCGTTTGTTTTACATGAAAATCGTTACTGTCTAACACGACAATATCAGCTTGTTTGCCTTCTTCCAGCGATCCAATCCGGTCATATACGCCTAAATCTTTTGCCGGGTTACTCGTCGCCATGGCAATCACGTCAGGAAGAGAAGCTCCTGTATTCAGCAAAAAGTTTAATACAACCTGATTCATCGCAGCCGTACTGCCTGCCAGCGTTCCGTCGGCCAGACGAGCCTGTCCATAGTGAACAAAGACTTTTTGTCCGCCTAATTCAGATTCTCCATCCGGCATCAGGCAAGCCCGCAGAGAATCGGTAACTAAAATAATGCCGTCCCGCCCTTTTAGCTGGTATGCCATTTTTTGAGCTGCCGGATGGACATGCAAATTATCACAAATCAATTCACAATGCGCCTGTTTTGCCAACAGAGCTGCCCCTACCAGCCCTGGCTTACGATGATGCAGCGGTGTCATCGCATTGTACAAATGCGTTACATGACAAACATCGCATTTTTCCATAACGTCCATCGCTTCTTCATACGTAGCGCCGCTATGTCCCAATGAAATAAGTATCCCATGATCTGCACATTCTTTTAGAAACTGTTTATTTTTTAGCATTTCTGGTGCTAGTGTAATAATTTTTATGATATCGGCATACGGTTCTATCCAAGAAAAATCGGGTGTCATAATATGTTCTTCCGCTTGGGAACCTTTATAGGCCGGACTAATAAAAGGGCCTTCCAAATGGGCGCCTAAAATCTGCGCGCCCGGATTGTTTTTAGCATGGCGGATTTGCTGCAATGCCCGTTCAATGCGTTCTTGTTTCATCGTCATTGTCGTGGGCAAAAAAGACGTAACGCCTGTCCGAGGCAGCATTTTCTGCATCGTCTGCAATGCTTCTTCGCCATCATCCATCGTATCTGCACCTGCACATCCATGAATATGTTCATTAATAAACCCGGGAACAACAAATCCACCGTTGGCGTCGACTAATTCTGTACACATACCTGCTCGAAATTCTTTACGAGGAACAATTTTCCAAATATCCTTTTCATACATTAATACTTTCCCTGTAACAATTTCATGAGGTAAAACTAATAATCCGTCAATAATTGCTTTCATCTAAAATGCGGGCAGGATACTCCGACCTCTTAGGTCGGGGAGGAATGCCCGCCTCACCTCACTTTCTAAAA
>CAKPYN010000031.1 GCA_934202965.1 uncultured Megasphaera sp.
AGATGAATCGGACACAGCCGAAAGTCTTGGCAAACATAATTTTTTGTTCAGCCGTTGGATAGAGCCTGTATCGGTATGCCTTATTCACTATAATCTCACCTGCCTTGATGTTCTATGTATTTTCGTATTGTCTCAATAGGAACACCGCCTGTTGTCAGCAGGCAATAACTTCTTGACCAAAACATTTCTTTCCACAATTTACGCCTAACCTCTGGAAAATCTTTTTTGATCAGCCTAGAGCTGGCACTTTTATAAGCATTGATGAATTTTGATAGTTCTGTATTGGGATGAGCGCGAAACATGATATGAACATGGTCTTGGTCGTGATTCCATTCCTCCAACGTTATGTTATACGATGAACCAATGCGGACAAAAATATCTTTAGCGTATTGGCTCATTTGGTCAGAGAATACTTTGCGGCGATACTTTACCACCAAAACAAGATGGTAATAGAGTAAGCACACTGAATGGTTATTACTATCAATCCTTTCTCATATACGACTGATTTTACTACATAACTATCTACAGGGCAATGGTATGGCTCAATTACTTACGTAAATTCGCCATACCTGCCTTCATCCCCCACCTAAGAGGTGGAGGACTTCTGGCGGATTAGGTTTAAAGAATCCTATAGGCACAGAGAGTGCTATCCCTTAGCTACATACCCAACGCCTCGCACAGTGCGTATACAGCGCCGTCCCCTTTCTTTACCTATTTTTTCGCGAATGTACCGGATATATACATCAACAATATTCGTATCTCCTACATAATCGTATCCCCATACTTCTTCTACAATGCGTTCTCTCGTCAGAACTACATCTTTATTTCGAACTAAATATACTAACAACTCAAATTCTTTTTTTGTTAGTAATACCGGGGTGGACCCAACAAGTACTTCGTGTTTATTCAAATATAAAACGATATCCTGCAATTGTAAAATCGTTTCCTTTACGGGTTTGTGTTCTTTTTCCCGTAAAAGAACACGAATTCTGGCAAATAACTCTTTACTGTTAAATGGTTTCGTCATATAGTCATCTGCCCCTAAGTCCAAGCACTCCACTTTCGTATCCACATCATCTTTTTTTGAAAGCATCATAATAGGTACATTCGATATTTCACGAACACGCTTGCAAATGGTTATTCCATCAATATCCGGAAGAATAACATTTAGGATAATCAAATGATAATCATTTTGCACAATGCGATCCAACGCCGCTATGCCTTCATGTTCCACGCTGCAATCATATCCTAAATGTTCCAATTCGGTTTGAATATAGCCGGCTACCCTTTTCTCATTTTCTAAAATTAATATTTGCGCCTTATCACTCATTCAATACGCTCCCTTACGTTTTTTACGATTATTTTACTTATCATTATACCTTATTTATGCTGATTTTTGTACTCATATTTAGATTACTTATATTAAAGTATGATACAAGAATTATGATAAACATACATAAAACAAAAACCGACTTTTTTATATAAAGTCGGTTTTTGTTTTATGTATGTTATGGTGAAAATCAAAAATATCTTAAAAAATCTTCTTTAAAACGATAGTTTGATTACGATTTGGTCCTACGGAAACAATGCCAAGCGGTACGCCAACAAGCTGACTAATGCGTTCTACATAATGTCGTGCTGCTTCCGGCAATTCATCATAGGACTTACAATTGGAAATCGGAGTCTTCCAACCTGGCATTTCTTCGTATACCGGTTCAACATTTTCCAATACATCTAAGCTTGCTGGATATTCTTTAAGCAGTTCTCCTTTAAATTTATATCCCGTGCAAATCTTGATAGTATCCAGGTTATCCAATATATCTAAACGAGTAATTGCTAAATAATCTAAGCTATTAAGCATAGCTGCATATTTTACAACTGCTGTATCCAGCCAGCCGCAACGGCGGGGACGGCCTGTAACCGTACCAAATTCATGACCTGTGTTTCGCAGCATATCACCAGTTTCATTAATTTGTTCTGCCGGGAATGGACCTGCACCAACACGTGTTGTATATGCTTTGACAACACCTACAATATTTTCCATACGGCGAGGACCTACGCCGGAACCGGTGCAGGCACCGCCAGCCGTTGGGTTAGAGCTGGTAACAAACGGATACGTGCCATGATCCAAATCAAGCATGGTAGCCTGCGCCCCTTCAAACAGGACTTTTTTACCTTCTGCAACATAGACATTCGCAGAATAATCTGTATCTTTTACATACTGACGAATCTGATCGGCATATCCTAAGTATTCTTTCAATACCGTATCATAATCAAAGCCTTCGCAACCATAATACTTTTCGAACAGTCGGTTTTTCAATTCAATATTCATGCGCAGTTTTTCAGCAAAAACATCTTTATTCATCAAATCGCCGACACGAATACCTACACGATTTACTTTATCTGCATAGCAGGGACCAATGCCATTTTTCGTTGTGCCGATTTTAGCATCGCCTTTCAATTTTTCGTCTTCTTCATCAATACGAATATGATACGGCATAATGACATGAGCACGCGTAGAAATTTCCAATTTGCTGATCTGTACGCCTTTAGATGTCATTCCGGCAATTTCCTCTAATAAAACAGCAGGATTAACAACAACACCGCTGCCAATGATGCAGGTTTTGTCGGAGAACAAAATTCCAGACGGCAAAAGACGCAGTGCAAAAGCCTGATCATCAACAACAACCGTATGACCTGCGTTGTTGCCGCCTTGCGAGCGAACGACGACATCTGCTTTTTGTGCCAAATAATCTACGATCTTACCTTTACCTTCATCACCCCATTGGGTGCCTATTACCATTGCTGTAGCCATTTATTCAACATCCCTTCATGAACTTCCAAATTAACAAACATCTATATTATACACGAAAACTGTTTAAATTCCTATTCTATATAGAAAAATATATCAAAAAATCATAAAAATATCCCGTCCTTATGCCTATTTAATTCATATAAAATAAAAGTTTTTTATATTTTTTATTTCGGTTACAAAATAATTCGGTGAAAAGTTAGATTTTTATGCCGTTTTAAGTTATAATAGTGAACAAAACTTTAAACCATTTTTGATTACCAAGGAGAGATTATTCATGCTTTTTGATACATGTCACATTGGCGGCATCGATGCAGCCTGCCCAATTGTCCGTTCTGCTACATTTGAAGGAATGGCTGATGAACACGGCTATCCTACAGAAAATCTAACGCAAGTCTACACGCGTCTTGCAGACGGCGGAATTGGCATCATGATCACGGGAATGATGGCAGCCAGCTCTTTGGAACCGCGTCAACATCGCCAAATTTGTATTGATAATGACAGCTGCATTGCCCCGCTTGCAGCTATGACGCGTCATGTTCATGAACATCATGGCAAGATCATTGCCCAAATTGTCGTGATGGGTTCATCCATTATGCTTCCTGAAGGATCCAACCGCATCATTGTCAGTCCAAGCGGCGTAACAGAAAAATTAGGGAAAATTACGCAGGAATCACATGCGTTGACGGTAGAAGAAATTTCCCGTTTGGTAGATGATGTCGGCAAAGCAGCCCTTCGCGCAAAAAAAGCCGGCTTTGACGGCGTGCAATTTCATAGTGCTCATGGGTATTTGTCCAGTAAATTTTTATCTCCATACTTCAATCGTCGTACAGACAACTATGGCGGCTCTTTAGAAAATCGTGCTCGTTTTCTTTTGGAATGTACCGCTGCGATGCGCCGTGAAGTCGGAAAGGATTACCCCATTTGGGTAAAATTAAATTGTGCTGATTTCATGAAAGAGGGAAGCTTTACCTTTGAAGAAAGCCAACAGGTTATGCATTGGCTTGCCCAACAAAAGATTAACGCCATTGAAGTCAGCGGCGGCAACATGTCCTCCTTGCCGCGCAAAGGACCGATTCGTGCCATTCGCCGTACGAAAGAACCCATGTATTTCGCTCACTATGCCGCAACAGTTGCCCAGCAGCTGCATGACCAAGTAGATATTGGCGTAGTTGGCGGCTTTCGGCAAGTACAGGAAATCCAATCAACACTTACGAATACCCAATTAGCCTTTATCTCTATGTGCCGTCCGCTGCTGCGTCAACCTGATTTACCAAATCTATGGAAAAACGGCAGTCAAGATCCTGCTACTTGTATTTCTTGTTCTCGGTGTTTTGGCGCTGAAGACGTGGATTGCATTTTTCATAAAAAAGACTGATTGTCTATGAAGGATTTTTCCCTGCACATCTAGAATGTTTTTTATATGTATATGTTGTGCCAAAGGAGATGTGGCGTGAATGGGAATTATTACACTAATAATCATCATTTTGATTGTTGTTATTACTTTACTGTGTCTTCCCATATCCTATACATGCAGGTTGTATATTGGCTCACCATTTCATATATCCGGCACACTTTGCTGGTTAGGACGTATGATCTCCTATACTTGGCAGTATACTTCAGGGTACCGGCCCCAAACAGATTGGCATATCCTAGGAAAAACGTATCAATCATCCGAAATGCCCTTACACGATGAGGGCCTAACAAAAAAACAGCAGGAAAAAATTGTACACGAACTCACTAAAGAGCATGCTGTAACGTATGATGAACTACGTACAGCCAATCATGGCGGAGAACCTGTAGAAAAAAAGCACAACTCTTTTCCTTGGAAATCTCTTATTTGTACACGGGAATTTGCTTTCGCATTTTTTACATGGCTGCAGAAACTACTCTATCTATCCCGTATTCGCACACTGACACTAACCGGTACGCTGGGATTAACAGCACCACACAAAACAGGCATGCTTGCCGGTGCTCTATATGCTGTCATCCCATCGAGTATCGCAGCTCTTCATTTTAATTTTACATCCGAAGAATATGATTGTACGATACATGCATCAGGACATATATGTTTAGCAGCCGTACTATCCAGTTCTATTACATTTCTTTTATCTCGACCAGTCCGTCATCTGTTAACCCAGTGGCACACAGCAAGAAAGGAAGAAAATCATGGATAATTCATATATCAAAAATAATTTGGAAACTATTTTCGAACGTTTTAAAGAAATGATAAAAGTAGAAACCGTAGTAGGAGAAGCGGTTCATATTGGGGATGCTATCCTTGTTCCTTTTGTTGATGTCACATTTGGCTTTGGTTCTGGCGGAATGAACGGAAAAACTGAAACGGGCCGCCAAAGTGCCGGTGGCGGTGGCGGCGCAAAATTAGAACCTGCTGCTATTTTAGTCATAAAGGGCGATAGAGTAGAAATGTTTTCTATCAAAAAAGATGGTTATCAAGCATCTGCCTTTGAAAAGTTAATCGCCATGGCACCGGAAATCATTGAAAAAATGAAAAAAGATAAGTATATATACATTAAAGATGAAAACGAAAACCAAAACGCAGATACCTAATAAATTAGTTCTTTTATTTATTATTTGTTACAGTATAGTTACAACAGTTGTGATTTTTTTATAAGTCTGATATAATACAACAAAACAATAAATTTGAGGTTATCTCATACTCTTAGGAGGTTTACAATATGAAACTAAAAAAACAACTTGCTTCACTCGCAGTTCTCGGTATGATGAGCGTTGTTGCCGCAACATCTGCATTTGCATCGGGCGTAGGCTATGTAAATTTTGATACTCTTATTTCTTCTCACAAAGATTATCCAAAAGTAAGTGCTCAAATGCAGGGGGCTTTCAAAAAAGCGGATGAAGAATTTACAAAAAAATCTGCTTCCTTGAAAACAGATCAGGAAAAACGTGATTTAGCAAAACAGTTGAACCAGCGTATTACAGATTTAGAAAATAAATTAGTCGTTCCAATGGAAAAAGACGTTGTTCAAGCTGTAGAACAAGTCCGTAAAAATAAAGGATATGACTGCATTGTCGTACAAGGTTCTATTATTGCCGGTTACGAAAATGCTAAAGATGAAACACAAGACGTTGTGAATATCTTAAAAAAATAAGCTCCATAGCTGTTGTTCCCCAGACAAATATTGTCTGGGGAATTTTTTTATATATTTTTCATATATTCTGCTCTTTGTATTGACACAATACCCCATACGGGTATATTATATTTACATACCCGTATGGGGTATTGTAAATATAATATACGGAGGGATACTGCGTTGGAAGAAAATACTACTGTAAATTGTTGTTGCTCAACAGGAAAATCCAAACATAGAGATCGGAATAGCAAAGAATATAAAAGTCTCATTACACGATTAAATCGTATTGAAGGACAAATACGAGGAATCCGTAATATGGTTGAATCCGATCGCTACTGTGTCGATATTTTAACACAAGTCACAGCCGTTCAATCTGCGTTAAACTCTTTTAATAAGCTATTACTATCTCAACATATAAAATCATGCGTTGTTCATGACATTCGTGAGGGCAAAGATGAAGTGGTAGATGAACTTGTCTGTACACTGCAAAAACTAATGAAGTAAAGGAATGATGACATGAAACATGAAAAGTATATGATAACAGGCATGAGTTGTTCTGCCTGCTCATCCCGCGTCGAAAAAGCGGTGTCCAAATTAACAGGCATATCCAAAGCCAGTGTAAATTTACTGACTAACAGCATGCAAGTAGAGTACGATGAGAATATATTAGATAGTCGTACGATCATTGATGCCGTTGTCCATGCCGGGTATGGGGCTTCCCTCGATGGGGGAAAGAGTTCTATTCAGAATGAGGCCCCAACTGTCAATGCATCTTCAGAAATTAAATCTATGAAGCATCGCTTACTATGGTCCATTTTATTTCTAATTCCGACCATGTATATTGCCATGCACCATATGTTTTTAGAATGGTTTGGTCTGCCTGTTTTTGAAGGATTTAAAGCCATATTTCATGGCCCGGAAAATGCAATTACCTTTGCGTTTTCTCAATTTTTGTTAATACTACCAATTATGTATCTAAACCGTAAATATTACAGTAACGGCTTCCGAAATCTATTTCATGGCGCGCCAAATATGGACAGCCTGGTTGGCATGGGTTCGATGGCTTCTGCTATTTTTGGAGTTTTTGCCATATTTCGCATAGGCTGGGGCATGGGCCATGGAGATTGGGCTCTCGTAGAAACTTACAGTTCAAATTTATATTTTGAATCTGCCGGCATGATTGTTACGTTGATTACGGTTGGAAAATATTTAGAAACACGCGCAAAAGGCAAGACCAGTGCGGCCATTGAAAAACTCATGAAACTAGCACCGAAACAAGCTTCCGTATTGCGCAATGGAATTGAAACGATTATTCCTATTGAAGAACTTGTCGTTGGTGATGAAATTATTGTCCGTCCTGGCGAACAAATTCCTGCTGACGGCACGATTTGCCAAGGAACAACGAGTATCGATGAATCAACAATTACGGGAGAAAGTATTCCTGTTGAAAAACAACCTGGTGATACGGTCACATCGGCCACCATGAATAAAACGGGCTCCATTCATTTTCTTGCCAATCGTGTCGGCGCCGACATGACTATCAATCAAATCATACGGCTTGTCGATGAAGCAAGTGCCAGCAAAGCACCTATTGCAAAACTGGCTGATACGGTTGCCGGAATTTTTGTACCAGCCGTCATTACCATCGCCATACTAGTCACTGCCGTTTGGTATTTCATACTGGGTGCTGATTTAGAATTTTCGTTTTCCATCGGCATCTCTATACTCGTTATTTCCTGCCCGTGTGCCCTCGGATTGGCTACGCCGGTAGCTATTATGGTAGGAACGGGAAAAGGTGCTGAAAACGGCATTTTAATCAAATCAGGCGATGCTCTGGAAACGGCGCATGCCGTTGATACGGTCGTCATGGATAAGACAGGGACGATTACCGAGGGGAAACCTCGAATTACCGATATAAAAACATTCTCTGGAAAAGAAGATGCGCTGCTTTCCTTAGCAGCCGGCATGGAGCAGGGGAGTGAACATCCTCTTGCCGAAGCAATCATAACTTATGCTGAAGAGCATCACATTGCTCCGATTTCTGTCGCAGACTTTAAGGCATTGTTTGGCCGCGGCATTCAAGCATCTATAGGAGAAAAAACCTATTATGCCGGCAATGAAGCATTAATGAAAGAAATTCATATCGATATTTCACCATACCGTGCCTGCTTGGACGCATTAGCCGATGAAGGAAAAACCCCCTTAATTTTTGCGGATAAAGAAAAAATCATAGGTATTATTGCGGCTGCCGACATGGAAAAAGCCAGCAGTGCTGCTGCCATTTCTTTATTTGAAAAAATGGGGATTCATGTTGTCATGCTTACAGGAGATAATAAACGCACTGCCGAAGCTATCCGTAAACGGCTTCATATTCCGAATGTTATTGCAGAAGTACTGCCGCAGGATAAAGAAAAACATATTGCGCAACTGCAGGCAGAAGGCCATACAGTTGCCATGATTGGTGACGGTATCAATGATGCTCCTGCTCTTGCCAAAGCAGATTTAGGCATGTCCATTGGTGCCGGTACAGATGTTGCTATTGAAAGCGCCGATGCCGTGCTTATGCGTAATGACTTACTGGATGCCGTCAGCGCTGTTCGCTTAAGTAAAGCAGTCATCAAAAACATTAAAGAAAATTTATTTTGGGCATTTTTCTATAATGTTATTACCATACCTTTAGCCGCTGGGCTGTTATATCCAACATACGGAATTAAGCTCAGTCCAATGATTGGCGCTGCTGCTATGAGCATGAGCAGCGTGTGTGTTGTGATGAATGCTTTACGGTTACGATTCTTTAAACCCAATCATATTGTTGGAACTGTTTCACGTGAAACAACACATGAAACTTCCCATATACATTCTACAGAAACTATACAGAAAGAAGGAATTTCTACAATGAAAACAACATTACACATTGAAGGCATGATGTGCCAGCATTGCCAAAAACATGTCCATGATGCATTGGCAGCTATGGATGGCGTTACGGAAGTCACCGTTGACTTGGAAGGAAAGAAAGCTGATGTTACGGCAACTAAAGACATTTCAACAGATGCATTTGCAAAAGTCATTGCCGATGCCGGTTATGAATTGGTAAAATAAATTCAATGTTTGCAGTGTAACACAAACCCCCTTGTGATGTTTCACGTGAAACATCACAAGGGGGTTTGATATTTATACCGGCAATGTAAAACTAAATACCGTACCTTTTCCTATCTCACTATGCGCAGCAATCGTACCGCCATGGCTTTGAACAAATTGTTTAGCCAATGCCAATCCAATACCGCTGCCGCCGCTCTTACGGTTTCTTGATTTTTCAGTCCGATAAAAATATTGAAAAATATGTTTTAAGTCTTCTTCTTCAATACCATTTCCCGTATCCGCAATCTCTGTTTGAACCATTTCTTTACCATTTACACGACAGACTGCTGTCTGAATACGAATCACACATCCCGGTTCGATATAGCGAATGGCATTATTCAAAATATTATAAATCACTTGATTGATGCGATCTTTATCTGCCATAATATCCGGCAATGAAGGAAACAACTGCAGTTGTACGCTTAAATTTTTTTCATCACACAACGGCTGCAGCATGCTTACGGCACGTTCCAACAATTCATTCATATCTATCGGCGTTTTGTGCAGTACCAGCTCATTAATTTCTGCCAGCGACAAATCCCGCAGGTCCTGAATTAATCGGCCCATTCGCAGTGTTTCATCTTCCATTGACAAGAATGTAGTTTTATCAGCAGAAATCACGTCATCAATCATGCCTTCCAAATTTCCCTGTATAATCGCCAGCGGGGTACGCAGTTCGTGGGCAATATTTGCAAACAGCTGCCGCCGCATTGCGTCATTGCGTGCCAGCTGCTGCGACATATTATTAAATGTTTCAGCTAAAATACCTACTTCATCATGCCGTTCTACTCCTACAGTTTGTCCATATTTTCCTTCTTGTATCGTCCGGACAGCCATTGTTAAATCCAACAACGGAGCAGTTAATTTTCGAACAATAATATAACTAACACCGACGCTGACAACTATCATGAGGAAGCCTACCCAAAAGAGAGATTGATGAATAGATGCAATATAGTGGTGTTCGGCAGCTCCGTGCATCATATGATGGCTCATAACATTGCCTGCATTCATTTGTAAATATTGAGAGAATTGACTGTCCATCTGCGCATTCACTAAAAACAATAAGATAAATATCGTTAAAAACAATAGGATAAATACCATCCCAGTCAAGCGAAATACCAAACTCTTATATCGTTTCATGACTACCTCCGGCAAATTTATAGCCAATGCCATATACCGTCAAAATATAGGTTGGCTTCGCCGCATTGGGTTCCAATTTTTTCCGCAAATTTCGGACGTGCGTATCGATAGTCCGTTCATATCCCTCAAAGCTATAGCCGCCTTGTGCTTTTTCCATAAGCTGCATCCGGCTGAACACGCGATCTGGCGAAGAAGCAAGTACTTCCAATATATTAAATTCCGTAGGTGTCAAGACAATCGGCTGACCGCTGCGTTCCACAGTAAATTTTTCTTTATCAATAACTAAATCACGAATGACATATTGCTTGTGCTGTTGAATCACTTCGCCGCGCACGCGCCGCAGCAAACTATGTACACGAGCAACCAATTCCCGAATATTAAACGGTTTGCTGACATAATCATCGGCACCGATATTCAAGCCAATAAGCCGGTCTGTTTCATCGTCTTTTGCTGTCAAAAAAATAATAGGTATATCACTAAATTGTCTGACACGGCGACAAACTTCAAATCCATCCATACCAGGCATCATGACGTCTAAAATCATAATCTGTGGTTCATGCCGTTTTAACAATTGTATGGCTTCCATGCCGTCGGCGGCACAATAAACAATGCATTGTTCTTGCTTAAAATACGAACATAAGAGAGAGCAAAGTTTTTCATCATCATCTACAATCAAGATAGAGTAGGGGACCATATGAAAACCTCCTTGTCATAAATTCTATCTATATTGTATCACGTTCTTTCTCAAGGCAGTACTGTTTCACGTGAAACAAAAAGGACTGCAAAAAATAGCAATTCATTTTTTGCAGTCCCAAAAAAGAAAGAAAATCAGAAATAATGTTGTTATTTCATATTCATCTGTTGATGGTTCATGTTAGAGTGATCCATATTGGAATGATCCATCATGGAGTGGTTCATTTGCATGGGTTGATTCGGCGGCATATATCCTGCCAACTGTGGATCGGCCATGCCAAATACCATAGCAAAATGAGTAAATACAACAAAAAGAATCATAAGCACTACGTGATGCATGGTTTTCTTTTCATTTGAAGCCGTTTTATCCATAAAGCCAAATTCTTGAGCCAGTAAAAGAATTGACGGGATAACTGCCAGTATATACGACCATACAGCAATATAATCAATAGGGCCGCGCCACTGAATTGTAGGAATGTATGCGACTCCCAAATAAATAGTAACACAAATAAAGAAAATCCCTAAAACAATCGTCGCAATATGACTTATTGTCTGCCACCTTTGACTGCGTCCATCTTTGTAAAAAAGAGTAAAAATGCCGGATGCCAAAATAGTTTCTGCCAACACCATCGGGACAAGCATAAAGATGATTAAGTTCCATGGTTGATGCAGTGAAAGCAATTCCATATAATGAGTCATTACCATGATTCAATTCCTCCTCATATCTCAATATACACGTATAGTATACCTAATTCATATAAAGAAACCATGGGGAAAAATATAAAGAAATTGTGAATCTAAATTGCAATAACAAGTTGGACACCTTCCACTAGGCAGTAATTTGGTAAATTCGATCAAGTTCTTCCTCGAAGA
>CAKPYN010000032.1 GCA_934202965.1 uncultured Megasphaera sp.
CATAACGCATAACGTACCGTGGGTCGCACGGGAATCTACGCCTGTGGAGAGAGTGTAAGCCGCAGCAGTTCCTCGGAACTGTAGTGCTGTTCTCGTTGAAGCAGGAAACTCCCGCCTCTGTAGGCGGGGGTACGTTCACATACGTATTGACCTCAGTATTTGGCGCAGTCTATGTGCAGCTTGCCTGCAAAAATTTGGGAATGGGTGCTTGGACTATTGTACTGGCCATTGCCGTGTCCTATGTATGGCAGATTGCGCATCTTCCCGGCTGGATACTTAATATTATCATTATTGTTATGGGCGTATTAATTGCTAGATATTATTTCGTAAAAAATCAGAAAAAAGAAGCATCGCACTAAAAAAACGGTATAGCCATGGTTGTGGCTGCATGGCCCTCATTCTGATATACATATTGGAATGAGGGTTCTTGCTTTTTTTGCAGCTTTCGTCGTTAGTAGTCGCTAAAGAAATACTATGATATAATAAATGTGAATATATAATATAAACAACAATCATAGTAGGAGGTGAAGGCGATGTTGCGCTGTATATTACAAAAAGTTGTACATCATCAAAAGATAGGTAAAGCGGATTGTAGGTATCTCATGGAACAGATGATGCATGAGCAGATCGATGATATCCAATTGAGTGCGTTATTAGCGGCGCTGACGACCAAAGGACTGCAGGAAGATGAACTATATGCGTTTGCCGCAGCGGTGCAGCAATATCGACAGCGTGTGCCTATGCAGCAAGAGGTATTTGATATTACCGGTACGGGCGGCGGCGTCAAAACATTTAATATTTCTACAACAGCATCGTTTGTTATTGCTTCTGGCGGCGTCGCTGTCGCTAAGCATGGAACACGGGCTAAAACCTCCCGCAGTGGTTCAGCGGATGTACTGGAAGCATTAGGTGCCAATATTTTTCTCAGTCCGGAAAGCTGTTGTGAGATGATACAGCAAATTGGCATTTGTTATCTATATACACGGTATTATTACTATATGATGAAACGAGTAGATGAACTGCAGCACAAGCTGGGAATTGAAACCATATGGGATGTACTCCGTCCAGTCAGTAATCCCGCACCAATTACGCGGCAGCTGCTCGGTGTCAATCGGGCTGATTTAGTCGAGCCTATGGCGCATGTATTGGCTCGTTTGGGTGTACAGAACGGGATGGTTGTATATGGACGCGATGGTAGTGATGAAATATCGGCAGCAGCGAATACGCTCATTTGTGAATTTTCTGATAATCAGTATAAAACCTATGAAATATGCCCGGAACAATTTTCTCTGCCCCGGTGTCATGCTAGTGAGCTGCAAGGCGGTACGCCCAAGGAAAATGCGGCAATTACCAGACGCGTGCTGCAGGGAGAAACCGGTCCGTGCCGTACGGCTGTCTTACTCAATGCCGGTGCAGGATTGTATATAGGCGGTGCTTCATTAACCTTGTCGGCTGGTATAAAGCGAGCCAGACGATTGATAGACAGCGGCATAGCTTGGGAAAAATTAGAAGATTTCCTTGTGATGAGTCAAAATATGGGAAAAGTAGAAAAAGTTAAAATTGCTACCTGTCAATATAAATGAAATATGGTATAATAATGGGTACGGTAATTTAATTTTTTCATGAGGACACTATTTGTATGACGGATAAAACGTTGGGATGGACATTGCGAATTTGCGGAGTTTTAGGTGTCATCCTTATTTTATGGTTTATTCAGCTATTGCTGCCAGAATTTTATTCTACGATGTGGAATCTTACGGTACAGGGAGATTTAGATGGACTGACGGAATATATATCTTCATTCGGCATTGCGGCGATTGGTGTTAGCATTTTTATGATAGCCTTTGTAAATGCCATCGGCCTGCCGTCGATTCCGTTTTTAACGGTTAATGGCATTATTTTTGGGCTCATACCGGGAATTATTATTTCTTGGGTTGGTGAAGTACTGGGCATTGAAATCAGTTTCCATCTGACGCGTACCTTGCTGCGAAATCAGGCAAAAAAAGTGATTCGGCGCAGCAATATGTTGGAAAAACTGGATTCTTACAGCTGTATTCGCACGATTATGTTTGGCCGGGCTATTCCGTATTCACCAAATGTCGTAGTGACGGCGTTTAGTGCGCTGAGTCATATTTCCTACAAAGATCATTTTATTGCGAATGCAATTGGCAAGATACCGGCAGTTATTGTTGAAGTTTGGCTGGGACACGATTTGCTGCGCATCCAGGAACATTGGGGAAGATTGCTGATATTAGTTATATGCGTTTCTTTCATTTATGTGATTATCTGGTGGCGGCGACGCTGTATGAAAAAAAACAAAGTATAAAACAAAAAGAATGGCATCCATATTGTATGGGATGCCATTCTTTTTTGTAGTTTCTTTTTTGTGTGACAAGAAGCATACCGTAGCAGCACGAATAGGTATATGCGGCAGCGTTTTTTTATCTCTCTAATTATGCTAAAATCGCATATTCGTTATTCTTGACATTTATACAAGATGGGCATATACTAAAAGTGAAGAAAACGTTAAACGTTATACGAAAGAAAGCGCGTGCACCTTTATATTGTTGGGTATGTATTGTCATAAAGGAGTGTTTAGTATGATTAAGCAAATTACGAGAACATTAGATGGCAACGAAGCTGCGGCTCAGGTTGCGTATGCTTTTACGGAAGTTGCGACGATTTATCCGATAACCCCCTCCTCGCCCATGGCAGAACACGTCGATGTGTGGGCGGCTAATGGTCGTAAAAACTTATTTGGCCAGCCTGTTAAATTGGTTGAAATGCAGTCAGAAGCCGGTGCTATTGGTGCTGTTCATGGGGCGGCGGAAGCAGGCAGTTTGTGTTCTTCCTTTACGGCTTCCCAGGGACTGATGCTGATGATTCCGGTTATGCATCGCCTGTCCGGTGAATTAAAGCCTGTTGTGCTCCACATTGCAGCGCGTACGGTAGGAACGCATACCATGTCTATTTTTGGAGATCATTCCGATGTCATGGGCTGTCGTAATACAGGATTTGCTATGTTGTGCAGTGCCAGCGTACAGGAATGTGCAGATTTGGCAGCAGTGGCTCATTTATCGGCAATCAAAGGACATGTGCCGTTTATGCATTTCTTCGATGGCTTCCGTACCTCTCATGAAATTCAAAAAATTCACATGCTGCCAGAAGAAGAACTCGGTAAATTGATTGACCAGGATGCTTTGTACGATTTCAAACATCATGGACTGAATCCGGAACATCCAGTTATGCGCAGTACTGTTACGAATCCGGATATGTTCTTCCAATCACGTGAAGCTAGCAATATTTGGTATGATCGGTTGCCGTATATCGTAGAAGAATATATGGATAAAATCAGCGATCTGACAGGTCGTTCTTATAAGTTATTTAATTATTATGGTGCCGAAGATGCGGAATATGTCGTTGTAGCGATGGGCTCTGTCACAGGGGCAATAGAAGAAACGATTGATGCGCTTCGCAAAGAAGGAAAGAAAGTCGGCTATATACAAGTACATTTGTACCGTCCGTTTTCTTTGCATCATTTCTTCCAGGCGTTGCCGAATACGGTCAAATACATTACAGTCATGGACCGGACGAAAGAACCGGGGGCCTTGGGAGAACCGCTGTATGAAGATATTTGCGCAGCGATGCAGCATACTGATAAAAAAGTATCCGTCTTAGCCTGTCGCTATGGATTATCTTCCAAAGATGTACCGCCGGCATCGATTCATGCTGTGTTTAGAAATATGATTTCTTTGCAGCCGAAAAATCATTTTACCTTAGGTATTATTGATGATGTAACGCATCTTTCCATTCCAGATGTACCGATTGCCATTCATACAGAAGGAACGGTCAATTGTAAATTCTGGGGATTTGGTTCGGACGGGACCGTCGGTGCCAATAAAAACTCCATCAAAATTATTGGCGATAATACGGATATGTACGTACAAGCGTATTTTGAATATGATACCAAAAAATCCGGCGGCGTAACGAAATCGCACTTACGGTTTGGCAAAAATCCAATTCGTGCGACATATTATATCAAAGAAGCAGATTTCCTGGCATGTCATAAACAGGCGTATATGGATTCGTATGACATGGTAAGTGAAATCAAAGAAGGCGGTATATTTCTGCTGAATTGCAGCTGGAGCGGCGAAGAATTAGAAAAACATCTGAGCAATAAAGTAAAACGACAGCTGGCAGAAAAGAAGATTCGTTTTTATACCATTAATGCAACGCGCATTGCTGAAGAAATCGGGTTGGGAAGCAATCGAACCAACACAGTATTGCAGGCAGCCTTTTTCCAGTTGACCCATATACTGCCGATTGATAATGCGGTTAAATACATGAAAGATGCCATTGCGAAGACCTATTTGGCCAAGGGGGAAAAAATTATTGCTATGAATCAGGCCGCCGTAGATGAAGGCATCAAAGGAATAACAGCGATTGATGTGCCTATCTCTTGGAAAAATCTTCCTGATGATGCACCGAAGCCAGAAAAAGCCGTACCGGATTTTATCAAAAAGATTGTTGAACCAGCCAATGCCCAGCTTGGCGATATGATTCCGGTTAGTGAATTTGTACCGTATGCAGATGGTTCCTATCCGCTTAGTTCAACCAAATATGAAAAACGGGGGATTGCATCGACGGTGCCGCAGTGGATTCCTGAAAACTGCATTCAATGTAACCGGTGTTCACTCGTATGTCCCCATGCAGCGATTCGTCCGTATTTAGTCACAGCGCAGGAAAAAGATGCGGCTCCCGATGGTTTTGTTACGAAAAAAGCAAGCGGCAAAAGCATGGAAGGGTATGAATTCCGCATGCAAGTATCTCCGTTGGACTGCTATAGTTGTGGAACATGTGTGAATGTCTGCCCGGCAAAAGATAAAGCGTTGGTCATGAAACCACTAGATACGCAGCGTCAGGAACAGGTAAACTGGAATTATGCCCAGACAATACGGCCTAAACAGACTGAATTGGACAAATTCTCCGTTAAGGGCAGCCAATTCCAGCAGCCGCTGCTTGAATTCTCCGGTGCTTGTGCCGGTTGTGCCGAAACGGCATATATGAAAATCTTGACGCAGCTGTTTGGTCCTCGTATGCTGGTAGCAAATGCAACGGGATGTACGCAGGCTTGGGGGGCAGCGATGCCGAGTCTTCCGTATACGACGAATGCCGAAGGATTTGGCCCGGCTTGGTCTAATTCAGTTTTTGAAGATAATGCTGAATTTGC
Source organism: uncultured Megasphaera sp. (assembly GCA_934202965.1). Lineage (GTDB taxonomy): Bacteria > Bacillota > Negativicutes > Veillonellales > Megasphaeraceae > Megasphaera. The sequence goes on from CAKPYN010000032.1 coordinate 5,231, forward strand.
ACTAGGTATGTCCTTATCCATGGATCAGCAGCGTGACGCTATTCGTGTAAAATCACAGCAGTTATTGCCGTTGACGACGGGCGTGCTTCACACAGCGATAGCGAAATGGCTGGATTCGATTGGTATAGATAATGAAGGCGAAGTAACAGAGGGCATTAGTCGAGCTTATATTGATGCCTTGACGGAAGCTAAGCTTTCCGGAGAAGCGGCTGTACTGCAGCAGCAGATTCTGGCACATAAAGAACATATTATTAAGAAAACCATATGGATGTATGGCGGCGACGGATGGGCCTATGATATTGGCTATGGCGGATTGGATCATGTGTTAGCGATGAATGCCAATGTCAATATTATGCTTGTGGATACAGAAGTATATTCCAATACGGGCGGTCAGTCTTCCAAAGCGACGCCGGTAGGAGCAGTAGCACAATTTGCAGCTTCGGGCCGTAAGTTTAATAAAAAAGATTTGGGCAGATTGCTGATGACATATGGACATATATATGTGGCGCAAGTTGCCTTAGGTGCCGACCCGAATCAGTTGATTAAAGCGATTAAAGAAGCAGAAGCCTATAATGGTCCGTCTATCTTGATTGCCTATTCACCATGTATTAACCATGGTATCCGCGGCGGCATGGGCAATGCGCAGACCGAAATGAAACGAGCTGTAGAATGCGGGTATTGGCATTTGTATCGCTATAATCCGTTACTCAAACAGCAAGGAAAGAACCCATTTATATTAGATTCCAAAGAACCAAAAGAATCGTTCCGCGACTACCTGATGGGAGAAACACGCTATGCTGCTCTGACACGAACATTCCCGGATATTGCCGAAGAATTATTTGCTAAAGCCGAAGAATTTGCTAAGAAAAAATACGAAATTTATAAAGACTTGGCAGCAGATGAAACATAACTGAGTTTTTGTATACAGATAATACATTCCAAACAATACAGGAAGCAGCCGTTTTCGTTTAGAAATGGCTGCTTCACTGTATATATGACTGATAAAATTTCTTTACATGCCGTTAATGCCCATGATACAATAAAAAAAAGACCTAAAGGCAGGCGAAGGATGGATGAAAAAAATTTGGTTGATTCGACATGGTGAAAGCATAGCCAATGCCGGAGAACCGACGCAAGATCATAGTACGATTCCTTTATCGGAACAAGGAATCAAACAGGCCCAGGCATTAGCACTGCAAATTCCGGAAGAACCGAATCTGATTGTAACATCGCCGTATTTACGAGCGCAGCAGACAGCCATGCTGACGATTGGTCGTTTTCCTCATGCAGCGACGGGAATTTGGGATTGTATTCACGAATTTGTTTATTTGGCACCGGCAACCTGTGTTGGCACAACATTTGCCCAACGCCGTCCCCGCGTGATATCCTATTGGCGTAAATTAGATCCGGATTATATCGACGGCGAAGGGGCGGAAAGCTATCGGCAGCTCATCGAACGGATTGAACAGACGCTGGCTATTTTACAACGGCGGCAGGAACGATTTATTCTGTTGTTTACGCATGCGCAATTTATTAGAAATTTTTTATTGGTATATCAAAATCCTGGAAAAACAGTCGAAGAGTATATGGCGATGTTTCGCCACAGCAAGCCCGTACGCAACTGTCAGATTACGGAAATAGAAATGTAAAACAAGAAGGAGCCACAACATGTTTTTTTGCATGTTGCGGCTCCTTCTTGTTTTATATGAGGTGATTATTTAGGTATCATGCGATGGTATTAGCCAACAAGAAATTGACCAAAGTAAACAATACAACCTAAGGCAATGATGTAAGGAACATATACGATGATAATCGATTTTAAAATTTCACTATCTTTTCCTACCAGAGAAATGGCACCGACAGCGATAGCAATACTTTGGGGAGAAATCATTTTGCCAGCACACGTACCGGTGGAATTTGCAGCAGCAAGCCAAGCTTTGTTGGCATTGATGGCACCGGCAGCATCGGTTTGCAAATTGCCAAACAAGACATTACTGGATGTGCCGGAACCGGTGATAAAGGTACCAACAGAACCGATGAGCGGAGCAATAATCGGATACATCGTACCGGTTGCGGCAACAGCTGTCGCTGCAATATCGGATGTCATACCGCTATAGCCCATGACTTTTGCTGTAGCAATGACAGCGATAATTGTAATAATCGTGTTGCGAAGGCCTTTAATGGTTTGACCCAATACGGTAAAAATTTCTTTAAACGAAGCCGATTGGCAGCGACCGCTGATAAATGCAGCTAAAAAGATTAAGACACCCGGTGTAGCGAGCCAAACAAAGGTATAAGGCGTAGCGCCGGCACCTGTATAAATAAGAACGGATGTTTTGATGGAGCTGAGTGGTACATTAATAGCGGGAACGAATTTTGACGTAAGAAGGAGAAATACAAAAATCAAAATAAAAGGTAAGCAAGCTAATACACCGCCGTGGAGGGGAACATGGCCGGGATTAATATCCATGAAGTACGTAGGGTCGTTTGTAGGACGTAATTTTGCATAGGCAACGATAATAGCCAAAATGACGATGGAAGAAATCATAACAGCGAGTTCCGGACCGGCGACCATGGAAATCAATAATTCCGGAATGGCTAAACCGAGGCCGCATAATAATGTCAAAAGAAAAACACCTTTTAATGCTTTGATAGAACCACCGACAACGATAACCATCAAGAATGGGGAAATGATATTCAGCGGTAATAATTGCAAACTGATATACGTAGATAATGTGACCGGATCCAAGCCGGTAAGGTTGGCTAAGGTACTAGCCGGAATACCAATCGAACCGTACGTAGTCGGTACGGAGTTAGCAATTAAGCAAAGCAAGATGGATTTAATCGGATCAAATCCTAAGGCCACCAACATACTGGCTGGAATTGCAATGGCGGTACCAAAACCGGCCATGCCTTCCATGAAAGCTCCGAATCCCCAGCCAATGAGAAGTGCCAACACGCGACGGTCTTTGCTGACCGTAGTCAGCATGTGTTTGATAATGTCCATGGATTTGGTATAGACCGTTAAATTATATGTAAAAATAGCAGCAATAATAACGAGTAAAATCGGCCAACATGCCAGTGCAGCCCCTTCTACCGCAGCCGTAATGGCATCGGTAGAAGGCATATTATACTGTAAAAGAGCCACAGCAAAGGAAATAAGCAAGGCAATGGGACAAGCTTTAAAGCTTTGCATTTTTAAAAAGCCCAATGAAATAATGAGCCAAATAATAGGTGATAGTGCGAGCAAGAAAATCATAATAACCAGAAACCGTCCTTTCTGAAAAAAATAGTAAGTATGTGAAAAAATTCCTATACATAAAAATAAATCATTGCTATACAAGGAGTATCCTACATGTATAGAGCAATAATATATCCAATGTATATTCTAAAAAGCTATTGTAAACATAACTTTTTAATTCGAATCAATTATAATACAAGTATACTATAAAATATACGCATAATTCAATAGAAAAAGTCATTCTATTATAGCATGAATAAAAAACGCATAAATGGGTAAAAATAGCGGATTTAAGGATATTTTGAGAAATTGTAAGCAGAATAGTATTGCAAAAAATGTATAATCAAAATTAAAAAACAAGGAATTATTATATTGACAAAATGTATTTTGTGAAAAAAAGCTCTTTTTAAACAACAAAAAATAGGTACTCTATAAAAACGAATTTATAGAGTACCTATTTTGATAAATAATGGAATACGATTACGCAAAAAATTCAATAATCTTATGAACGGCTAAGGCCATATGATTCGGATTTTGGAAGGGATGATTAGCCCCTTCGACGGGAATAAATTCGATTACATTATTTTCAGCAAATGCTTTAGAATCTGCAATCGGAATCAGTTCATCTTTGGTACCGTGAATAATCAGCATGGTATCTGCATAATCAAAATATTCATGTGCCATGACATCGAACTGACGCAGGTCGTCAAGAAAAGAATGATCAATTTTCATTTTACGTTCAAAACCAATTTGTATTTCCTTGCCTTTTTTGAGTTTGGCATGGTCTGCCGGTGCAATGTGATGATACATCGTTTCATACATATGAATAGCCGGACAACGTAATGCAATTTTAGTGAACGGATTGCCCACTTCGATAAGATAGCGCAGCGTGATATAGGCTCCAAAACTAGAGGAATAGTTGTAGATATGCGTTGCCTGTAACGTTTCTTTAGCATACGTAGTAACGAATGTCAAATAGCGAAGGCATTCCTCGATGGTCAGTTTTTTGCGAGCATCGGCACCATGACAGGGCCAATCAAAGGCAATCACGGCGTATCCTTTGTATTTGGATGTTAAATGTTCGGCAAAATGAAGCGTACCGGCTGTTTCTTTATTGCTGCCAAAGCCATGGGTTACAATAACGACATGGTCAAAGGTTCGCGTCGTTTTATCATTGTCATTACAAAACAGCTTGCAGCGGACACTATATCCATCTGTATTAATATCAAAATATTTTTCCATATTACCTATCTCTTTCCTGTTTTATATACTTCTATAATATGCGATTTTTAGTATATCACAAAACATCAATATACGGAAAGAGTCGCTTCGATTCGAACAATAGAAAGACGAAACAGATTAGAAACCGACATTTTCGCCGACTAAGATTACTTTAATGCGGCCTGCTGGGGCACAACGCCGTGTACGAACCATTTGATTGCAAATGCTGTCCGGACTGAGGCAGTCGGCGCACATACCAGTAATAGCACATGGCGTTTTTTTGCTGAAACGCTGCATGTTCATCGGTGAAACGACAGAACGAGCTCGTGTGATGGCAGCATCTAGTGTAGGTTCGACTTTATTCATGCCGACAATCACAACGACCTGCTTCGGCCCAAAAATGAGTGCGGCAACACGATTGCCTGTACCGTCAATATTGTACAGCTGGCCGTCTTCCGTAGCGGCATTCGTACCCATAATATACGTATCGCATAGTAACGCTTTATGAAGCAGTTCTTGCCGTTCTTCTGGCGTTTTTGCCGTATCGCGGTCAATGACTTGTCGATGTTCCAACACATACGGACGCAGACCGATATCATTAATCGATACCGAACCGCCCCAAGATACAACGTGATCTTCCGGAATCAGTGAAATGGCTTTTGCCAATGCGTCTTCCTTGGTAGGACAGTAGTACGCTTCAAAACCGCGTTTGTTGAAATTTTCAGCAACTTTTGGTCCTTTCTTATCATACATTTTATACATCATACTCGATCTATCCATCAAAAATCCTCCTTATATAGATACACTAAGTATATATAACATATATACAGCATAAGCGTAGCGTATTTTAGCCGGTTTGACAATGGAAAAAATAAACAATCTATCTAAAATTTTTATCAACTATGCAAACGGTATATTTTACCACCTATTAGTTGCAAAATTCGTATTAGTTACGGTAGTAAACATAAGAAAAATTACAAAAACAGTTCTCTTATATACGTAGGGAAATATTATTATCTATCAAGGAGGTATGAATTTCATGAATCAATCCTACGGATACGTACGCGTCAGCAGCAAAGAACAGCATGAACTGCGGCAAATCAAAGCGTTAAAAGATATGAAGATTCCGGAAAGTCATATTTTTATTGACAAGCAATCAGGAAAAGATTTTCAGCGGCAGGCCTATCAAAAATTGATGCGGAAAATACGAAAAGATGACATCATGTATATCAAAAGCATTGACCGACTGGGACGAAATTACAACGAAATTCAAGAACAATGGCGTATCTTAACCAAAGAAAAGGGTGTAGATATCGTCGTACTGGATATGCCGATTTTAGATACACGACGGGGCAAAGATTTGATTGGCACGTTCTTGAGTGATGTCGTCTTGCAGATATTATCCTTTGTTGCAGAAAACGAACGCACGATGATTCGTCAGCGCCAAGCCGAAGGCATTGCCCTGGCCAAAGCCAACGGCAAGAAATTTGGACGACCGGAAAAAGCACTGCCCGATCATTTTGCCGTCATCGCAACACAATGGAAAAATGGAGAAATAACAGGTGTAAAAGCTGCTAAGGCATGCCAAATGCCGTTGTCCACGTTTCGTTATAAAGCAAAGAAGTGGCTAGACCAATAATTGAATAAAAATCTAATAAAATATGAATAGAACGATATGTTGATAGATACAGAAAAATCAGCATATCGTTTTTTTGCGTGTCATGAGATGAATTTTTTTTAGCATATTATTGCCATAAATCGTACTTT
>CAKPYN010000033.1 GCA_934202965.1 uncultured Megasphaera sp.
AGGCGAATATCTGCCTGACATAACGCATAACGTACCGTGGGTCGCACGGGAATCTACGCCTGTGGAGAGAGTGTAAGCCGCAGCAGTTCCTCGGAGCTGTAGTGCTGTTCTCGTTGAAGCAGGAAGCTCTCGCCTCTGTAGGCGGGGGTACGTTCACTAAATCGTTATAATTGTATTATAATATACGAGGGTCAGAAAATATAGCTGTTCCTATTGTTTCTGCCCTATTCTCTAAGAAAGAAGGTATTGATAATGAATCGCCTTATATATTTAGATATGCTTCGTTTTATGGCTGTACTGCTCGGCGTTCTGGCTATGGTTCTTCATTCATGGTCTGCCTTTTACGATTGGTGCAGTTTGATTATTTTACCTGTTCTTGTATGTATCAGTACCTATTTCAGTGCATCGGTACTACGAATTCACACATTTCGTTCCTTTTTTCATGCGAAATGGCTGCGTATAGGTATTCCTTGGCTCATTGCTGCCGTATTATTAGCACCGGAAGAAGCGTACGTAACGTATCTGCAGCAAGGCGGTACACTTGACTGGCTTGCTTTTTATCTGCAAAATTGGGAAAACAGCCAATTCGCCGTTAGTTCTCATTGGTTCTTAGGATTTCTGTTGCTTTCCTGTCTTATCTTGATGGGATTGAAAAAAAGCAACCGCCAGCTCTTACAGCACCGCGTACAGTCCCGTCCAGGTCCGTTTTTCTTCATTGCCTTTATCGTAGTTTCAACACTGCTGCTGTATGGCATTTCCTGTGTTCCTGCACTACATATCGTCGGCGTTCACATTTTGCCGCCGCGAGCAGATTGGCTGTGCATCGGTATGTTGTACGTTATACTCGGCATATATGCTTTTCGGCATCGCTGGTTTACTGCTAACGGCTATATACCGCCGCGCGGATGTTTTATCGCCTTTCTTTGTGCGAATGCTGCCTACGGTATTGCCATGATGCAACCATCGCCGTTACTGCCGATGCTGCTGCCTTTGCTGCAGTCACTTCTCTCTTTGACGTCCGTACTGGGACTTACGTCCATATTCCATGCCGTATGCCACATTGATGCAATAAAAGCACAATCCTTATCCCGGTATTCGTATCCATTCTATTTCATCAGTGAACCGATTATTTTTAATGCTTGGTATGTTCTTCAGATGCTGACTATTTCGTTTACACTCAAAGTTGTTTTAGTATTGCTTTTGACTTGTATATACGGTGGTCTTCTCTGCAAATACGCATTACTTCATTTACCTTCATTTAAGCGTATTATATAAGCATATATATGCTAAATGAGCATCTTTTGCATTCTTATCTATCGCAGTTACTTCGTTATATGCTATGATAAGGATATTGCATTATATTATTACCAATGAACAGGAGTTACATTATGGATACATTATTACAATTAATGGAATCATATGGCTACGGTGCCATGTTTATTGCTATGCTGCTAGAAAACGCCAACATTCCCATTCCCAGTGAAGTGGTTCTCGGGTTTGCCGGTTTTCTTATTTCACAGCATATCTTTGATTTTTGGACAACCTTTGCCATTGCCTGTGCAGCCGGCGTCATCGGCTCTATCATCAGCTATTGGCTGGGTTCATATGGGGGCCGCCCGCTGTTGCTAAAATACGGCAAATATATATTTTTTAATGAACACAAATTTGCCATGGCAGAAAATATGTTTAACAAATACGGCGGTGCAGCTGTATTGATTTGCCGCTGTCTTCCCGGCGTCCGCACCTTTATTTCTTTCCCTGCCGGTGTAGCCCGTTATCCCTTTTGGAAATTCGTCATTTTTACCATTATCGGTACGATTCCTTGGACACTGCTTTTGGTATGGGCCGGTTCCATTCTCGGCAGTCACTGGCGCGATTTGATTCAATATAATCACGTCTTCCTCATCGCCGTTATCGTAATTTGTGTTGTCATTGCCGCGCTGATTCTTTGGAAAAGACGTCGGCAGCGTTTGGCAAAATAAATGATCCATTGTTCAATAACAGTGCAATGTATATGCATTTTCAGGCAGCAATTGATTTGCTGCCTTTTTTTGGATATACGGTGTATGCTATGGATATAGAATACACCGTATTTCTCAACATATTATGTTTAGGAGGTCTGTTATGAGGCATCGCTCTGTTCTTATCGCATTAGCGCTAGGCTGCCTGCTATTTTTATTAGCTGGCAACAGCCTATTACCTGTCACGGATCCAGTCGAATCTAACTATGCCTTAACTGCTAAAGAAATGGTACTGTCCGGTGACTGGATTTCTCCACAAATTTACGGCACATACTGGTATGACAAGCCTATTTTTCTCTACTGGCTTCTTTGCCTTTCGTATTCTCTCTTTGGCTTTACCGATTTTGCTGCTCGCCTGCCCAGTGCCTTATTCGGCACGTTGTCTGTCATCATCGCTGCCTGGTATATGCTGCGTCGCTATGACCGCATTTGGCTGGCACTGCTTCTCGCTGCCATGACCGTAACATCACTGGAAGTCTGGGTTGTCAGCCACTCCATTATTACGGACCAAATGCTCTTTGCCTTTACGGCTGCTACCATGTTTTTTGCCTATATCGGTCTGACCGAAGGGAAAAAGAATTTTGTCATTGCCGCTTATGCTGCCGCGGCGCTGTCTGTATTAACCAAAGGACCCGTTGGCATCGTTCTTCCTGGTACGTTTTTATTGGTCTTTATCGCTCTGCGCCGTAATACGACGTATGTAAAACGCTTGTTTCCGCCAATCGGTATCATTGTCTTTTTGCTGATTGCCTTATCTTGGTATGGCACGATGTATGCCCGCCACGGCATGGATTTTATTTCCGGCTTTCTAGGGTTAAACAATGTAGTACGGGCAACCGTATCGGAACATCCCGAATTTGATGTATGGTATTACTACATCGTTCTCGTTCCGGTTAGTTTGCTTCCCTGGACGGGTCCCTGTCTGTATGGTTTATGGAAACGGCGCGGTTGGAATGATGAATATGTATTTATGGCTGTTTGGACTTTAGGTACGATTCTATTTTATACCTGCATGGCTACTAAATATCCTACGTATGCCTTTATTGCCAACATGCCTTTATTGTTTTTGGGCGCCCAAGCTATTCATATGCTGTATGCGCAGTCTCGGCGCCGTGTATGGCTATGGTTAACCGTTCCTGCTCTCGTGTATTGGCTTATTTTTTTCATCGCCGCATTCGTTGCAAAACCTAAAACATTTGAAATGGGCAGCTTATGGAGCTTGCTAATTTTGCTTGCTGTCGCTTCTGCCGTTCTGCTCTTTGCCCAATGGCAAAAGGCGTATACTGCACTGCCAGCCATTACGGCATTGACAACAATTGGTTTATATCTTATTTTGACCTATCAAGTACTGGTTCCGTTTTATACGTATCGTTCTTCCGCTGCCGTACTCCCGGCAGTACCCCGGCTAAACGGCACCATTTATTTTTATAATCAGTATTATACGTCCTTTCCGTATTATACGGGAAAGCCAGCCATCTTTATTTCAAAAGACGGCTCTGTGACTAAAGGCGATAATAAAAATCGTGACACCGCTTGGCAGAAAAAATATTTATATCCGCGAATAACGGTCGCATCACTTGCTTCACAACTGCAGCAGCATGCCGCTGCCTCTATTATCGTACCACAAAGTGAATATGATACCTTTATTCAGACGCCCTGTTATGCCGCTACAACCTACGTCGGTAAATTTGGTACGTTTTATGTATTTTCTTCTCGTTAGGAGATGCTTTTATGACTATCAAAACATTTATACACCATCTCAAACACTATCAAGGAACGAATGTGTTCAATCCCTGGAGTGATTACGATGCCTGTTGTGATATAGGCCCGCAGGCGCCAGATATTCGCAGCAAACAACTACATGATTATCTGCAGCTGCGTATTGCCAAAGCCCGTTATGTCTTAGTTGCTGAAGCCGCCGGCTATCAAGGCTGCCGTTTCAGCGGTATCGCCATTACGTGCGAACGCATGCTGCTCAATGCCCATAAACAGGTCAACAGTCATATGATTCTAGGCTATGACGGTACACGCACCAGTCGTCCTGACTGTGCGTACATGACCAGTAATCCCCAACGACTCCATGGAATGAACGAACCGACAGATACCTATGTCTGGGGGGCTATCCTCGACAACGGTCTGAATCCGGAAGATGTACTGCTATGGAACATATTTCCTTTTCATCCTCACAAATCCACATCTCCTTTTAGTAACCGCACGCCGACAGATACTGAAATTTCCGACGGTCTTACCTACACCAACGAATTACTGTCTCTCTGTCGTTCGGATATTGTAATCGGAGCCATTGGACGTAAATCTACCCAAATGCTGGAAAATGCATCAATTCCAGTTATAACTATGCGTCATCCGGCCAATGGAGGGGCTAGTCTGTTTCGTCAACAATTTGCACAATGGATAAATCGTATAACTTTATAAAATACTAGAAAAATATAGTATTTTATTAAGAAATTTTAAGATTAATCTTTATTTATTTTTGAAAAGTTGTTGCATTTTATTCATAAATTGTTTATAATCATATACAACCTGTTATACGAGCCTAGCATTGCACGTGCATTCAGGCTCGTTTTTTAGTTATAAAAGGAGGAACTGCGATGCTGAAAAAGCTGCGCGACTTACCAGCTCCGCAAGGGATGTATGATCCCTCATTTGAACACGATGCCTGCGGTATTGGTTTTGTCGTAAATATAAAAGGAAAAAAATCATATGACATTATTGATGATGCCTTGACCATTTTGGAAAACCTAAAACACCGCGGTGCAGAAGGTGCCGATGCTAAAAGTGGTGATGGTGCCGGTATATTAGTACAAATTCCGCATCAATTCTTCTGTCGCGAATGCGAAGTATTAGGCTTTTCCTTGCCAGACGAAGGGGAATACGGCGTGGGCATGATTTTTGCTCATCGTTATGAAAGCTTCCGCAAAAAACAGATGGAAGCCTTTGAAAAAATCGTCCGTTCTGAAGGATTAACGATTCTCGGCTGGCGTGATGTTCCGGTTGATGAAAGCTTAATCGGCAGCATTGCCAAAACCATCCGTCCTCATTTTCTCCAAGTCTTTATCAAAAAAAGTCCTGATCTTAAAACCCAAATGGACTTTGAACGCAAATTATATATTATTCGTAAATTGGCAGAAAAAGCTATTGTTCCGCCAAGTCAGGAAAAAGGAACTGATTTTTACATTGCCAGTCTCTCTTCCAAAACGATTGTCTATAAAGGCATGCTGACATCCGTACAGCTTCGCCATTTCTATTTGGATTTATCCGACCTTGATTTTACAACGGCTATGGCCCTTGTGCATTCTCGTTTTAGTACGAATACCTTCCCAAGCTGGGCGCGGGCACATCCGAACCGTTATATCGTCCACAATGGGGAAATCAACACCATTCAGGGCAATATTAACTGGCTGAATGCTCGTGAAAGCAAATCAAAATCCGAATTCTTCCCCGATATGGAAAAAGTGTTCCCTGTCGTCGATGCTACCGGCAGTGACTCGTCTATGTTTGATAACTGTCTGGAATATTTGTACATGACAGGTCATTCGCTGCCTCATGCTATGATGATGATGATTCCTGAACCGTGGGAACGAGATCCGCTGATGAGCGAAGAAAAGCGCGACTTTTATCGGTATCATAATTTCATGCTGGAACCCTGGGACGGCCCGGCTGCTATCGGTTTCTGCGACGGCACCGTCATCGGCGGTATGCTCGACCGCAACGGTCTGCGTCCGGCACGATACTATGTAACCCGCAATGACCGAGTTATTGCCAGCTCTGAAGTCGGCGTCGTCAATATCCCGCCAGAAGACATTCTTTACAAAGGTCGTTTGGAACCGGGCAAGATGCTTCTCGTCGATACCAAGCAACAGCGCATTATTGACGATGATGAAATCAAACACCAGATTGCTACAGAACATCCGTATCATGAATGGTACAAAGAACATATCGTCAACTTAGATGACTTGATGTCAACACAGAATATTGCCAGCAACGATTCGATTATCCCGTATGACCTGAAAGAACAGGAAAAAGTCTTTGGATACACCCAAGAAGATATGGATAAAGTCATTTTGCCAATGGCCCGCGACGGCAAGCATGCTATCGATTCCATGGGGGTCGACGTACCATTAGCTGTACTAAATGACAAACCACAATTATTATATGATTATTTCAAAGAAAACTTTGCCCAAGTCACCAACCCAGCTATTGACGGTGTTCGTGAAAATATCGTCATGTCTACGGCTGTCATGGCAGGTAATGTCGCTAATATTATGGATCCTAATGAAGCGACAACAGCTGCATTGTATTTGAAAACGCCAATTTTGACGAATGAACAAATGGCCGTTATCAAATCACTCATGACAGATAAACTGCGTACAGCTACGTTATCTATGCTGTATCCGGTCAACAGCGGTGCCGAAGGCATGGAAACAGCCATTGAATCGTTGTGCATTGACGCTTTAAAAGCCATTAAAAACGGTGCCAATATTCTCGTTTTATCTGACCGCGGCGTCAACTCCCGTATGGCAGCTATTCCGGCATTACTTGCCTCGGCAGCACTTCATCATTATTTGATCCGCCAAACAGTACGATCTGACGTTGGTTTGATTTTGGAATCTGGTGAACCGCGCGAAGTACATCATTTCTGTACCTTGATTGGCTATGGCATTACGGCTATCAACCCATATATCGCCCTAGAATCTATTAAAGAACTGATTGCCAAGAAAAAACTGGGCAAAATGAATTATGAAACAGCTAAAGCTAATTATTTGAATGCCGCTGTCAAAGGTATTTTGGCCGTTATGTCCAAAATGGGCATTTCAACAGTTCACAGCTATCACGGCGCGCAAATTTTTGAAGCCGTTGGTATTCAGCAAGATGTAATCAATAAATATTTCTGCAACACACCGTCCCGTATCGAAGGGGTTGGCATTAAAGAAATTGCCAAAGAAAACGCACTTCGTCATGAATCGGCTTACAGCACGGACGAAAAATTGGAACGCGGCGATTTCTATCAGTATCATAAAGGCGGTCAGCCGCATATTATTGATCCTGAAACGGTACAACTTTTGCAAAAAGCCGTTAAAACCAATGACTATGCGACATATAAAGAATATGCGGCACACGTCAATACACAATCTGTGTTCCGTCTTCGTGATCTCCTTGACTTTGATTATCCTGCTGGCTGCAGTATTCCTATCGAAGAAGTCGAATCGGTCGATTCCATCGTCAAACGCTTCCGTACCGGTGCCATGAGTTACGGTGCCCTTAGTAAAGAAGCGCATGAATGTGTTGCTACTGCCATGAACCGTCTTGGCGGCATGAGCAATACCGGTGAAGGCGGCGAAACATCCGATCGTTTCAACACCGAAACCAACGATAAAATCAAACAGGTTGCTTCCGCTCGTTTTGGCGTAACCAGCAATTACCTAATCCATGCGGATGAACTGCAGATTAAATGCTCCCAAGGCGCAAAACCAGGCGAAGGCGGTCATTTACCGGGCAGTAAAGTATATCCGGATATTGCTAAAACACGCCATGCCACAACCGGTGTCGCATTAATTTCTCCACCACCTCATCATGATGTATATTCCATTGAAGATTTAGCAGAACTCATTTTTGATTTAAAAAATGCCAACCGCGATGCTCGTGTCGGTGTTAAACTGACTGCCGGTGCCGGTATCGGTACCATTGCTGCCGGCGTCGTCAAGGCCAAAGCCGATGATATCGTTGTTAGCGGTTATGACGGCGGTACCGGAGCTTCTCCAAGAACCAGTCTTCGTCACGCCGGTCTTCCTTGGGAAATCGGTCTTTCTGAAGTACAGCAAACCTTGCTTCTCAACCAGCTTCGCGATCGCGTTACGCTGGAAGTAGACGGCAAGCTCCTAACAGGACGTGATGTCGCTATTGCTGCACTCTTTGGGGCAGAAATTTTTGGTTTTGGTACAGCACCACTGCTGGCAATTGGCTGTCATATGCTGCGTGTGTGCCATCTCAATACCTGCCCGTATGGTGTTTGCACGCAAAACGAAAAACTACGCAAACGGTTTAAAGGTAAACCAGAATATATTATCAACTTTATGCGTTTCGTCGCACAGGATTTGCGTGAAATTATGGCTCGTCTTGGATTCCATAGTATTGATGATATGGTCGGCCGCTATGACTGCCTCATGCAAAAACAAACACCGCAAAATTGGAAAGCTGGTACAGTAAACCTGAAAAATCTTTTATTCCGCCCATACACCGATGCCAGCCTGAGCCACCATTTTACAACACCTCAGGACCATCAAATTAATACCACCTTGGATATGTCCAAATTGGTTCGCATGTGTCGTCCGGCATTGGAAAATCAAAAACATATTCGCGCCCGTCTGCGCATTAAAAATACAGACCGTGTCACAGGAACACTGCTTGGCAGTGAAATCACCAAACGATATGGCGAAAATGGACTGCCGGAAGATACCATTAAATTATCTTTCGTTGGCTCTGCCGGTCAAAGTTTTGGGGCATTTATTCCAAAAGGCCTGACTTTATCGCTTGAAGGCGATGCCAATGATTATGTCGGCAAAGGATTATCCGGTGGTAAAATCATCGTTTCTCCACCACGCGAATCCATCTTCCCAGCCGAAGATAATATCATCATCGGCAATGTTGCATTCTATGGTGCTACTAGCGGTGAAGCCTATATTAACGGTACAGCCGGTGAACGATTCTGCGTCCGCAACAGCGGTATTAATGCCGTTGTCGAAGGCGTTGGCAATCACGGCTGTGAATATATGACAGGCGGCCGTGTCCTTATCCTAGGTCATACAGGACGTAACTTTGCTGCCGGTATGTCTGGCGGTATTGCATACGTATATGATTTAGAACCAGGAAAATGCAATACTGATTTAGTTAAACTAGAAGATGTAACAGATCCGGACGAACAATTAGCCGTTAAATCAATGCTTGAAAAGCATGTGGCTTACACGGATAGTAATCTAGGACATATGCTCTTAGAAAATTGGGATGAAACAATTAAACACATTACCAAGGTCATTCCAGAAGCCTACGAAGAAATGGTCGCACTCATTGCCCAAGCAGTTGCTGAAGGCCATGATGATGCAGAAGCCCATATGATTGCCTTTGAAAAGAAACACGGCAAAACTAAATAATATTCATGAAACACAAAAATCCCTCTTTCGAGAGGGATTTTTGTGTTTTTATTTTCATCTTCATAGAGATATGATATACTAATACACATAATTTTATAAAGGAGGTCAGTTATGTCTACATCGTATCGGGGCATATTATATTGCATGGTTGGTGCTATGACCTGGGGCATTAACGGGGTTGTCAGCCAATTTCTCTTTATGCATTATCCCGTTGATCCTTCTTGGCTAACGGCAATTCGTATGGTTGCTGCCGGGCTGGTCTTACTCATCATGTTTTTTCCCAAAAAGCATGCTCAATTTAAAGGCATCTTACGCGATCCCATCAGTTTGCGTCATTTACTTATTTTTTCTATTTTCGGACTTCTTTTTTGTCAATATGCATACTTAACAGCTATTCAGAATTCTAATTCTGGTACAGCAACGGTGCTGCAAACATTAAGCGTTGTGTTCATGTCACTCTACTTAGCCATTCGGTTTCACAAAAAACTATCCCTGAGAGAAATTATTTCTGTTATTTTAGCCGTACTCGGGGTGTATTTCGTTGCTACAAATGGTAATTACACTGCGATGGTTTTATCGCCCTCTGGCTTGAAATGGGGCCTTTTATCTGCATTAGGAGCCTTATTATATCCTTTGCTTTCACAAGGAATAGCCAGTCAATGGGGCGCACCGACTGTCAACTCCCTCGGCATGATTATTGGCGGAACTATTTTTTCCGTACTGACACAGATTTGGACGTTAACTCCAACGCTAGATATATATGGTTGGCTTGCGGTTTCCTTCATCATCATTATTGGTACGGCAGTCTCCTTTTCTGCATTTATTCAAGGAATTCGTCTGATTGGACCTATGAAAGCGACTTTAATCGGTACCTTAGAACCTGTTGTGGCCTCCACGCTTTCAGCTATTTGTTTAAAGACGCCTTTTACACCTATAGAAATTGTTGGCTTTATCTGCATTATTACAACCGTGTTCTTAATCATTGCTAAAAAAGAAACATAAACATTCTATATAATATAACAAAGGACTGTAACATCCATTTTGTTACAGTCCTTTTTATCATACCGTTTTACGTGTATCCTTTGCAGTATTACCGTTGAAAAAACTAAAAATGTTTAAAAAAATATTATCGTGCATGATAGACAAAAGCATTATATTACATCCTCTTTTTATATTCCCTGTACTTCTTTTTTTCAATTCAAATCAACCGTTATTTGGGGATTTATCACGTTAGAAAAAGTTTACCACAAATATTTACCTAATCCGATGATGAAAAGTTTGTAGTTTGAAGTTTTTAGCGAAATACAAAAAGACACACTGGAGATTTCCAGTGCGTCTTTTTCGTTGAATCAGCGGCTTCCTATCCTCCCAGGGGGCCTCCCCCCAAGTACTTTCGGCGTTTGCAGGC
>CAKPYN010000034.1 GCA_934202965.1 uncultured Megasphaera sp.
TTAGAAAGTGAGGTGAGGCGGGCATTCCTCCCCGACCTAAGAGGTCGGAGTATCCTGCCCGCATTTTAGATGAATAAATTCCGAACAATGGTTAGCTAGAACCGTTACCTTGCTGGCAACGCCAGGTAAAACAGATTTGCGGCCGCCGGACATTCCTGCAAAGAAATGTGGTTCAATAAACCCTTCTGAAATGAGTAAATCCGTATTGACAGCTACTTTATTAAGACGGCAGTCTCCGCCAGACGGTAACGTGCCCACACTAATCATGTCTTCATCCTTACGGCTGTCATGAATAACAAATTTTTCATGTTCAGCTATTTCTTTGCCATATTTAGCAACAAGTTCTTCATGCGTCGTATGACGATGCATCCCCGTTACTATTAAAATCGTAATGTCAATGTCCGGATTTCCCTTGCGAAGTTCAGCCAATAACTGCGGCATAATAATGTGGCTTGGTACTGGACGTGTATGGTCACTGGAAATAATCGTGCATGTTTTTTTACCTTTTGCCAGTTCGCTTAATGTAGGACTGTCAATAGGATGTGCCAACGCATCGGCTACCAATTCCGTTTCCGATTTAGGCGCTTGATATTCATGCGCATGGGATACCAAAACACCGGCTACTTGATTTTCAGGAAGTTCGAATGTGACTTGTTCTTTACCAAACGGGACAGAAAATTTTTTCATAATGTTTACCACCTTTCTTACTGTTTATTTTTTATCAACATTTATATTGTGAATGTATATGTTTATTAATTCATAGTCATTGTGAATTAATTCGTATAACTAACTAAAATTTTGTAAAGAGAAAGGGTAAAGCTTTTCAGCTTTACCCTTTACTCCATATCTTATTCTTCTAACGCTATATCTTATTCTTCTACTGGAACTTCTTCGTTGACGCTGACAACTTTGCCCGGGTTCATGATGTTCTTCGGGTCCAAAGCAAGTTTAACAGCTTTCATCAATTTCAATTCTACAGGATCCGTGTAGTGAGCTAATTTAGCTGCACGTTTGTAGCCAATGCCATGTTCGCCAGAGAGACGACCGCCGAGCTGGTAAACGAGAGCATAGATTTCGTCTTGGATTTTCGGAAGAACTTCTTCCCATTTTTCCTGAGAAAGATCATCTTTCAAGATATCGATGTGAACGTTACCATCACCGCAGTGGCCAGCACAGTGCATAGCGATGTCATATTTAGCAGCCAGTTTAGAAATCTGCTGTACAGCCTGCGGAATTTCCGTCATTGGAACAACAATATCTTCCATGGAGAATACTAAGCTGCGAGCACGGTCAGCTTCGAGGTATGCTTTACGGGATTTCCAAATAACAGCCGGGTCAGCAACCAAGGAATCGATAGCTTTGTTTTCTTCTGCCAATTCAACAATTTTTTCGCACTGATCCATCAACACGTCTTCATTGTCACCGGCGATCTGAATGATGATGTAGTTGCCGATATCAGATTTTGGCAGTTTTTCATCTAAGAATACTTCAACCTGTTTGATAGAAGCATTATCCATGAATTCTACGCAAACCGGTGTAATACCTGCGTTCATAACTTTCGGTGTTAAAGCGATAGCATCGTCGAGGTTGTCGAATACAACCAAGAGATCCTGCTGATATTTCGGCAAAGCAACCAATTTGAGGTAAATCTTTGTGATAATGCCCAATGTACCTTCAGAACCAATGTATAAATGCATGAGCATATAGCCTGTTGCATTTTTACGGAATTTACCGCCGAGAGTAACAACTTCACCGCTCGGAGTAACAACTTCAATACCCATAACCTGGTCACGTGTTACGCCGTATTTAACAGCACGGTTGCCGCCTGCGTTGGTAGCAACGTTACCACCGATGAAGCAAGAATCCCCACTGCAGGGGTCGCCGCCGTAGAAGAGACCTTCTTTTTGAACTTCAGACTGAAGAACAGAAGTTGTAACGCCCGGTTCTGTAACACAGACCATATTCTGTTTGTCAATTTCAATAATTTTATTCATACGTTCGATTGAAATGATGACGCCACCAAATGTAGCAACAGCACCTACAGCCAGGCCTGTACCAGCAGCACGCGGTACCATTACTACGTCGTTGTCATAACATACTTTAACGACTGCTGCAACTTCTTCTGTCGTTGCCGGGAGAACAACAACCTGCGGCATTTTTACATAATGAGGATCAGTTACTTCGTCATGGGAATACGGTTCCAATTTATCAGCATCCGTATATACATATTTTTCACCAACAATTTTCTTAAATTCTTCGATCATTTCCGGGGTAACTTTACCTTTTGCCATAATACATAACCTCCAAACAAAAATTAAGAATTTTAATACTGACTGACATCTATCACTTTAACCGTCACCGGTTTAAAGACACACCCACAATTTAGTCTTTTTCTTCCGCGCTATGGTGTAAACCTTTAATAGCGTTTACAGAAAAGCTTTTAGATTAATACTACATATCGTTTAGCTTTCCTTTTTCGAGTATTATTATACCCTATTCCTTCTTAAGTGTAAATTACAATTACACATTTTAGGCATATATCTTTCGTATCATACATAGTTATGATATTACATTAGCTCATAGTAACGATTTATTTTTATTAATCACATACTAAATATATAAAATTTTTAATATTGTTATTTTTTTCTCATTCTATTATGCTTTTTAGTAATCTATAGTAATTCCATTTTGTGATTTATCTTCTTTCTTGTACTTAACACCCGTTATTATTTCAATCATATGTATTTCTTTTGGTTCATATAAAAAAGACAGAGAAGAACCATTTTTTCTCTGTCTTTTCCATTTTATAGAATGTATGCTATGTCTATTATTACATATGCTTATTTTTTTCAGCAGAAGCAATCACTGCTTCAGTAACGGCCGAACGAAATCCTCTTTGTTCCAATGTCCTAACAGCTTCTATGGTTGTACCGCTTGGTGAACATACATCATCTTTTAATTTTCCCGGATGTTCACCCGTTTCTAAAATCATCTTGGCTGCACCCAGTACGGTCTGCGCTGCAAATGTATATGCCAAGGGACGCGGCATACCTTCTAGAACCGCGCCGTCAGCCAATGCTTCAATAAACATATATACATATGCCGGCCCGCTGCCGCTAAGACCGCAAACAGCATCTATAAACCGTTCATCCAATAATTCTGCTTTGCCAAAACTATTAAAAATAGCTAAGACATCTTGTGTTTCTTCTTTAGATACCAAATCATTAACAGAAACAGAAGCCATGCCTTCGCCTACCATCGACGGTGTGTTCGGCATAATGCGTACTAATTTGGTTTTAGATGGCAAATACGCTGCCAGTTGCTTCATCGTCAGACCGGCAGCAATTGAAATAACAACTTTTTCACTCGTCACATGATCTTTTATATCAGCTAACGCTGTCGGCATAACATACGGTTTAACAGCCATAATTAATCCTTGCGATTTTTCAGCTAATTCTACGGCTGTATCTACGACTGTCGCACCTAGTTCTGCTGCCAACGTTGCCGCTTTTTCTTTATGAATATTATATACATATATATGGCTCGGTTCAATAAGTCCGGATGCTGCTAATCCCTTAGCTATCGCCTTTCCCATATTTCCCGTTCCGCATATACCAATTGTTTTAAACATACCTTGCACTCCTCCTTAGCATAAGAAGCCGGTATGCTATCATATACCGGCTTCCTTGTCTTCTTTGTATTTTATATTCTATTACTGTTTGGCACCGACTGTTTCAATGGCTGCTTTAATCTTAGCCGCTAACCCGGTAATTTTTGATTTAGAAACAGAGCATACAGCTAACCGAATCCCATTGCTGAGCGGTACAAGGAAAATGTTTTCCTTTTCCATGAAATCACAAACTTTCTGAGCCCCTTCCATAGGAATAGTAATAAAGAAGCCCGAAAGATATGGTAAATATTTTAAGCCACATGCCGAAGCTTCTTTCATGAAAATATCAGCACGTTCTTTAATAAGTTTAAAATATTTAGCCCGTTCTGCATCCAATTCAGCAACTTTAGCCGGATCTTTGCAGATATTTGCCATAGCTTTCATGGCAGCACTATTGGAGTTTGACCATGTAGCACGGCTTGTATACTGGTTGATAGCTACAAATTCATTAGCCACATCTTCATTGGCCGTAACACAAATCATAGCACCCATACGCTGTCCATACATCGTAAAGCCTTTACTGCAAGTATATGAAACGACAACTAAAATATTATCTGGAAGATTGCCGAATTTTTTAAAGAATTTACGGCATTCTTGTTTTTCGCCACTATAATCCAAATAAGCTACATCGGATACGAAAATAATATTTTTATCTTTTCCTTTAACAACCTGTTTTAAGAAATCCAGTACATGATCCCAATCAGAATCTGATAAAGCAAACCCTGTCGGATTATTAGCCGGCGAATTCATAATAATAACTGTATTATATTGTTTATCAACGAGAGCCTGTACATTTTCTTTGAAACTTTCTAAATTAAACGTGCCTTGTTCAGTTAATAAGGAAAATTCACGAAGCGTACGGCCATTATCTTTGCACATAGAACCATATGCACCCCAATGATAATCGCTCGTAAGAATTTCATCGCCCCATTCAGAATAGTTGTGAATAACATGGTGCAGTACACCAGAACCGCCTGATGTAGCACAAGCACGAATATAGCCATCTGGACGAGATTCACCAAAGCACTGATCAATAGCAGCATTCAAGTAGTCAGGATAGCCTTGAATCGGCGCATAGGCAACGATTTCTTTCGGCGTCAATTCTTTATATGCTTTTTGGACGACATCCAGCATAACTAAATCGCCGTTTTCATCCAACAAAGAACCAACTGTACCATTAATAACTTTATCATTTCCTAATTTTTCAGCTAATGCTACAGCACGATTGTTCGCACCAAAAATCTTATCTTCAGCAAATTTACCCTTAGCTTGCGGTGCAGCTATGCTCATTACCATGAAAATCAACTCCCTTTTATTTTTACTTCTCATTTATACCACAATCAACGCTATCTGACAACACACACACACCTGTTTCTATCATGTATTCAAAATACAATTATATTTACCATTTATAATGTGCTATTTTTTGTGCTATTTTTATAAACTTATAAATACATGTATACAGAAGGGTTAAGTCAAAATATTTTTATTTTTATTTTATAAATTTATTGATATTGTTTTGTTTTTATAGTAAACTAAATTGAACATTACAATAAGTATAAAAAAGGGGGGCATTATTTTTCATTATTTATCTAAAGGAGTGAATTATATGTCATTTTTTAGTACGAAATCTATTGCACAGCTTCAAGCAGATGCAGAAAATTCAAATCTTAGTAAAAATCTAAGTGCATTAGATCTAACTTTTTTGGGTGTTGGCGGCATTATCGGAGCCGGCATCTTTGTATTAACCGGAATCGCCGCTGCTAAGTACGCCGGTCCGGCAATTTCCATCTCTTTTGCGCTAGCTGGAATCTTATGCGTTCTTGTGGGATTAGCCTATAGTGAATTTGCATCTATGATTCCGTCATCAGGCAGTGTATATTCGTATGCTTTCGCTTCTCTTGGCGAAGGTATGGCTTTTCTCACAGGATGGTCTTTGCTCTTAGGGTATACAGTTACAGGAAGTGCCGTCGCTGTCGGCTTTTCCGGATATTTAGCAGGCATCTGTAAATCGTATGGATACATCATTCCGGAATTTTTGCTAAAAACACCAGCCGAAGGGGGCATCATCAACCTTCCAGCAGTTATCATTATTTTATTACTTGCGTTAATTTTAATCAGAGGAACTAAACAAAGTGCTAAACTCAATACTATACTAGTTTTTATTACCTTAGCTGCGATTATTTCTTTTATTTGTATTGCCGCACCTCATGTTGATGTTTCCAATTTCGAATCTTTTACTCCTTTTGGTGTACAAGGAATACTGAGTGGTACGGCCATCGTTTTCTTCTCCTACATGGGGTTTGATGCCGTTGCTACTTCAGCAGAAGAATGTAAGAAACCAGAACACGATCTGCCAATCGGTATCATTTTCTCCGTATTTATTTGTATGTGTTTGTATATTTTAATGGCTCTTTCTTTGACAGGTGCCATCAATTATACCCAGTTGAATACACCAGAACCAGTTGCGTATGCACTGCGTATTCTTAATTGGCCAAGTGTTGCCAACCTTGTTGCAGTTGGTGCCATTGCCGGTATCATTACAACATTAATCGTCTATCTTTTTGGGCAAGCCCGTATTTTCTTTGCCGTTTCTCGCGATGGCTTACTGCCTGCAAAAATCGGTAAAATTCATGCGAAATACCATACTCCGTATTTAGTAACGATCATCGGTTCTATTATTATCGCCATCATTGCCGGTTTCGTACCACTGATGCATATCGTTGAATTATCTAATACAGGTGTCCTTGCGGTCTTCCTCCTCAATTTTATTGGTCTTTGGAAAATGCGCAAAAATCATCCGGAACTTCCTCGTAAATTCCATTGCCCCTGCTTACCTGTAATTGCCACTATTGGTATCATCGTCTGCGGTTATTTGATTTATGCTTTATCTACTTTAACACATGTTCTTTTCGTAGCTTGGATTCTCTTAGGATTTATTATCTATCAAATTTATGGCCGCAAACACAGCATCATTACACATCAGTAAAATATTTTTATGCAAATATATAATGGGTTGTAACATAATACCCCATCAAAAAAACGGATTCAGATAACTGAATCCGTTTTTTTAACAAAAGAAACTTTGAAGAACTTCTTAGCTGTTATACTTATTGTATACGAAAGGCAAAAATCCCAAAGTACTTCCCAGTATCTTGTTCAAAAATAATGGCATCTTCTGCTCAGAACATTCATTCTCTGCGTAGCATTCGGTGAACCATATCGTTTAAAAAAACAAGTAAATCTATAGAATACCTCATCACTTACACTTCCATGTTAATTTGTATTTCTCTTGGTATTATATCATATGTATCAAAGATTAGAATTAGGCAACAAACAACCAATAAAAAAAGAACGATGCATCGAGAAACATGTTCTCTTTGCATCGTTCTTTTTCCTATCCGTTATTCAATGGTTCGTTAAGCTTATTTATTTATGTTTTCTTTGACTGTGCGAACACGCTGAATCGTCGGATTTCCTGCCTTGTCTTTAGCAACTGTATCGACAGTGAAGTATTCCAATTCATGCGAGAATTCGCTGAGGATCTTGTCGGACAAAACAGCGCCTTTTGTCATGGCACGATACAAGATAGCTGCAAATTCATACCGCGTCATCGGACGGTCTCCGGCAAAGTTGCCATCCGGATAGCCTTCGATCATGCCGTTGCCGGCCAGCTGTGTTACGTATTCGTAAGCCCAGTGATTCTGCGGTACATCCGGGAAGAGCTGCAGTTTGGATGTATCTATCTTCTTACCTGCATTGGCATCGAGCATAGCTGACTTCATAGCTTCCAATTCACCGCGCAGTTCTTTAATTTCCTTCGCCATCGCTACACGAGAAGTTGATACATGACTGCTTCCGGAACCGAGCTTAAAGCTTACGCCGGCATTAACCATGTTTTCGCCATTACCAAAGGTTCCGCCTACAGAGAACATCGTATCTTCATTCGGACGATAGTATGCCCCAACAGCAGCTGCATTGGCGCCGCGGTAGTTGCCATAGCCTGCCGCAAAGTCCCACTTCGCATCCGGATCAAAGTCCAATGGATGTAAGGCTGCCAAAGCCGCAGCACCGGCACCGACTTTGTTGACACGGTTGTCGAGGTTGCTGATGCGCATGCTGTTGTTCGCAACATTGATATTGGTTTCATGCAGCTGGCTGCCGTTTACTGCGTCCATGGAAGTTTTGCTGAGTTCGCCTGCTTCCACATTGGTAATCTTCTTGCCACCGGCATCAATGCCATTCTTGGTAACAGACGGACCATTGTTAATTGTCAAACCATTATCGGTAATTGTTGTATCGCCAGCTTTAAAGGTGTTTGCAGCAACACTGTTTACTTGCAAATCTTGATTTAAGGTAACCTGAATATTTTTGCCATCAGCTTTAGTAGTGATATTTTTATCACCTTTAATGCCTAAAGTCTCGCTCGGGCTGATTTCAAGAGCATCGCCCTCATCAGCTGCAAAATTAGTCGGTTTGGTTACGGTTTCAATCTTTACAGGATCACCGGTCTGAATATTATTGTCAGTTTCCGGCTGATTAGGCGACGGGGTGATATCAGGATTAGGAACAATGATTCCGGTATCTCCGCCAGTTGTTCCACCATCACCGCTAGCAGAAGGTGTAACGGTAGTAGTATCAGTATCAGTCTTCGAACCGATAATATTAGTGCTGATTTTATAGGTTGTACCATCATTACCTTTTACAGTTTCGATGACAATGCCATTACCTGCATCAAATTTAATGTTAACATTTTCCATTGCGCGTTTCAGCTGTGCTACGTTAACAGCGTCGGTATCAGCAGAACCTGCTGCCAAGCCGGTAAGCTGACGTGTTACCATATTATCGCCTGTATCATTACCAATTGCAATAGCATGCTGATTACTTATCCAAGCTACACCCTCATTTTCACCTCTGCCATAAGCATTTTTATCGCCCAGTTTTCTGGTTGTTACTGACATAGTGCCCAATGCAATTCCATGTTCTAAGGTTGAGTTTGCGCCCTTACCTATAGCAATACCTCTCTTTGCATTTTCTCCAACAATACCGCCTGCTACAGCAAAAGAACCTTGTGACAGAGCCTGAGACCTAATACCAATAGCAGTTGAATAATCACCGCTTGCAATCGCCCTGCCACCCCAAGCAGTAGCTGCAAGACCACTTGCTTCACTTTGTATGCCAAAAGCGGTTGATGCCTGACCTTCGGCACTACTTTGTACACCAAAAGCGGTGGATGCATAATTCCACGCTTTACTACCAGCACCAAAAGCGGTAGATGCCAAACTTTTTGCTTCTACGTAATCAAATTTTCCCCCACCAAGAGACACGTTAGAGCCAAATGCAGTTGAAAATTCACCACTTGCAATTGCCTGGTCACCCCAAGCAGTAGCTGCTTTTCCTTTCGCAACAGCCCCATGTCCGAACGCAGTAGATTCAAGACCACTTGCTACGGAGTACCAGCCCCAAGCTGTTGCCATATCATTGGCTGCAGCACTGCGCACGCCAAAAGCAGTCGCATAATTGTATTGGTGGTCTTCCTTAATAGCATAACCTAGATCTCCAGAAACCTTTTGCCCATGGAACTCCACGTTCTTTGCAATCCACAGCTTGTAACCATTACGACTATTAAGATCATCTTGTAATTCATAACCTGCTTTAGTAAATAAACCTAAAGAAATATTGTTAGTTCCTTCCCAAGTAGTTCCGCCCCAAGTAGTTCCGCCCCCATGCATTTTGCTAGGATCATTCGCAGCATATCCGGACCAAGTATGTATAGATGTATTGCCACCAGCTGCAATTGGGTATCCCTCACCAGGCCAATAAGAATCAATGAAGAAAATAGTTTTTACATCAGCTTCACCTTCTTTGCCAACAATTGAATCGGAGTTATATTCTGTTCCTTTAATAGTCAGCTGCTGTTCTCCTTTAGTATAAGCATAAGCAATATTCGTATTTACGATATCAAAGCTCGCACAGGTCATTACACCTGTAGCAATCAGCATTGTCAACAGCTTTTTGGTAGAGCAGCTTTTGCTGCCATGATTTTTCGCGATTTCCGAAACAACAACGTATGCGTTGCGTGCTTCATTCCAGATTACTTTGAATACTTTATTCATATAGATATCCTCCTTCTTTTATATATACTTTTTCAGGTATTATTTCTGTTCATACGAAACTTTCCGCCGTTTGTTAAACCAGCGTTTCCGGCAGTCATCACAGCAAAAAGCCCGGCGCCGGTCTTCGGGTGTCGTAACGATGAC
>CAKPYN010000035.1 GCA_934202965.1 uncultured Megasphaera sp.
ATCGCTAATACCTATGTAACTCCGACTTGCAAGCTCCCACCTCAAACACCGTAGGTATTAGGTGGTGAGTAGTTGACTTTCAAACACCCGGTATGTCACATCACATAACGGGTGTTTTTCTGTATTATTTCATAAAAGCATCTTATTTCTCTTCTTGTCGTGTCTTTATATGCTAGACATGTAATGTGTATTGATAATCAAAAGCATACTATGTTTTCTTTCAATTTTACTTTATAATAATTGATGTAAGCTTTTGAATTTTTTATATCATAAAGAAAGAAAGTGATACATATGAAAATAATGATTACCGGTATTGGCGGTGTCGGCGGCTATATTGCATCTGTATTATGTGATAATTATCCAACTGTAACGCTCATCGCCCGCAAAACGCGCAAAGAATCGCTGCAGAAAAACGGCTTAGTTCTTCATAGCGACTTCTTCGGTGAACATGTATTTCATCCGCTCGTAACGGATACGCCTGCTGCTGCAGGTATTCAGGATATCATTTTTGTCTGTGTAAAAAACTATTCCCTTGCCGATGCCCTGGAAGCCTTGCGGCCGTGTGTTGACAACCATACAATCATCGTCCTCGTTCTCAATGGCGTAGACCATTTAAAAACAGCCCAATCGATTTTCCCTACAGGTCGTTTTGTCGATACATGTATTTACATTACCGCTGCCTATAATGATGATTTTTCCATCAGCCAATATGGCCATTTCGCCCGCATATACCTAGGCTCTACGGATGAAAAGGCTGCTCAAACAGCCTATGAAGTTCTCCATCATGACGGACTGACTACCCTCAAAACAAATCAAATTACAAAAGAAATCTGGAACAAATACATTCTAAATTGTGCCTACAATGTTATTACGGCCTATTATGAATGTACCATTGGGGATGCCCTGAACAAACCAAAGGGCAAACAGGAATTTCGCCAGCTTGTTGAAGAAGCCTATACCGTAGGCAAGGCCTTAGGCGTACCATTAGACGATACCCTTGTCGATACCATTTATAACCGCATTCTTCGGCAAGAAGATAAAAATGTCTATAGCTCCCTAGCTCGTGATGTCATGAACGGTCATCAAAGCGAATTGGATACCTTTAGTGGCTACTTGGTCCGTACCGCGCAAGAACTACATCTTACCATTCCCTTTTCACAACAATGTTACCAAGCCATTTCGAAACGAATCAACTAAAATACGTTCTTTTATGCACAACTAATTGATACAACAAGAAAGCCCTTTACAGTATTCCTGAGGCAGTGGGTTCAGGAATCGTAAAGGGCTTTTTGTATACGCAAATATTTTTATTAGGTTGTGTAATACCGTTTTTTTACAGCATAATATTCTGATTCCGTGAAACATTCGTTGTGTAAGCAGTGTTTTTGTATCAAATGCTGCATTAGATTCAGTTCATAGGTAGTACAATTCATCCGGAAGCCTCGGCTATATTATTTCTTCATCACACGGGCTTCACCATTGGTAACTAATTTACCGTTTTGATTGACAACAGTTGTTTGAAAAACAATACGATGTTTTTCATCATTTTTTTCTTTGCACTCCACAGTAGCAGTGAGCGTATCCCCATAGAAAACAGGTGCTAAAAAATTACGATGTTGATTCATATAAATGGTGTTAATTCTCGGCATTTCAGTTCCTAAAACAGCTGAAATTAATCCGGCCGAAATCATACCATGGGCAATACGTTGTTTAAAAAAACAATTAAAAAAATTTTTATCGATTTTTTATCTTTTTTTACTTATTATGTACTATATTTCACATTTTTATTTTATTTGTGAAAAATTAGCACTTGCTTCTTTGTACAAATTGTTTTGTATGCAAAATTTATGCTGTAAATAGTATTTTAGTGGGATGTAGTATTATATCTTTTTCTTCTTGCTGTTATTCTTATGTAGAATTATTTTATTTATTCTCTATATGAATAATGCATTGTTCCTTAAAAACATAGGGGTGTTATTAATATACTTTGATTTGATTTCGTTTCTGTGTAAAACTTTTAAGTATAGTATACCGTCATGTATTACAAAAAAGTCTATAACAATATTTCTATTATTCCTTGACGCTATTATTTTTTCGTGATAACATTCTTACAGGTAATACAAACGCAGTGAATTGAATCGTACTGCTTTGTACGAATTTCTTTTGAATTCTTTACGTGAATTTATCATTTGTATAATTGATTCTTTACAAGAATCGGTTAAAAATAATCGTAAAGACAAAAACATAGGAGGTTGTATTTGACAATGAAGAAAGTGAAAATTATCACAGCGGCTGACGCAGCTAAACTTGTAAAAGACAATGATACGCTTACATCCATTGGTTTTGTCAGCTGTGCTCATCCAGAAGCATTAACTAAAGCATTGGAACAACGTTTTTTAGAAACAGGCAGCCCAAAAAATTTGACATACATTTATACGGCTTCACAGGGTAAACGCGATGGCCGCGGCGGTGAACATTTGGCTCATGAAGGATTGCTCAAACGTGCCATCTTAGGTCATTATCAGACTGTACCGGCTATTGCAAAATTAGCTGTAGAAAATAAAATCGAAGCTTATAACTGTGCACAAGGCACACTGCTCCATTGGTTCCGTGCATTAGCTGGTCATAAAATGGGCGTTTTCACTGATATCGGTTTGGAAACATTCCTCGATCCTCGTCAAGGCGGCGGCAAATTAAATGACGTCACCAAAGAAGATATCGTAAAACTTCTTACGATTGAAGGACAAGAACAGCTTTTCTATCCAACCTTCCCCGTCAATGTTGCTTTCCTTCGCGGTACCTATGCTGATGAAGTCGGCAATATCACGATGGAAGAAGAAGTTGCTCCTCTCGAAAATACATCCGTTGCTCAAGCTGTTCATAACTGCGGCGGCATCGTTGTCGTACAGGTTAAAGGCGTCGTAGAACACGGCACATTGGATCCGCGCCTGGTAAAAATCCCTGGCATTTATGTTGACTATGTTGTTGTCGCTGATGAAAAAGACCATGAACAAGCTTTTAGCTGTGCCTTTGACCCGACATTGTGCGGCGAACGTCGTGCTCCTCTCGGTGAAGCCGGTGCTCCATTGCCAATGAGCGCAAAGAAAATTATTGGTCGTCGCGGCGCATTATTCCTTACAGAAAATGCAATCGTTAACCTCGGCGTTGGTGCTCCGGAATATGTTGCATCTGTTGCCGGTGAAGAAGGCATTGCCGATACGATTACACTGACAGTCGAAAATGGTGCTATCGGCGGTGTTCCGCAGGGCGGTGCACAATTCGGTTCTACCCGTAATGCCGAAGCTATTATCGACCATCCGTATCAGTTCGACTTTTACGATGGCGGCGGTTTGGATATGACCTTCCTTGGTCTTGCACAATGCGATGCTACAGGCAACATCAACGTCAGCAAATTCGGTACAAACATTGCCGGCTGCGGTGGTTTCCCGAATATTTCTCAGCAGACGCCTAACGTATTCTTCTGCGGTACATTTACAGCTGGTGGCTTAAAAATCGCTGTTGAAGATGGCAAAGTAAAAATTCTTCAAGAAGGCAAAGCTAAGAAATTCATCAAAAACGTTGACCAGATTACATTCAATGGTTCCTACGCTATGCGCAAAGGCCAGAAAGTTCATTACATCACAGAACGTTGCGTCTTTGAATTAACTAAAGATGGTTTGAAATTGACAGAAGTTGCTCCTGGCATTGATATAGAAAAAGACATCCTCGCCCACATGGACTTCAAACCGATTATCGGCGATTACAAAACCATGGATCTTCGTATTTTCCAAGATGGCCCAATGGGATTGAAAAAATAATTCATCCTAATTATATATAACAATTATAAAGGAGACATGCACATCATGAAACCAATGAGATTGCATCACGTAGGTATTGTACTTCCTACATTACAACAAGCACACGACTTTATTCAGGCAAACGGCCTCGAAATCGACTATGCCGGTTTCGTTAACGCATATCATGCTGATTTGATTTTCACTAAAAAAGGCCCATTCTGCAGCCCAATTGAAATGATTATCCCTCATGAAGGCGTTTTAACCAAATTCAACGGCGGCCGCGGTGGTATTGCTCATATCGCTTTTGAAGTCGATGATGTTGAAGCTGTTCGTCAAGAAATGGAAGCTGAATGCCCGGGCTGCATGCTCGAAAAGAAAGCTGTTCAAGGTACTGACGATATTATCGTTAACTTCCGTCGCCCTAGCACCAACCAGGGTATCCTCGTAGAATATGTACAGACAACAGCTCCTATCCAGGGTCATGGCGTAAATCCGTTTGAAAAATTAGGTAAAGCCGGTGAACTTCATGATACATGGCATCCAATGCGCCTCCATCATGTCGGCATCGTACTTCCAACAATGGAACAGGCTCAAGCTTTCATCAAAACAAACGGTTTGGAAGTTGATTACTCCGGTTTTGTTGATGCTTACCATGCTGACCTCATCTTCACAAAGAAAGGTGAATACAGCACACCGCTGGAAATGATTATTCCGCACGAAGGCGTTTTGACTAAGTTCAATAACGGCAAAGGCGGCATTGCTCACCTCGCTTTTGAAGTTGATGATGTTGAAGCCGTTCGTCAGCACATGGAAAAAGAATGCCCAGGCTGCATGCTTGAAAAGAAAGCTGTTCAAGGTACTGACGATATTATCGTTAACTTCCGTCGTCCGAGCACCGACCAGGGTATTCTCGTAGAATACGTACAGACTGTCGCTCCGATTAACTACAATAAATAATATACATCCATCTCGATTTGGATGTCGGCAGTATGTGGAAAGGATATAAGAACTATGTATACACTTGGAATTGATGTTGGCTCTTCATCTTCTAAAGCAGTTATCTTAGAAGATGGTAAAAATATCATTGCACAAGCAGTCATTGAAATTGGTACCGGATCTACCGGTCCGGAACGGGTCTTGCAAGAAGTATTTAAAAACACAGATCTGACATTAGACGACATGGCAAATGTTATTGCTACAGGATATGGCCGTTTCAACGTCGTCGCAGCCAAAGGTGAAGTAAGTGAAATCACCTGTCATGCCAAAGGAGCTATCTTTGAATGCCCCGGTACGACAACCATCTTGGATATTGGCGGGCAAGACGTCAAAGCCATTAAATTGAATATGGACGGACTCGTCATGCAGTTTGCTATGAACGATAAATGCGCCGCTGGTACAGGCCGTTTCCTCGATGTTATGTCTAAAGTATTGGAAATTCCAATGTCTGAAATGGGAGAATGGTATTTTAAATCCCAGCATCCAGCAGCCGTCAGCAGCACATGCACGGTATTTGCTGAATCAGAAGTCATTTCCCTACTGTCCAAAAATATTCCTAAAGAAGACATCGTCGCAGGTGTCCATCGTTCCATCGCCAGCAAAGCCAGTGCACTCGTACGCCGTATCGGCGTCGGTGCAGATCTGACAATGACTGGCGGCGGTTCACGGGATGCCGGCGTAGTCGATGCCATTTCGAAAGAATTGGGCGTTCCCGTCCGTGTAGCAGCTCATCCGCAAGCAGTTGGCGCCTTAGGTGCTGCCTTGATTGCCTATGAAAAAGTTGCCAAACAAAAATAAGGTTATGTTTTCCCTCTTGGGAAGATGACATAAAATAGTACTTTAGCTTATCCAACCGATAAAAGGAGAGATTGTAATGAGTGAAGAAAAAGCAGTAGATATCGAAAGCATGAGCGCCAAAGATGCGCTTGGCTATTTCCTGCCGAAAATCGATGAAGATGCTAGAAAAGCAAAAAAAGAAGGCCGTCTTGTATGCTGGGCTGCTTCTGTAGCACCTCCTGAATTCTGCACAGCTATGGACATCGCTGTTGTATTCCCGGAAACACATGCAGCCGGCATTGGCGCACGTCATGGTGCTCCGGATATGCTCGAAGTTGCTGAAAACAAAGGCTACAACCAGGATATCTGTTCCTACTGCCGTGTTAACATGGGCTATATGGAATGCCTCAAACAGCAGGCTTTAAACGGCGGTGAAGAACCGGACGTATTGAAAAAATCCCCGGCATCCCGTATTCCATTGCCAGATGTTATTTTGACTTGCAACAACATTTGCAATACGTTGCTGAAATGGTACGAAAACTTGGCAAAAGAATTGAACATTCCTCTGATTACCATCGACGTACCGTTCAACCATGAATATCCTGTTACAAAACAGTCTAAACAGTATATCGTAGGCGAATTCAAACACGCTATCAAACAGCTCGAAGAACTTTGCGGCCGTCCGTTCAACTACGAAAAATTCTTCGAAGTACAGAAACAGACACAGCGTTCTATCGCAGCTTGGAACAAAATTGCTTCCTACCTCTGCTACAAACCGTCTCCGCTCAACGGCTTTGACCTCTTCAACTACATGGGCCTTGCCGTAGCTGCTCGTGACCTCGACTATGCTGAAATCACATTCAACAAATTAATCAAAGAATTAGACGCTAAAGTAGCTGCTAAAAAATGGGCTTTTGGCGAAAACGAAAAAACTCGTGTAACCTGGGAAGGTATTGCTGTATGGATTGCTTTGGGTCACACATTTAAAGAATTAAAAGGTAAAGGTGCTTTGATGACAGGTTCCGCATATCCTGGCATGTGGGATGTTTCCTACGAACCGGGCAACCTCGAATCCATGGCTGAAGCATATACCCGTACATACATCAACTGTTGCCTCGAACGCCGCGGCGAAGTATTGGAAAGCATCGTTCGTGATGGCAAATGCGACGGCTTGGTCATGCATCAGAACCGTTCCTGCAAAAACATGAGCCTCCTCAATGATGAAGGCGGCAAACGCATTCAGAAAAACCTCGGTGTTCCGTACGTTATCTTCGACGGTGACCAGACAGATCCGCGTAACTTCTCGGAAGCACAGTTCGATACTCGTGTAGAAGCATTGTGCGAAACAATGGACGAAAAGAAAGCCAATGAAGGAGGCAATCACTAATGAGCAAGATTGATGAACTTATCAGCAAATTACAAGAAGTAGCAAACCATCCTAAAAAAACGGTTTTAGAATATAAAAAACAAGGCAAAGGCCTCGTAGGTATTATGCCGTACTACGCTCCGGAAGAAATCGTATATGCCGCAGGTTATCTCCCTGTTGGTTTGTTCGGCGCACAGAAACCGACCATTTCCGCAGCTCGTACATACTTACCTCCATTCGCTTGTTCTTTGATGCAGGCTAACATGGAATTACAGCTCAACGGCACCTATGACTGCCTCGATGCTGTTATCTTCTCCGTTCCTTGCGATACACTCCGCTGCATGAGCCAGAAATGGCACGGTAAAGCTCCGGTTGTTGTCTTCACACATCCGCAGAACCGTAAAATCCAGGCTGCTGTTGACTTCCTCAAAGCAGAATATGAACACGTTCGCAGCGAATTGGAACGTATCTTAAACGTAAAAATTACCGATATGGCTCTGCAGGAAGCTATCAAAGTATACAACGAAAACCGTCAGGTTATGCGTGAATTTTGCGATGTCGCTGCTCAGTATCCGCAGATCTTCACTCCTGTAAAACGTCATGACGTTATCAAAGCTCGTTGGTTCATGGACAAAGCGGAACACACCAAATTGGTTCGTGAATTAATCGACGCTGTCAAAGCTGAAAAAGTACAGCCTTGGAATGGCAAGAAAGTTATCCTTTCCGGTATTATGGCTGAACCGGACGAATTCCTCGATATCTTCAGCGAATTCAACATTGCTGTTGTAGCTGATGACCTCGCTCAGGAATCCCGTCAGTACCGCAACGACGTTCCTTCCGGTATCGATCCGCTCGAACAGCTCGCTCAGTGGTGGCAGGACTTCGATGGCTGCCCGCTCGCTATGAACCCGGACAAACCACGTGGACAGATGCTTATCGACATGGCTAAAAAATATGACGCTGACGCTGTTGTTATCTGCATGATGCGTTTCTGCGATCCTGAAGAATTCGACTATCCGATTTACAAAGTTGAATTCGAAAAAGCCGGTCTTCGTTACACCGTTGTTGACGTTGACCTCGAATCTCCGTCTCTCGAACAGATTCGTACACGTATTCAGGCTTTCTCCGAAATCCTCTAATACTGACATACTATCCTCATTCTATACGAATGACCGCTGCTGCCAGTGGGAACCCTTTGGGTTCCCCTGCAGTGGATAGTATCTGATACATGTATCAGGTATTATCCACTGCAGAACATACGCTGCTCGTTATGTTCTTGCACCTTATGTTGATTTAAAAGCAAATTGCTTTTAAATATATATGTATAATCTTAGGAGGAATTACATCATGGATTTCAAACTGAATGAAATGCAGCAGGATATCGCTAATCTTGCTAAAGATTTTGCTGAAAAAAAATTGGCTTTAACGGTTAAGGACCGCGACGAAAAAGAAGTTTTCGATCGTTCTATCGTAGATGAAATGGGCACACTCGGTCTTCTCGGTATTCCTTGGGAAGAAGAAAACGGCGGTGTTGGCGCAGACTTCCTCAGCGTTGCTCTTGCTACAGAAGAAGTTGCAAAAGTTGACCCTTCCATCGCATTGAGCTTTGAAGTTCACACCATGCTCTGCTCCTGGCCTATCTGGAAATTCGGCACAGCTGAACAGAAACAGAATTTCTTAAAACCGTTGGCAGAAGGCACAAAACTCGGTGCATTTGGCCTTACTGAACCGAATGCCGGCACAGATGCATTAAACGGTTCTACAGTAGCTACGAAAAACGAAGATGGCAGCTACACATTAAACGGCTCCAAAGTCTTCAACACCAACGGCGGCGAAGCTGATATCACTGTTGTATTCGCAGCTACAGATAAATCCAAAGGTGCTAAAGGCATGAGCGCTTTCATCGTAGAAAAAGGCATGGAAGGCTTCACCTATGGTAAAGAAGAAGTTAAAATGGGTATCCGCGCTTCCGTACAGCGTGAACTCGTTTTCCAGAACGTTCGTATCCCTGCTGACCACCTCCTCGGTAAAGAAGGCGAAGGCTTCAAAATCGCTATGATGACCTTGGACGGCGGCCGTATCGGCGTTGGCGCACAGGCTCTCGGCATTGCAGAAGGTGCTTACAACGAAGCTGTTAAATACGCTAAAGAACGTACACAGTTTGGCAAACCGATTGCTAAATTCCAGGCTATTGCTTTCATGCTCGCTGACATGAAACTCAAAATTGAAACAGCTCGTTTGGCTGTATACAAAGCTGCTTGGAAAATGGGCCAGCCTGACGTTAAATCCTACTCTGTAGACGCTGCTGTTGCTAAGAAATATGCTTCTGATATTGCTATGCAGGTTACGACAGATGCTGTACAAGTATTTGGCGGTTATGGCTTTACTCGTGAATATCCGGTTGAACGCTACATGCGTGATGCTAAGATCACTCAGATCTACGAAGGCACCAACCAGGTTCAGCAGATGATTATTTCTGGCGCTATCCTTCGGTAATCCACTGTTTTACAAAAATCACTTCCTTTCAAAATCCCATTATCAAAAATAGATGCATACGTGAAAAAAGGCTGTCGCTTTGTGCGGCAGCCTTTTTTAGTGGTTAGTGGTTAGTAGACAGTTTGTAGTTGGTAGTTGGCAGTTGGCTCCGCCTCTGTCCCGTGTCTTCTTCTCCATCCGTGTGAACGTACCCCCACCTACAGAGGCGGGAGCTTCCTGCTTCAACGAGAACAGCACTACAGCTCCGAGGAACTGCTGCGGCTTACACTCTCTCCACAGGCGTAGATTCCCGTGCGACCCACGG
>CAKPYN010000036.1 GCA_934202965.1 uncultured Megasphaera sp.
TGACGAGTTTCTTTTAGTGCAGAAAATTGTGCCAGTAAATCTGGCTTTTTCGAGCTTTGATAGGTATAATCCGGCATGGCTTCTTTCGCTTTTTCAACAGCAGCTTTGAAATCATAGTATACCTGCCATTTGGATTCGACTAAGTTTTTTCCGGTTTGGCGCAGCAGGAATGCGGGATGGTAGGTCGGCATAACCGGAATGCCGTGATACTCAAACCATTTGCCGCGGTTACGCATGATACTGGCTGTACGGCCGTAAAAATATTGAAATGCCACTTTGCCAAGACAAACGATTACTTTAGGTTGAATCAATTCAATTTCTTTTACTAAATGGATGTTCGCGCAGTATTTTCCTTCTTCCAATGTTGGCGTACGGTTGTTTTGCGGACGGCATTTGACGATATTTGTGACGTAGACGTGATCTCGCGTCAGACCAACACTCCATAATGCTTTATCCAATAATTGACCTGACGGGCCTACCAACGGTACACCGTATTCATCTTCCACACCGCCGGGGCCTTCGCCGACAAACATGAGGGGAGAATTGACATCTCCTGAATACCGTGTAGGACCTCGATTTCCTTCATGACGCAGTTTGCATGCCGTACATTGCATGAGGTGCTGCAGCCATGGGGTCATTTCTTCATCTGTCATGATCATGTTACCTTCCTTTCGATGCTGGATGGGTTGTAAGAGGGCATACTACAGCGTGTATCAAGTCGATAATTGCTTGTGGTGTGACGAGAATTTGCTGACCGCGTATGCCGGCACTCAAACTAATCGTATTATATTGTGTAGCAGCCACATCAAAATAAGTAGGAAATTGTTTTTTCATGCCAATCGGAGAACAGCCGCCACGAATATAGCCGGTAAGCTGCGGCAGTTCCTTGACATGCAGAAGCTGTACACTTTTATTGCCGCTACAGAACGCCGCTTTTTTTAAATCTAATTCGGCATCACTGGGGATACAAAAAACGACGGGACCTGTTATATTTCCCTTTCCTACCAGTGTTTTGAATAGTTGCCCTGGATTCATACCGAGTAGGGCTGCTGCA
This sequence comes from uncultured Megasphaera sp., assembly GCA_934202965.1. Taxonomy (GTDB): domain Bacteria; phylum Bacillota; class Negativicutes; order Veillonellales; family Megasphaeraceae; genus Megasphaera. Next base: position 1,055 of record CAKPYN010000036.1, read on the forward strand.
TGTATGCCGGAAAGGTCGTCTTCTGTATATTCGTATATTTTGGCTGTATAGGGAATGTGTTGCTTGTCTAATATGCGCATGACATTTGTTTTCTTTTGTTTAGCCATTCATACCGCATCCTTTGATAGAAATTACTTTAACTATACCAAGATATGGCTTTTTTTTCAAGCTGGCGACGAAACGAGAACGGCATCAAAAAAGTTGGGGCACAGTATATTGTGTTTTAGACATAATTCTTCTATAATTTTACAATATAAAAGTATATAAAGAAGAAAGAAGGTGTCTGTATGAAAATTGCAGCGATTCAGCTGGATGCTGTGTTAGGTCAGGTTGAGGCGAATTATGCAGCCGTTGAAAAGGCGATTGGCGAAGCGGCCCATACCGGTGCCGATATCGTCGTGCTTCCTGAAATGTGGAACACGTCGTTTTATCCGACGAATGTGCAGGACTTGGCCGATGATCAAGGGAAACGCACCCAGCATGTTTTGATGACGCTGGCTAAAACATATGGGATACATATTGTTGGCGGCTCTGTAGCTGTCCGTAAAGAGAATAGCGTATATAATACAACGTATATTGTCAATCGACAGGGACAGATAGTTGGTACGTATGATAAAGTCCATTTATTTGCGCCGGGAGGAGAAGATGCGGTATTTCAAGCCGGCAATGCCTTATCGGTATTTACGCTGGATGGGATTACGATGGCTTCCATTATTTGCTATGACTTGCGATTTACAGAATGGGTTCGTATGGCAGCACTGCAAGGAGCCAAGGTGCTTTTTGTACCAGCTGCCTGGCCGGACGTGCGTATCGATCATTGGCAAATTTTAAATCGAGCCAGAGCGATTGAAAATCAACTGGTTGTAGTCGCTGTCAATCAGTGCGGTGTTGCTGGAACGCTCCAGTTTGGCGGCCATTCTATGATTATTGATCCCTTAGGCAACGTATTGGCAGAAGAAGAGAAAGAGCCTGCGATACTTACTGCGGATGTAAATATAGAAGCGATTGATTCTATTCGCGAAACTATCAATGTATTTCGTGATAGAAGACCGTCATTATATCATTTATCGTAAAAAGGAGAGCGTTCATTGTGGCTGGAATGATTCATGGCCTGCAGGGAATTTTTGAAATATTATTTATTATTGGCATTGGATTTATATTAGCCCAAAAAGGGTGGTTTGCCGCTGATATGAGTGCGTTGTTAACGAAACTTGTCATGAAAATTGCATTGCCGTTATACATGTTGTGTCAGCTGGAAAAGGATTTTACCCATGATTCACTGTTGCAAATTGCACCGGATTTATTGCTGCCCTTTTCTTCTATTTTACTGGCATATATAGTTGGGCGCATTGCGGTTAAGTTGCTTCATATTCGGCAGGACAGACAAGGTGTATTTATTACATGTTTTTTTATTGCTAATACCATCTTTATTGGTCTGCCCGTTAATTTGGCGTTATTTGGTACGCAGAGCGTGCCTTCTGTGATGTTATATTATATGGCGAATACAACTATGTTTTGGACATTGGGCGTGTATCATATTGTTAATGACAGCACGGGCGGTGAGAAGGCAATGCCTCTTTTTTCACTTCAAACGCTAAAAAAAGTATTTTCACCGCCATTGTTGGGGTTTTTAATTGGGTTGGCCTTTATTTTAGCCAATATCCAGCTGCCTGAGTTTTTATTGGTATCGTTTCAATATGTAGGGAATTTGGCAACGCCCTTATCACTGATGGTCATTGGTATTGAAATGAGCAGTATTTCGCTGGCGAGTGTACACTGGGATAGAGACTTGGTAGGGGCATTATGCGGGCGGTTTATCATATGCCCTCTTTGTGTGTTGGCATTGCTGCCTGTTATAGTGGTTACGCCGATGTCCACGCAAGTATTTACTATGCAGGCCAGTATGCCGGCCATGACACAGATGACCGTCGTGGCGAAAGCCGTAGGAGCTGATGTCAAATATGCAACGCAAGTTAGTTTCTTATCAGTCGTATTAGGATTAATAGTCATTCCGTTGTATATGTTTATCTTGGAATCATTAGGAGTATAGGGTAATGAATATAGATATTTTAAAAAAAGAAATTACAAATCATGAAGAAGCAGCCTTTGCATTAAATTATCAGATTGCAAATGACCCTGAATTATCAGGTGAAGAATATCGCGCTTGTAAACGATATGTGAATGTATGCCGTTCCTTGGGAATGGAGGTTACAGAACAGTTTGCCAATGAGCCGACAGCATTTCAAGCTGTTGTTTGCCGTGCAGAACAGCCGGTCATGAACATTGCGCTTTTGGCAGAATACGACGCCCTGCCAGGTGTGGGACATGGATGCGGGCATTCAGCTAATGGGGCCATGAGTTTTTTAGCAGCTGCTGCACTGCAGCATATGGATATACCCGTTAATATTGATTTAATAGGTACGCCTGATGAAGAACTTCATGGCGGCAAAGTGGGCATGTGTGAACAGAATGTGTTTAACGCATACGATTTAGCTTTAATGATTCATGTATCGCCGAATAGGACCACATCGAATTCTCACTTTTTGGCATTAGATGACTATCGCATTGCCTTTCATGGTCAAACGGCACATGCGGCCAGTGAACCATGGAATGGACGAAATGCGCTGAATGGAGCTGTATTAGCCATGCATGCCATTGATATGCTGCGTCAGCATGTTCGGCCGGAAACACGGATTGGTGTGTATATGGTACAGGGGGGAACAGCGTCCAACATTATCCCGGATTATGCTGAATTAGAATGCTGTATCCGTCATACAGAAAGAGCTTATTTAGATACAGTAGTTGCAAACATCATGAAATGTTTTGAAGGCGCAGCAATTGCGACGAATACGACCTATGATGTGAAACAAGTTGGTTATAAATTTGACAATATGATTTGGAATCATGCGGCAACTAAGGCAGTGGAAGATGTACTGGATGAAATGAGCATTCCCTGCCAAAATACAAATGATTGCGGCAGTTCGGATATAGGAAATGTAAGTCATCAATGCCCGGCGTTGCATTTGCATTTGGCTATGGGGAAAGTAGCTTGCCCGGAACATTCGGTACAAATTGCCAATATGGTCAAAAGCCCGGCAATTACGCATACGATTCGTCAAGGGGCGGAAATTATAGGCAGGCTGGTTTTGAAATTGGCATCTGACAATACATTGCGTCAGCAAATCAAAACCGAATTTTTACAAGAAGTGCAATCTTAATACGATATACCAAAAGAAGGAGTGGCAACATGCATTTGCATGTGTCACTCCTTCTTTCTTTAGGGAGATATAGCCGCTCGTAAGAATACGAGGTGATTAGAAGACACCTTGAGCAAGCATTGCATCGGCAACTCGTTCAAAACCGGCAATGTTAGCACCGGCAACAAGGTTATATCCTAAGCCGTTGCGAGCGGATGCATCTTTACAATTTTTGTAAATAGTATTCATGATATGGTGAAGTCGAGTATCTACTTCTTCTTCTGTCCAAACAAGACGTTCGCTGTTTTGGCTCATTTCTAATGCAGATACAGCAACACCGCCGGCATTTACTGCCTTGGATGGAGCCACAATCATATCCTTTTGATCCAGTAAATATTTCAATGCGTCATTAGTTGTCGGCATGTTAGCAACTTCGATATAATACCGAATCTTGTTTGCTGCGATTTGTTTCGCCTGTTCCAAATGCACGTCATTTTGCATCGCAGACGGCATGATGATATCTACTTTTCTGCCCCATGGTTTTTCACCCGGATAGAATTCTACGCCAAATTTATCTGCATAGTCTTGTACGCGGTTACGGCCGCTGCTGCGCATTTCGAGCAGATAATTGATTTTTTCTTCCGTTACGACACCGTCTGGATCATAAATATATCCGTCCGGACCAGATAAGGTAACAACTTTGGCACCCAGTTCAGCAGCTTTTTTGCAGATGCCCCATGTAACGTTGCCGAAGCCTGCAGCAGCAATTGTTTTTCCCTTAATATCTTGGCCGTCATCTTTTAATACGTTTTCCAAGAAGTATACGGCACCATAACCGGTTGCTTCCGGACGGATAAGGGAACCGCCAAAGCTAAAGCCCTTGCCTGTTAATACGCCATTTTCAAACGCGCCTTTCAAACGACGATATTCACCAAATAAATAGCCGATTTCACGACCGCCAACACCCATATCGCCAGCTGGTACGTCAATGTCCGGACCAATGTAACGATATAAACCTTGCATAAAGCTTTGGCAGAAACGCATAATTTCAGCATCTGATTTACCTGTCGGATCAAAATCAGATCCGCCTTTAGCACCACCGATGGGAAGGCCAGTTAATGCATTTTTGAATATTTGTTCAAATCCCAAGAATTTAATAATGCCGGGATATACATTTTTCTGGAAACGAAGTCCGCCTTTGTATGGTCCAATAGCGCCATTGAATTGGAAACGGTATCCTGTATTGGTATGATAGTTTCCTGCATCATCCTGCCAAACAACGCGGAATGTAAATTGACGTTCCGGTTCTACTAAACGGTTTAATAAATCAAATTTTTCGTATTCTGGATGTTTTTCTACGACCGGTTCCAATGACGAAAAAACTTCTTCGACCGTTTGCACGAATTCCGGTTCATTAGCATATTTGGTTCTTACTTTTTCGATTACGGATTCAAGATACTTGTTCATAAAAATCACCTCGTTAAAATTTTTTAATGATATGTTTCACCCTAAATGCTTCCTATGACCACATCATAGCATGATTTTTTTGGTTTGGAAATACCACAATGTGAAAATTAATTTTGTTTGAGGAAATAAAAAATATAAAAATTAATCAAAAACGTAATTTTTTTTACTTTATGCTTTAAAATTTTATTGGAAACAAATAAAAAAATAATTGTATTCCTAAAAATTATTCGTTGAATATATAAAAGTCATAGATAAAAACGAGGTATATTAATTTTGAAATATTGTAATATATTATACTAATTACTGTGAAATAGGCGGTATATTTACGAAAAAAGAAAAGAAATCAAGGACTGAAAAAATATAGATACAGTATATAAAGAGGAATAGAAAATATATAGGAGCAAATCCACAAGGCGATAGCGGATATTTCTATTTAAACCTAGTCACAATAGAAAAGATAGTGTACAATAGAAATGAAATAAGAAAAAATAGTATACCATATTTAAAATATAAAGGAGCAAAACACCATGGAAACATGTAAAACGTATTCTCCCCAATATGTGCGTTATTTGGAATTGTTAGCTAAAGAATATCCCAATCAAGCAGCGACGTTTACAGAAATCATTAATTTACAAGCTATTGTAAATCTCCCTAAAGGAACCGAACATTTTATGAGTGATTTACATGGTGAATATGAAGCCTTTTATCATATTCTTAATAATTGTTCAGGCGTTATTCGTGAAAAAGTTGAAATGATTTTTGCGAATTCTATGACAGAAAAAGAACGAGACGATTTATTGACGTTAATTTATTATCCTAAAGAAAAGTTGGATATGTTGAAACGCCAGCATGGTATTACAGACGAATGGGCGTTGACAACGTTGAACCATTTAATTCGATTGGTAAAATTATTATCGTCTAAATATACGAGATCCAAAGTACGTAAAGCGATGCCGCCGGTTTTCCGCTTTGTTATTGATGAACTGCTCCATGCACAGCCTGATGAAGATAAAAACCGACGTGTTTACCATATGAAAATATTGGATACCATTTTGGAAACAGGAAGTACGAGACAATTTATTTATGCATTGGCAAGTTTGATTAAACGGCTGGCTGTCGATCATTTACATATTATTGGTGATATTTATGACCGTGGTCCTCATGCCGATAAAATCATGGATTATTTGATGCATCATCATTCCTTAGATATTCAATGGGGCAATCATGATATATTGTGGATGGGTGCGGCAGCAGGAAGCCAGGCTTGTATTGCTAATGCATTGAGAAACAACATTCGCTATCATAATTTAGAAATTTTAGAAAGCGGCTACGGCATCAGTTTACGGCCGTTAGCATTATTTGCATTAGATACATATACAAAAGATGATGGCATCGATCCAATGGTAAAAGCCATCAATGTTATATTATCGAAATTAGAAGGGCAGGCCATTATTCGCCATCCTGAATATAATATGGATGACCGATTATTATTCCATACGATTGATTGGAAGCAAGGCACGATTACGATTCAAGGAAAGACATATCCGTTGACAACGACGGATTTTCCAACTGTAGATCCTCGGGATCCGTATCAATTATCTCCGGATGAACATCGCATTATGTCGCAGATTACATCAGAATTTTTAGAAAGCGAACGTTTGCATCGACATATTCGCTTTTTATATAGTCATGGGTCATTATATCGGAGTTATAATAATAATCTATTATTTCACGGCGGCGTACCATTAAATGAAGATGGTTCGTTTAAAGAAATTTTCTTTGATGGCAAGGGATATAAGGGAAGGGCCTTCATGGATCGAGCCGATTTTATGGCACGGCAGGCGTATAATAAACGGGATACGAATAGCCTGGATTATATGTGGTATATGTGGTGCGGCCAAGATTCACCAGTGTCAGGACGCGTGGTTAAGACATTTGAACGAAGTTATATTAAAGATGAATCTACTTGGAAAGAACCTCAAAATGCATATTATCGCTTAAACCGGGATAAAGATGAATGTATAAAAATTTTACATGAATTTGGTATTGATTCCCCACAGGGACATATTATTAATGGACATACACCAGTTAAGGTAAAAAAGGGAGAAAGCCCGATTCGTGCAGAAGGCAAAGAAATTTGTATAGACGGCGGTTTTTGTAAAGCCTATCAAAATTCAACGGGTATAGCTGGATATACGTTGATTTTTAATTCGCACGGTATTCGAATTAAAGCCCATTATCCATTTAAAGACGTAAACCAGGTCTTGATGAATAATGCGGATATTGATTCGGAATCAACGCAAGTTGAATTGGAACCCAAACGTGTTATGATTGGTGATACTGATAATGGCAAGAAGATTTTGCAGATGATTGATGATTTAAATGCGTTGCTACAAGCATACCGCCAGGGCATTATTATGGAACGAAATGGAATAGAAGCATAAGAGAGGAAAGATAACTGATATATAGGAAACTGTTCTTCCGGTGTTCGTATAGAATTCAACAATGGAAGAGCAGTTTTTTTGTGGTTAAAAATTTATCTGAAAATAGATTATCATATAATACAATTTCGATTGCGTAATATATACTTGTACTTGCAGTTTTGGCATGTACAGATACTGCAGAAATGAAAGGGGGACATGGTATACTTAAAACAAGTACTATACAAATTATACAGAATATATAGAAATAAGGTTGATCGTACAGTGAAAAAAAACATATATAAGCATGCAAAAAGAAATACATAGCAAGTTATGCAGGCTTTTTTTGTGGT
>CAKPYN010000037.1 GCA_934202965.1 uncultured Megasphaera sp.
TTGCTTACGTAAATTCGCCATACCCGCCTTCATCCCCCACCTAAGAGGTGGAGGACTTCTGGCGGATTAGGTTAAAATCGTATTGCCAATCGCCTTCAAATCTGTGCCATTTTGCTTGTTAAAATTATCCAAAAACGGCTTATGCTGATAACTTACCAAATCAACATCGCCATCGGCCAAAGCCTTATCCGGTGTAACATAATCAGAAAATTCTACGACTTTAATTTTTATGCCTTGTTTTTCTGCTTCCTTGGCAACCGCTTCTACGACTTCAGCATGCGGACCTGCTGTTGCGCCGATTTTAATTTCTTTATCCGGCTTAGCAGCAGACTGACTGCTTTCCTGGCTACCGCATCCGGCTAGACTCAATACAAGCAAACTCACTGCTGCCAATGGCAATACATATTTTTTGAAATTCATACCATATTCCCCCTCGAACAAACTATTCATTACATACAAAAACGCCATCTGCCGTAAGCAGATGGCGCAATATGGAGCAATTTACGTATCCATAACTCATCTGCCAGGTATCCCTGTTGGAATTGGCACCTTTCTGTTTTCAGAAGGTTGCCGCAGCTTCATAGGGCCAGTCCCTCAGCTGCTCTTGATGATGGATAAAAGCAATTCACTTTTATGACAAGTATCATACACGCCGTAATTACTCTTGTCAAGATATTTATTTTTTTAATTTATTTTCTTCGATATATCGAATGACCATTTCTGCCGTCACCACCATCAGTTCGGCACACGACACCGGTCCGCCATTGGCCGGGCTTTTTAATACACGACAGCACGAGGATGTAAACTGATTCATCCATTGTTGATAAAACGCTTTCACAGGCGTATTCATTTCCGGTTTTGTTTTTTCCTGCGGATCTGCACGGCCAACTAACGCACCTAACACCAAACAGGCCCCATTTAAGGCGCCGCAAATACAGCCGCTGCCGGCAACGCCGCCGCCCATGACAGAAACCATGCGAAATACATCCGGAGACAGCTGCAAATCCAAGTAATCATTACACACTTTAACGACTGTTTCAGCACAGTTATTCCCCTGCTGTTGGTACTGCTGCGCCAATTTCTTAATATCTTCCATATGCGTTCCCTCCTAACAATATCTGTTTATTTTATTATATCATACTATCTATCTTAGACCGTCTCTTGCCTCACCAATGAAGTATATATAACAAAATTGCATATTGTCTACACTATCTATGCGAATTTACTATTTGGTTGACTGTTACTTTTATGTTATACTTTTTCCAAGTCAAAATTACATCATTTTTATCCAGAGTGGTGGAGGGACTGGCCCTATGAAACCCGGCAACCGATGACAATACGGTGCTAATTCCTGCGGAATCTATTCCGAGAGATAAAGATACGATATGTCCTCTTTTCTCGGATGAAAAGAGGTCTTTTTATTTTTAGGAGGCATGATACGTATGAATCATTTAAAAAAATTAAGTGTATTAGCAGCATCTGCATTACTGGCAGTTGCCGTTTTAGCTGCTGGCTGTGGCAGCAACACCCCGACGGGCGGCAAAGAAGTATCCAAGAATACGACTATTACTGTCGGCGCCACGCCGGTTCCTCACGGTGAAATTTTAAATGAAATTAAACCCTTACTTGCACAAGAAGGCATTGATTTAAAAATTGTTGAATTTACGGATTACGTAAAACCCAATTTAGCATTAAGCGACAAAGAACTCGATGCCAATTTCTTCCAGCATACACCATACTTAGACAAATTTAATGCCGAACGCGGCACAAAGCTCAAGGCCATTTGCAAAGTGCATGTCGAACCGATGGGCATTTATTCCCACAAAATCAAAGAGTTAAAAGACGTTCCTGACGGTGCCAAAGTCGCAATTCCTAACGATCCGACCAATGGCGGCCGCGCCCTTCTCGTACTGCAGAGTGCCGGACTGATTGGCCTTAAAGACGGTGGTTCTATTACTTCGACGATACAGGATGTCGAAAAGAATGACAAACATCTGCAATTTGTTGAATTAGACGCCGCTCAAGTTCCCCGTTCTGTCGATGATGTAGATATTGCCCTCATCAACACGAACTTTGGCATGGAAGCCGGATTCAATCCGTTAAAAGATGCGCTCTTCTTGGAAGCGAAAGATTCGCCATACGCCAATGTATTGGTTATTCGTGAAGGCGATGAAAACCGACCAGAAATTCAAAAATTAGTCAAAGCATTGCAGTCGCCGGAAGTAAAAAAATTTATCGAAGATAAATATGCCGGTGCTATTCTGCCAAGCTTCTAATTTTTAATCTAAAGCCCAGTGAAAAGAGATAGTATGTATCTTTTCACTGGGTTTTCATGATATAATACATATATATCGCAGATTTCATAGCTATACCAAAATACTGCATATGTTACAGAAATGGACATATTTCTGCATTATTACGATTACAAGGAGAGTTTATATATATGCATACCAATACGCTATTTGCCAAAAAAACGGTTTTTTCGTTTGAAGTATTTCCCCCAAAACGCGATATGCCTTTGGATACCATTTACAGTACCCTCGATGAACTCAGCAAATTACATCCTGATTTTATTAGCGTCACCTGCGGTGCCAACGGTCAAGGCGGCAATCGTACCGTCGAAGTCGCTTCCGCCATCAAACATACTTATGGCTGCGAAACAGCTGCTCATATGCCGTGCATCTATTTGACAGAAGAAGAAGCCCTGCATACGCTGAAGGAATTAAAACAAGAAGGCATTGATAATATTTTAGCCTTGCGCGGTGATGAAACACCGGGAAAACAACGGGCGCATGTGTTTGAACATGCCAGTGACCTCATTGCTTTTATCAAAAAAAATGCACCTGAATTTAATGTGATCGGTGCCTGCTATCCCGAAACACATACAGAAGCCAAAACACCGGCTGCGGATATTCGCAATCTCAAAACGAAGGTAGATGCCGGTGCCAGCGAATTGATTTCACAGCTTTTCTTTGACAATACGATGTTTTATCGTTTTCTCGAACGCTGCGAAATCGCCGGTATTAATGTGCCGATTGAAGCCGGTATTATGCCAGTGACTAATAAGAAACAAATTGAACGCATGGTATCCCTTTGTGGAGCTACATTACCTCCAAAATTCCAAAAAGCCATTGCCAAATATGGCGACAATAACGACGCCATGCTGGATATCGGCATTGCCTATGCTATCGATCAAATTACCGACTTATTATCCAACGGCGTAGACGGTATTCATGTCTATACCATGAATAATCCCTATATTGCGAAAAAAATTACGGAAGCCGTTAAACATTTACTATAATCAATTCATCACAAAAAAACACCAAAAAACGCAGCGAAAAATAGTTTCACTGCGTTTTTTATATACTTGCTCACGTATTTCTTTATTCTTTTAATACATAACCATATGCACGAATACGTCCATCATTTTCTTTTTCCAAGTATACTCCCTGGATTTCCGATGCAAAGCCCGGAAGTTCATTCAAGCCTTCTTCCAATGCCTTAAAATACTGGACAGCCGTATGAGACCACCGTTCCCCTGGAACGACGCATAAGACACCTGGTGGATACGGAAGAGCTCCTTCTAATGCGACACGCCCTTCTATTTCATCGAGCGGCACCAGTTCTCGCTGACCGCGAATAAACGCATACTGCGCATCTTGCGGTTTCATCACATATTCCGGAAAATATTCGCGGCGGAACAATTTTTTCTGCAGTTCTTTTACGTTCCGTTCTTTATAAAAATCATGCATTTCCTGGCACAACTGCTGAATGGTATACCCCGCATACCGTGCCGGATGGGAATTATAAACGCCTAGCAATACTTCCTGCATAGGAACATTATTATCGACAAACCGTTCAAACCGGACGAGCTGCGATGTCAGGAAGCGAAGCTTATTACGATTTTCTGCCGGCGTCAGCAGAAATAAGATAGAATTTAAATCGCATTTTTCCGGAATCACACCATTACCACGTAAATACGTAGCTAAAATATTGGCATGAATGCCGAAATCTTCATATTCTCCCGTTTCGGCATTAATTCCCGGCGTCGTAAGCAATAATTTGCACGGGTCTACCCGATACTGTTCCGGTCCATATCCTTCAAAGGCATGCCATTTTGCTCCCGGCTCAAACGTAAAATACGCAATATCGTCCGCCATTACATCCGTATCTCCATCTTGCCAAGGTTTTCCATGCACAATAGGTGCAATAAAAGGCTTGATATACTTGCAGCGTTTTAAAATACTCTTTCGTGCATCTATACCCAATTTCACGCAGTCACGCCACATTCTTCGACCTGCTTCTCCTGCATGAATTTTTGCATTGACCGCAATCGTAGCAAACATGGGATAAAAAGGACTCGTCGACGCATTGGCCATAAACGCGTTATTAAAGGTTTTATGATTGCAATACCGAGCCTGTCCATGAATGTGATTGTCCTTTTTATGAATCTGCGAGGCTTGTGAAAATCCTGCCTGTTGTTTGTGAACAGACTGCGTAACCATAATGCCCGGATCATCTTCATGTAAATCTAGTAATAAGGGCGAGCAATCCCTCAGCATGGGAATAAATTGTTCATACCCGGCCCAAGCAGAATCAAACAAAATATAATCACACAAATGGCCTATTTTATCGACTACATACTTAGCATTATACAAGGTACCATCGTACGTATCCAGCTGAATAACGGCTAACCGAAAGGGCCGTTTTTCTTTTGCCTTTTTCGGATCTCGTTCGGCAGCTAAGCTTCGTAAATACGTTTCGTCAAAACAATGGGCATCAATACCGCCGATAAATCCATAGGGATTACGGGCCGTTTCTAAATAGACCGGCGTCGCACCAGCTTGAATCAACGCGCCAAGAGCTACAGACTTATGATTATTGCGATCGTACAGCACCAAATCTCCCGGCGTAAGCAAGGCATTCGTAACGACCTTATTCGACGAAGAGGAGCCATTTAACACGAAATATGTCTTATCGGCATGAAATACTTCGGCTGCAAAATCTTGCGCCTCTAACGCCGGTCCTTCATGAATCAGCAAATCACCCAGGGTAACGTCAGCATTGCAAATATCCGATTGAAAAATATGATGGCCATAAAAATCATAAAGATATCGTCCAGCCGGATGTTTTTTGAAAAAGAGACCGTCTTGATGGCCTGGGCAATCAAAGGGATTGTTTTTTTCGCTCACATATTCCACCAAATCCGCAAAAAAGGGCGGCAAGACAAACTGTTCATAATTACTGGCCAATCGTTCTGCTGTTGCAATACAACGGCTTTTATTGACCATTTCTTCCGTAATGACGGCGTCTACCTTGTCAACATATTGCGGTGGCAGTTTCTCACCGCCCGGCATAATCACCATAATCGGGATGCCAAAACCGGTCGCATCAATTGTATCAATATATGCATAATCTTGATCTGATAATACGGCAACAGCTACATCCGTAAAATCTGTTTGTTCTACCGGTACAATCTCCCGGTCACTGTCTACAAAATAATACTGTACATCAAAGCTGTACGCTATCTTTAAATGTTTCATGTCTACGTCTCCTTATCCTCTTCCTTTTCATTATAAATTTTTATAGCCTTATTGTAAGCAAATGTGAACGTTTTATCAAGTACCATATTCGTACATTGCTTTTTCCCGCAGCATGTATCTATAACGCATGGTTTCATCACTTGTAAAGGCGTTTTCTGCTTTTGCTACGTCTTTCATGACTGTATTGTTCATAGCTAGGCACCTCCATTCATCTCTTACATACTTTTTCTTTCTGTGCGACCAGAAAGAAAAAGTATCAAAAAGAAAGAAGTCGCCGCCTAGAACGGCCGAGCCTTACTGCGTTTGCGAATGACGGCGCGGCAAATTCGCTTCGCTCAAGCGCCGCTTGACTCCGTCATTAGCAAACTTCGTATCCGGTCTTCGACCGGTCGGCATGTCCGTAATAGGCGGTATGATTCGTCATGTATAAGAGATTACGTACAATAAAAAAAACAAGTAAATCTATAGAATACCTCATCACTTACGCTTCCATGTTAATTTGTATTTCTCTTGGTATTATATCATATGTATCAAAGATTAGAATTAGGCAACAAACAACCAATAAAAAAAGAACGATGCATCGAGAAACATGTTCTCTTTGCATCGTTCTTTTTCCTATCCGTTATTCAATGGTTCGTTAAGCTTATTTATTTATGTTTTCTTTGACTGTGCGAACACGCTGAATCGTCGGATTTCCTGCCTTGTCTTTAGCAACTGTATCGACAGTGAAGTATTCCAATTCATGCGAGAATTCGCTGAGGATCTTGTCGGACAAAACAGCGCCTTTTGTCATGGCACGATACAAGATAGCTGCAAATTCATACCGCGTCATCGGACGGTCTCCGGCAAAGTTGCCATCCGGATAGCCTTCGATCATGCCGTTGCCGGCCAGCTGTGTTACGTATTCGTAAGCCCAGTGATTCTGCGGTACATCCGGGAAGAGCTGCAGTTTGGATGTATCTATCTTCTTACCTGCATTGGCATCGAGCATAGCTGACTTCATAGCTTCCAATTCACCGCGCAGTTCTTTAATTTCCTTCGCCATCGCTACACGAGAAGTTGATACATGACTGCTTCCGGAACCTAGTTTGAAGCTTACGCCGGCATTAACCATGTTTTCGCCATTACCAAAGGTTCCGCCTACAGAGAACATCGTGTCTTCATTCGGACGATAGTATGCCCCAACAGCAGCTGCATTGGTGCCGCGGTAGTTGCCATAGCCTGCCGCAAAGTCCCACTTCGCATCCGGATCAAAATCCAATGGATGTAAGGCTGCCAAAGCCGCAGCACCGGCACCGACTTTGTTGACACGGTTGTCGAGGTTGCTAATGCAACCATTTAAATTAACTAATTGATTATCTATATTTGTAATATTTTTGCTTACTTTCTTTAATTGTGCCACATTAACGGCATCTGTATCTTCACTGCCAGCTGCAACATTGGTAATTTGACGAGTAAGGGTACCATTGCTGCCTACAGATACAGCACCACCATTTGCTATCCAAGTAAGGCCGTCTGCACCTTCAGGAGCAAAAGCGCCAACAACACCGGATTCTCTATCAGCAACAGAGGAGGCACCAATTGCAACACCCCAACCTGCTGTTACTTCAGAATAATCACCTAAAGCAGTACCATAATCAACATTTGCCTTGCTATTATAACCAACAGCTGTTGCCAGTTTGCCTTCTGCTTTAGAGAAGCCGCCTACAGCTGTAGAAGCAAGTCCCCAAGAACCTGCATATGCGCCGATAGCAGTAGACTGTGCACCAGCTTTTCTCCAGTCATCATGGGTTCTATTATAATCAGCATCAACGTTAGTCATGGTACCGATTGCAGTTGCATTATCACCACTTGCATAAGCTTGCTGACCTACAGCAGTACCGGCATAAGCGGTAAACTTGATATCATTACCTACAGCAACACTAAAAGTTTGGTCTGCTTTGGTGCTGGAACCGATTGCAATAGAGTCAGTTCCGCTTGCAATAGCATCACGGCCGATAGCAATACCAACTAAGCCGCTTGCAGCAGCATTTTGGCCAATGGCAACACTACCTTGACCGCTAGCACTTGCACCATCGCCGGCTTCAATCTTTGTATCTGTCGGTGCCAAATTAGCAGCCATAACCGGCGCTACGCTTGCACAGGTCATTACACCTGTAGCAATCAGCATTGCCAACAGTTTTTTAGTGGAGCAGCTTTTGGTTCCATGGCTTTTTGCCATTTCGGAAACAACAACGTATGCGCTGCGTGCATCACTCCAAATTACTTTGAATACTTTATTCATATAGATATCCTCCTTCTTTTATATATACTTTTTCAGGTATTATTTTTGTTCATACGAAACTTTCCGGCGTTTGTTAAACCAGCGTTTCCGGCAGTCATCACAGCAAAAAGCCCGGCGCCGGTCTTCGGGTGTCGTAACGATGAC
>CAKPYN010000038.1 GCA_934202965.1 uncultured Megasphaera sp.
TAGGGAGATAATATCGCTAATACCTATGTAACTCCGACTTGCAAGCTCCCACCTCAAACACTGCAGGTGTTAGGTGGTGAGTAGTTGACATAGTATCAATGTACTCGTTACTGCATAAGGGGGATTTCACATGGCTGAAGATTTTAAAACAATGGATAAAGAATATATTGTCAATGTATATAACCGCCTCGACGCCGTATTGGATCACGGCAAAGGCTCTGTCATATACGACGTCAATGGCAAAGAATATATTGATTTGAGTGCCGGTATTGCCGTCAATATTTTTGGTGTATGCGACGATGTTTGGAAAGAAGCCGTTATCAATCAGCTGAACAAATTGAGCCATATGTCCAACGTATTCTATACGGAACCGCAAGTATTATTGGCGAAAAAGCTCTGCGAAAAAACAGGTATGAAAAAAGTCTTTTTCTCCAATTCCGGTGCTGAATCCAACGAATGCGCCATCAAAGCGGCCCGCAAATATTCGCATGATAAATACGGCGATAACCGCTATACCATTATTACCTTGAAAAACAGCTTCCACGGCCGGACGATGGCTACATTGACAGCTTGCGGTCAAGATGAACTGCATCAGGATTTCGGCCCGTTCCTGGAAGGCTTTGTCTATGCGGAACCGGATAATTTTGCATCTGTTAAAGAATTAGCTGAAAAGAACAATGTTTGCGCGATTATGATGGAAATGATTCAGGGCGAAGGCGGCGTACATCCTCTCGATAAAGAATTTGTACAGCAAGTAACGGAATACGCGCATGCCCATGATATTCTGATTATCGTAGACGAAGTACAAGCCGGCAACGGCCGTACCGGTGCCTTGTATGCGTACATGAACTACGGCATTCATCCGGATATTGTCACGACGGCGAAAGCTATCGGCGGCGGCCTGCCGTTTGCAGCTACGATATTTGCTGATTCCTGCCAGCATGCACTGACAGACCATACGCATGGCTCTACCTTTGGCGGCAACCCGATTTGCGCAGCCGGAGCTTTGACAATTATTGACCGTATTGATGACCAGCTCTTGGCTGATGTCAAAGAAAAAGGCGCATATATCAAAAAAGAATTAGAAAGCTGTAAAAATGTAGAAAGCGTTTCCGGCATGGGCCTCATGATTGGCGTTACCTTGAAAAAAGATTTGGCTACTGTCGTCAACGGCTGTGTAGATAAAGGCGTGCTCGTTTTGACGGCGAACGGATTATTACGGTTATTGCCGCCGCTCAACATTCCTTGGGATGTCCTCAAAAAAGGCATTGCTATTGTTAAAGACGTCATTGACGCCGAATAATATAAACAACATAGGTCTGTGAAACACAAAAAAGGACTGTCGTAGGGGCAGTCCTTTTTCATTTTGTATACAGTTTTATTGTATAAGTGCTTGAAAATCAGCATTATTGCGAATTTTATCAAAATGGGATTGCGTGCGCGCCGCTTCTTTGACAGGTTGCGGGTCTAGGGCAATGGCTTTTTTCAGATACGAAACGGCTTCTTTGGCCTGTCCTTTATCACCGTAAATCGTCGCGATGCCGTAATAGCTCCACGTATTGTCCGGTTCGGCATCAATGACTTTTTGAAAATACTGAATGGCGATTTCATACTGACCGTTGATTTTGCAGGCTAATGCCAAATCGTAGAACGTTGGCACATAATCAGGATATAGGGATAAAGCTTTTTGAATATAGGCAATGCCCGAAGATACATCGCTTTTATTTCCCGTTTCGTTGCCGCGCATGGCCATGGCGATGCCTTTACCGGAATAGGCTTTATAGTTGTTGTGGTCGGCATCGATGGCTTTATCATAGAGGGCAATGGCTTTGTCGTATTCAAATTGTTGGTACGCTTTCAGCCCTTGTGTACTGAGTGATTCTGAATCAGGCTGAATGGTCGGCGGCGCGGCGTTAGTTGTTGCCTGCTTTGGTTCCGACGCAGATGGTTCTGTCGTCGTGTTTGGCGTACAGCCTGCCAATATGCCTGCCAGCAGCATCAAGGTGAGACAGGCCGTCATATATTTTTTCATCAAAATGGCTCCTTTCTTTTCCCTAATTATACCAAATCTGATATAATCACAATAGAAAAAGTTGGCAGATAGGAGTACATATGATTAAAAAATGGGACATTGTCTTACTCATTGCCTTATTGCTGCTGTCGTTGCTGCCGGAAGGCGTGTTTATCCTCAGCGGCAGTGACCGGATGCTGGAAGGAACCAAAGCAGTGGTGCAGGTAAACGGCAGTGTGTATAAAGAAATACCGTTGTCTGAACATCATGGAACAGACACGTTTACGATTCAAACAGCCGATGGCTATAATACCGTCGTTGTCAAAGATCAGAAAATAGGCATCATAGAAGCAGACTGCCCGGATAAAATCTGCATTCAAGAAGGATTTATCCGTAATCCCGGCGAAACGACAGTCTGCTTGCCCCATAAGGTTATGATAGAAATTTGCTCGACAGCAACAGAAGAACCGGATATTATTCCGGCGCATTAGAGGAGTCATAATGAATAAAACCTTTCGCATCGTTATTTTAAGTTTATTTGTAGCCCAGTCCCTAGTCTTATATATCGTAGAAGGTATGCTGCCTGTGCCGTTTATTGCACCGGGAGCCAAACTGGGCTTGGCCAACTTGATTACGGTCATTGCGCTGTATGCCTTACCGCATAAAAAAGACGTGTGTCTCATTTTGTTGCTGCGTATTATCTTGGCGACAGCCTTTGGCGGCGGCATCAATGCCTTTTTATATAGCGTTGCTGGTGCGGTTTTTAGCCTAGGTTCGATGATACTGTTAAAAAATACAGGAAAATTCAGCTTACTGGGCGTCAGTGCAGCCGGCGGCATTTTTCACAACTTGGGACAAATCATCATTGCATCAACAATTGTTGAAAATATAAAAATTATGCTGTATCTGCCCATATTGTCTATTGCCGGCACAGGCACAGGCATTCTTATCGGAATAACGGCTTGGATTACCCTGCGTCATCTGCAAAAACTGCCTATTTATCAACGCATGCAGCGTATATAAATTGCATATAAAAAAGCTGTCGCATGAAGCGACAGTCTTTTTTTGTGGTCAAAATGCAGGGAAGCGTCCCTGCACAACCTCTTATTCATTCTTTTTCGTACCGCCGAAAAAGAACGAATCAAGAAAAAGGCGGCCGCCCCAAACTCCCATTCCTTTGAGAATATCTGTCATTGCTAAATGGGCGAAGCTCGCTACGCTCAAACAAAACGCCCATTTTTAACGCAATGCCGTCCATTCTCATTGTGCGGCTTATGCCACACAACCAGTCATTTCCGTAATGGGCGGTTTGAAAGCCAATGCAAACAATTACGGATGAGGGTATGCTGAGAAAATCATTTATTATTCAATCCATTATTCATGTGTGTTAGCGATATTTTTGTATTTTTTTATCATTGTGCATGATGAAGTGATACTTACCTATTGCCTTAGCGTAGATGAGCCGATGTTTGCTGGCATTCTCTATTGACAGATGGGGGGTTCCCAGCAACCAAGCGAAATCTACATTGCATGACTGCCAACACCGCCCGTTACGAGCGTGCCGACCGGTCGAAGACCGGATACTGCGTTTGCCAATGACGGATTCAAGCGGCGTTTGAGCGAAGCGAATTTGCCGCGCCGTCATCGGTAAACGTAGTAAGGCTAAGTCCGTTTTGGGCGGCGGATTTTTCTTTTTTGGTACTTTTTCTTTTTGACCGCGCAAAAAGAAAAAAGTACAGAGGAGAGTGCAGAGACCCTTCTTTGCCTATTCGTCGGAACGAAAAAGAATGAATAGAAGAGGGACGAGGGAAACGTCCCTAGATTTTGACCGCGCAAAAAGAAAAAAGTACAGAGGAGAGTGCAGAGACCCTTCTTTGCCTATTCGTCGGAACGAAAAAGAATGAATAGAAGAGGGACGAGGGAAACGTCCCTAGATTTTGACCGCGCAAAAAGAAAAACGTACAGAGGAGAGTGCAGAGACCCTTCTTTGCTCGTTCATCGGCACGAAAAAGAATAAACATAAAACGATACACGT
This sequence comes from uncultured Megasphaera sp., assembly GCA_934202965.1. Lineage (GTDB taxonomy): Bacteria > Bacillota > Negativicutes > Veillonellales > Megasphaeraceae > Megasphaera. The sequence continues at coordinate 4,047 of CAKPYN010000038.1, forward strand.
ACGTATACAATTTACGAAATACAATATAACCACCCTTTAAAAATAAAATTCAGATTAGTATACTAAATATATCAATATCACTATCACTATATACGTAAAAGGAGGTGAAATACATGTATCCTGTCCAATTTGCGCAATCTGATGGAATTATTATAAGATATAATAAAAACGCAATGATACGGCAACAATATACGGGGAGGGGTATTCTTATAGGTATCAATATAATAAGGATATACAGGTAAAAAAGCAGACTCAGGGTATCGTGCGGTTTGTTTTAGATAGATGCCAAAAAGGACAGTATAGGTATGTACTGTACTTTTTGGTATGCTTGGATTTTGCTGTGTCCTATATACGTATAGGTATTCGTAGTATTGCCGGTGACAGGAACATAGTGATCTTATGAAATGTGCTGTTTGCGGCAAAGAATTTACTCCTACCCGTCGTACGCAGCGATATTGCAGCTATACCTGTAGAAGGTATGCAAATCATCATGGTATCAATGATAATCGGGTAGAAGGACCGTTATATGCACCGACCATACGGGAATTTACGTGCCTGCAATGCGGCAAGCGAGTGCGCGTTACGGAGGCGAGAGATTGTCGCACTAAATTTTGCTCTCAGCATTGCGAAAAATTGTACTGGAAACATCCGGAACACGTAAGCTCCGTACTGGTACACCGTGAATTTACGTGCCGGGAATGCGGCAAAGTTGTCGTCGTTGATACCCCCAAAGACCGGCGCCGTTCTTTTTGCAGCGATGAATGTAGAAAACGCTGGTTTAATCAGCGGCGAAGTGTTTCGTACAAACCAAGATAATCTCTTGAGCAAGTATGCATAAAAAGGAGGAACTATCTATATGAATAAAGTATTCAAAGTAATTTGGAGTGATGCACGCAGCGCATACGTTGTTGTGTCCGAAATGGCAAAAAGCCATGGAACTAAAAGTTGCTCCACTAAAAAACTGTTGGCAATGCTGATTGCAACAGGTGTTATGACCTGTGCAAGCATGGCTCCGGCGATGGCTGCTAATCCGGCACCGGATGATTTGAACGTAACCATTGGTAAGGGTGCACATGTTTCTGTTTGGAATGGTGTTAGCGGACAAACCATAAGCGGTGATATTGCTGTTGGTCCGAATGCGCATGCCTGGAATGGTGAATACACTTATAAGAATAAATATGCCAGAATCGGCTCTAAAGAATATTTGTTGGATTTTGGCCAAGGTGGCGTAGTTGGAGCAGAGTCTTTATTTGGTAGTCCTTATAAGTATAAAGTAGCCGACGGTTCAAAAATAGCCGGCTCTATTGCTATCGGTAAAAATACGATAGCACGTACAGGCTCTGTTATGCTTGGTGATCATTCCTATACCGGTAAGCTTGGCGATATTGAAATTAACCCGGCAAACGCTATGACCTATAATGATGGTATTTATTCTACTACTCTTGGTGCCGGTGCTTATAATAGCGGCTCCTTGGCAGCTGTAACCGGTGCATTGTCTATTGCTTCCGGTGAGGATACTAAAAATACAGGTGCGACCATCTATGGTTCTATGAACAGCATCGAATCTGCAACCAGCAATAGCGATTACAGCGGTGTTGCCAGCAGCGTGCTTGGCTTTGCCAACAGAACACAAAATGCTAATGCTGCGTTAATCTGGGGTACCGGCAACGAAGTTACCAACTCCATTGAAAAAGTCAGCATTGACACCAACTGGAATAATGTTTCTGTTGCGGAAGCACAGCAAAAAGCAATTGAAGCCATGCAGTCTAGCGATTATGCAGGTGGTTCTGTAATGGCAATCGGCGGCGGCAACAAGGCTGATTACGCTAAATACTCCCAACTGACCGGTGTACAGAATAAAGTAACCGGTACTGCGAAAGATGGTGCAAAGTATGACTTTGTTAACGGTTATAAAAACACTGTTACCAATGCATCTGACGTTACTGTAATCGGTATTAAAAATGAAGTTACCGCAAACGGCAACAAGGTTATCGGTGATAATCACAATGTAAGCGGTACGGATAACGTTATTTTCGGCTCTGCTGATGAATTAACCGAAACAACTGTTAATAACGCTGTTGTTCTCGGTCATAATGCAAAGGTTACCGGTGAAGGCGGTGTTGCTTTGGGTTCCGGCAGCGTAGCTGACAGAGCTAATGCAGTATCCGTAGGCAGCACTGGCGCTAACCGTCAGATTATCAATGTAGCAGCAGGTACTGAAGATACTGATGCTGTAAACGTAAGCCAATTGAAGGATGTAAAAGCAGAAGCAGGCAAGCACAGTACTGTTACCGATAGTGATAATATTACTGTAACCGAAGGCCTGAATAAAGACGGTGGCAAGGAATACAATGTTGCTCTGAATAACGATATTACTCTTGCAGGAGATACTGGTGATTTTGTAAGCATCAGCGGCAGCAAAGGCACTATCTGGGCAAGCGGCAGTGTAACAGCAGGCAGCGTAGTAGCAGGCAATGTTATCATGGATGGCACTACTTCAACTGTAAGCGGTCTTAGCAATAAAACTATTGCTTATGAAGGCTTTGCAACTACCGGTAAGGCTGCAACCGAAGAACAATTGAAGGAAATTAGTAAAGTAGCAGATAATGCAAACCAAGGCTGGAATTTGTCCACTAACGGCGGCGAAGCATCTAAAGTAGCTCCCGGTGAAACTGTTGACTTCAGCGGTGACAAGAACATTAACATCAGAAATGATGGTACCAATGTTAAAGTTGAGCTGAATAAAGACATTGATGTAAACTCCGTTCAAACCAACGCACTGAACTCCAAATACAACCTGTCCGTAGGTACTATGGCTGAAAACGGTATTATGCCGTTCTTTGTAAACAGCACCGGCGATTTCTATGCAGCACACAATAAATTCCACGTAGATAAAGACGGTAAAGTAACCGCAACTGCAGGCGAAATCGGCAACGTAGTTCTGCAAAATGGCGTATACTATGGTCATTCCACATTGCAGGACGGCAGCCTGTTACTCACCGATGATAACGGTAACCACAGCTACATTGATGCTAAGAGCGCTAAGCTGGGCAAAGTAACTGTTGCTGAAGACGGCAAGATTACCGGCGTAGCAGCAGGTACTGACGATAAAGATGCTGTAAACGTAAGCCAACTGAAGAAGGTAGAAACCGAAGCAGGCAAGCACAGTGTTGTTACCGAGGGTGCTAATATTACTGTAACTCCGAAACAAGCAGAAGACGGCCGTATGCAATATAATGTTGCTCTGAAGAACGATATTAAACTTGCAGGAGATAATGACTACACTTATGTAAACATCAGCGGCAGCAATGGCTCTGTTTGGGCAAGCAGCAGTGTAGCAGCAGGCAATGTTATTATGGATGGCACTACTGCAACGGTAAGCGGACTTGGCAATACAACTACTGCTTATGATGGCTTTGCTAACGGCGAAGGTAAGGCTGCAACCGAAGAACAATTGAAGGAAATTAGTAAAGTAGCAGATAATGCAAACCAAGGCTGGAATTTGTC
>CAKPYN010000039.1 GCA_934202965.1 uncultured Megasphaera sp.
AAGTAGGTCTTCGTTTCGCTATTCGTGAAGGCGGCCGTACTGTAGGCGCTGGCGTTGTTTCTGAAATCGACGCATAATATAGCTGCATGAGGATTCATGCATGTAAAAAATGACTGTTGGCAATATGCCGGCAGTCATTTTTTTTAGCTTTATTGGCAGTATGGCGACGTGAATAGACGTGAATAAACGTATTGACAAGTTTTTGTAAAGTTGCTAGAATGATAGGCATAATCATAGCGATGAATGGAAGAAGCTGTTTGAGCGTATGACAGAGAGATACCTGTATGGTGGAAGGGTATTCATAACGAAGGCAGTAAGTCACCCAGGAGCTGGCAGAAGGAAAGCTCTGCCCGGATAGCAGCCGTTACCTGTTTGATGAAGAGGCTTTTGAATAGAGCAACTTAGGTGGTACCGCGGAAGAGATACAGCGTTCTTTCGTCCTAAGGGGAAACCCTTATGGATGAGGGAACGCTTTTTTGTATGTTGGAGGGATTAACAGATGAAATGGAATAAAGAACAATTAGGCGCATACGCACCGAATGAAATTGAAATGTCTTGGTATGATTTCTGGGAAAAGAATGGATATTTCCATCAAGATCCGGACCCATCGAAAGAATCATTCAGCATTGTCATGCCGCCACCAAATGTAACGGGCCAGCTCCATATGGGACATGCATTGGATAATACACTGCAGGATATTTTAGTGCGTTTTAAACGTATGGAAGGCTATAATGTTGCCTGGATTCCTGGGACAGACCATGCCGGTATCGCTACGCAGGTTAAAGTAGAACAGCAGCTTGCTAAAGAAGAAGGAAAAACACGCTATGATATTGGTCGTGAAGAATTTTTAAAACGCGTTTGGGCTTGGAAAGAACAATACGGCAACCGAATTGAAAAACAGGTTCGCCATTTGGGTTCTTCCTGCGACTGGAGCCGCAAACGGTTTACCATGGACGATACCTGCGCCCGCGCTGTCCGCGAAGTATTCGTTTCCTTGTACGAAAAAGGCTTGATTTATCAGGGCCAGCGTATTACCAACTGGTGCCCGCACTGTCATACGGCATTAAGTGATATTGAAGTTGACCATTCCGATGTACAGGGCCATTTGTGGTATATTAAGTACCCTGTTGTTGGCGAAGACGATTATATCATGATTGCGACGACACGTCCGGAAACGATCATGGGCGATACGGCTGTAGCCGTAAATCCGAAAGATGAACGCATGAATAAATATATTGGCAAAAAAGTTGTCATTCCTTTTGTCAATCGAGAAGTTGAAGTCATTGCCGATGACTATGTTGACCTCAATTTTGGTACAGGCGCTGTAAAAATTACGCCGGCTCATGACCCGAACGACTTTGAAATGGGCCTGCGCCATCATTTGGAATCCATCATGATTATGAATTTAGATGGCACGATGAATGAAAAAGCTGGTGAAAAATACCACGGCATGACCCGTGAAGAATGCCGTAAAGCCGTCGTAGAAGACTTAAAAGAATTGGGCCTTCTCGATCATATCGAAGAATTGACCCATGCCGTTGGTCATTGTTCACGCTGTAAAACAACGGTCGAACCGTTCTCGACAAAACAATGGTTTGTTAAGATGAAACCCCTTACCAAAGCGGCTTTGGAAGCTGTAACCAGCGGCAAAACTAAATTTGTGCCGGACCGTTTCTCCAAGACCTATAATCATTGGCTGGAAGATGTTCATGACTGGTGCATTTCTCGTCAGCTTTGGTGGGGCCATCAAATTCCGGCATGGTACTGCGATGACTGCGGTGAAACGTCTGTCAGCCGTACGGATTTAACGGAATGCCCGCACTGCCACAGCAAACACATTCATCGGGATCCGGACGTATTGGATACATGGTTCAGCTCGGCTCTTTGGCCGTTCTCGACGATGGGCTGGCCGGATAAAACGGCAGACCTCAAACAATTTTTCCCGACAAGCGTTCTCGTTACAGGCTATGATATTATTTTCTTCTGGGTTGCCCGCATGATGTTTATGACTTGCGAATTTATGAAAGACATCCCCTTTGAACATGTCTTCATTCATGGCTTGGTTCGCGATAGCCAAGGCCGTAAGATGAGTAAATCTCTCGGCAACGGCATTGATCCCTTGGGCGTCTGCGAACAGTACGGTGCCGATGCCCTTCGCTTTACACTTGTTACGGGCAATACACCGGGCAACGATATGCGTTTTTACATGGAACGTGTTGAAGCTAACCGTAACTTTGCCAACAAGATTTGGAATGCGTCTAAATTCGTTATCATGAATCTTACCGATTATGACCCGGACTTTGTACCGGAAAATGCGGATTTGACGCTGGCTGACCGCTGGATTTTAGCATCCTTTAATGATACCGTTCGCAAAGTAACAGACAACTTGGATAAATTTGAATTAGGCGATGCTGCCGATGCCGTATACAACTTCATTTGGAATTCCTACTGCGATTGGTATATTGAATTGGCAAAACAGCGTTTGTATAAATCGGATGATGAAAGAAGCAAACGGACAGCCCAGTACGTCCTCGTCTATGTATTGACCCATACCTTGGAAATGCTCCATCCCTTTATGCCGTTTGTCACGGAACATCTTTGGCAGCATTTGCCGCATGAAGGTGAAAGCATTATCGTAGCGCCGTGGCCGCAGCCGCAGGAAAAATGGGAATTTGCCGACGATGCTGCTACCATGAATACCATTATGGAAGCCATTAAAGGAGTTCGTAATCTCCGTGCCGAATCAAGCGTCCCCATGGGTAAAAAAGCACCGGTTATTTTGGCTCCAGCAACGGAAGAAATGGCACAGACCCTGCGGACGTATGAATATTACTTCCATGTATTGGCCTTTGCCGATAAAGTAACCTTGCTGGCTCCGACAGACAGCAAACCGGAAAATGCTGTTGTAGCCGTTGTACCGGGTATTGAAGTATATCTCCAGCTCAAAGACCTCATCGATGTCGAAAAAGAAACAGCACGCGTTCAGAAAGAACAAGGTAAGATTGAAAAAGAAATTGCTCGCTTGGATAAAAAGCTTTCCAACCAGGGATTCTTAGCCAAAGCACCGGCTGCTGTTGTAGAAGGCGAAAAAGCAAAACTGGCCGATTATAAAGAAAAAATGGAAGCACTCACCAAACGAATGGAAGATTTGGCAAAACTCTAAGAGAGGCTTGTTATGACATACGAAGAAGCGATTTATTATTTGGAACATGCCAGTGTATTTGGTATTCAATTGGGACTCGGGCGGATTCAGGAACTCCTGAAACGCCTGGGCAATCCCCAAAATGCGTATAAGACGATTCATGTTACCGGCACCAATGGCAAGGGGTCGGTTACAGCCATGATTGCCAGTGCCCTGTGTGAAGGCGGCATCAAGACTGGCCGCTATACGTCCCCTCATTTGGAAGAATACACCGAACGAATTCATGTCAATGAGCAGGATATTTCGAAACAGGATTTTGCTGATGCGGTCGAAGCTGTATCGCAGGCGGTAGAGGCTATGGTTGCCGATGGCGTGGAACGGCCAACAGAATTTGAAATGATTACGGCTGCGGCCTTTTGGCATTTTGCCAAAGCTGGCGTAGAATATGCCGTCATCGAAGTGGGCCTGGGCGGTTTGCTGGATTCGACGAATGTCATCATTCCGGAAGTATCGGTCATTACCAATGTAGCCATGGACCATATGAAATATTGCGGCGATACGATTGAAAAAATTGCCGTGCAAAAAGCGGGCATTATCAAAGAAGGTGTGCCGGTTGTTACGACGGCCCAGTCACCGGCATTGGAAATTATTGCGCGGACGGCGTATCAAAAACACAGCAAGCTCTATGCCCTTGATCACAGCTTTGACGTAGTCGGAAATGCCGGTTCGGAAGATCCGGCAGCCGGACAAATGGTAACGGTACGTGAAGCCTATGGTTTTGCCATTACGACAACGATTCCTCTGATGGGCAAACATCAGCGTACCAACTGTGCCGCAGCGGCGATGGCTCTATTACTCATTGCGCGTCATGAAAAACGGCTGACTCGGACAGCGATCGAACAGGGACTGCATCATGTCAAATGGCCGGGACGGTTCCAACTCGTAAAAGCCGGCGACGTCGATGTAGTGATTGACGGAGCGCATAATCCGGCCGGTATTGATACATTCTGCAAAACCTATGCCGATGTTTTTGGCGACAGAAAACGAGTCTTTCTCTTTTCCGTTTTGGCAGACAAAGACTATACACAAATGGTCAAAGAACTGTTCCATGCCGATGACTATGTGGTCTGTGCACCGGCACCGACGCCTCGAACATCAGACCCAAAGAAAATGGCTGCGATGCTGCCGTGTAAAGCTGATGCTGCGGAAAGTATTGCGCAAGGGCTGGACCGTGCCTTTGCGACTGTCCAAGACAACCAAGTGCTCTGTATTGTAGGTTCCTTGTATATTCAAGGAGAAGTGCGCAAGTATTTGCGGCATAAATATGCTATAGAAAATTTATGACAAGTATATACAGCGTGAAAAGAATGATATGATGAAAAAAGGACTGTAACAAAATGAATTAAACGTTCTCATTTTGTTACAGTCCCGTTTTTTGTTCATAACGACAGCTTAGTCAGTGATATAGTCAAAGGCAATGCGCGGTGAGCCATCGTCGACATGAATAATTCCGCAAGGCACAAATCCATATCGTTTCAGGGCATTTTGCATAGGCTTGTTGTCCTGGTGCGTGTCGATGCGGACATATTGCTGCTGGGCAGTACAATAATCAAAGATGTACTTTGTAAGATTTTTGGTCGTGCCGTCTGATGCGGAACGATGAATAGTGCCATAAACAGTATGGGCATGCCAAGCGCCTTGTTCAATAATTTGATATGTCGGGTCGTCTCCGATGATGAAGGCAAAGGTGCCGACAATGCGTCCCTTTTCTACGCAGACATAGCTGACATGCTGTTGAATGTCCTGCGTGAGCAGTTCTTTAGAGGGATAGCCGTTCGTCCATTGCGTAGGATTGCCTTGCTGGCGCATAAATGCGCGGGCTTCCTCGTAGATTTCCAATAAGTGGGGAAGGTCTTGGTATTGTGTATGTCTGATTTGCATCGGTATCTATCTCCTTGTATCGTTTTCCCCATAGATTGCCTAAAAAGCAGTTTTATCTATGATATACCCTATACCATAGCATAGATGGTATAGGATGACAAATGTATTCCCTTTTTACCAATCTCTAGTCAGAGGATATTCCTTTTAGTATAATGGAACGTAAAGGAGCGATGGGAGTCAACTACTCACCACCAAACACCTACGGTGTTTGAGGTGGGAGCTTGCAAGTCGGAGTTACATAGGTATTAGCGATAGTATCTTCCTAATTCCGCCTACATCATCGGGCAGTTGACAATGCCCGTTTTGCCAAGGAGTTTACTCCGAGGCAGTTGTTATTCTTTCGTATCGAGGATTATTGTCTCCAGAAATCCACATTGTACCAAGAAGCTGAATGTTCATAGCTCCGATACGATCGTCATTGGAACTATAACCGCATTGACAACTATATAGATGTCTGTGATGGTCACGGTTTCCTTTGTGTATAGTTCCGCACTTTGGACAACGCTGAGAAGTATATTTAGCTGAAACTTTCAGTACTTCTGAACGATTTTCGTGAGCTTTGTAAGTTAGAAATTGTTCTAATTGGTAAAATGCCCAGCTTTGCAGGTCGTATTTCTGTTTTGCAGTTCTAGATAGATTCGATTCCTCGAAACTAACGCCTGTTAAATCTTCAAGTACGAAAAGCGTATCTTTACCATATTTCTGCACAAGTGTCTTAGAAATCTGATGGTTTATATCAGACATCCAACGGTTCTCTCGTCCTGAAATAGCTTTTAGTTTACGCTTTGCTGATTTCGTGCCTTTGGATTGAAGCTGGCGACGAACTTCCTGAAATTTATGTCGTTTTGTGGCAACCTTTCGTCCAGAAATAAATTCAGTTTTTCCCTGTTCATCGTAGCTGACCGTTAAAAAACGCAATCCACGGTCAATACCGACAACGTGGCGGACGTTCTCTTTTTG
>CAKPYN010000040.1 GCA_934202965.1 uncultured Megasphaera sp.
AGCTATGAACAATACAGTCATGAAAGACGTAGCAAAAGCAGAAAACGCCTTTACAAGTGATGAAACCATGCGTTATAAATACATGCTGCGTGAAAAAGCAATCCGCGATTACTATTCAGGCTTGGATGATACTAAACAAGAAGGCATAGAGATAGGTATAAAGCAAGGACGGGAACAGGGTTTAGCACAAGGACGAGAACAAGGCTTGACACAAGGACGAGAACAGGGCTTGGCGCAAGGCGCGCAACAAGAAAAAATAGCGAATATCCTAGGCATGCTGTGAGAAGAAATCGATATTTCTGTGATAGCCAAGATTACGTCTTGCTCAGTGGCAGAAATTCAACAGATAGCCAATGACCATTCCGAATCATGATGGCGTTGAGGTTCGAATTATAGTACTAAGCTATGTAGGCATTACGCATATTCCGTATGCTGCGTATCATTGACAGGTCCTTTGATATTTTTTATAATAATATAGGTACAGGCTGATTTCATGTGGAATCAGCCTCTTTTTTAGAACAGGAGGACGACATGCGGTTACGAAGAAAACCTTGGATTGATGAAGCGATAAAACAATATGCATCTTTCGTTCATTTAGAAAGTTGCGAAGAATATAAAGGAAAATGGCGGACATTATTTGAAAATCCCGATGCCCCGTTATGGGTGGAATTAGGAACGGGTAAAGGAAATTTTATTTCTAAAATGGCCGAGCTTCATCCGGAAGTTAATTTTATTGGCATTGAAATTCAGATTGGCGTTATTTACTATGCCGGTAAAAAATGTGCGGAAGCGGAATTACCTAATGTACAGCTGCTGCGATTTGATGTAGCTCGATTGGAAGAAATTTTTGCACCGGGAGAAGTAGATCGGTTCTTTATTAATTTTTGCGATCCGTGGCCCAAAAAGCGGCATGCCAAACGGCGATTGACGTATCATGATTTTTTAGATCGATATGCTCGGCTGCTTAAGGAAGATGGAAAAATTTATTTTAAATCGGATAATGCCGGCCTGTTTGATTTTACGCTGGAAGAATTTAAACTGCGTCATTGGCCATTGTCTGAAGTGACGTACGATTTACATCATAGTGATGTTTTAAATGAAGCGATGACTGAATATGAAGCGAAATTTAGTGCCAAAGGACAGCCTATTTTTCATTGCGTAGCTGCTAGACCAACCGAGGTGACAGCAGATGACGAAGCAAATTAGAAAACTGCATCAATACCATTGGGGATTATGGATTGCCTTTATTACGTTACTTGTCATTGGCATGACGAATGTATATAGTGCGACATTTGCTGCTGATAACATCAATGGAAATTTTTATGATCATCTCATGAAACAGATAATGTGGACTGTTATTGGGAGTGCTGTAGCGTTTATTCTTTATCGCAATGATTATCATAGATGGCGTAAATATATAAAATGGGGGACTATCATAGCGATTGTGCTATTGCTGCTTGTATTATGCATTGGTACCGTAGTTAATGGCTCACGACGATGGATTACCATTGGAGGATTTAGCTTTCAGCCGTCAGAACTTGCGAAGTTAGTCAGTATTATCTATGCGGCCCATTGGCTTTCGTTGTCATTGGAACAGCATAGGCCTATTGAATTTTTGTACCGACTCCATATAAAATCGAAGAATTGGCTTCTTAAAGAAGTAGGAATGGTTCCATTTCTGCCGCATATTTCTTTGTGGGTACCCTTGATGATGGCACTGCTTGTTTTTGTTCAGCCTGATGCCGGCACAGCGACCATTATTGTCGGTATACCGATATGCATGGCATGGATTAGCGGCGCTCATGTTACCAAAGTTCTACTGCCGATAGGGATATTGACAATGGTGGTTGTTGCGGGTATTTTATACGAACCGTATCGATTTACGCGGGTTATGGTTTGGATAGATCCCTGGGGACAGGCGCAAACGGCGGGGTATCAGACTGTGCAAGGATTGATTGCGATTGGTACAGGTCACTTTTTTGGTCAAGGACTGGGCAAAGGAATGAGTAAATTTGGCTTTTTGCCGGAAGCGCATACAGACTTTGCGTTTGCTGTTTTTGCTCAAGAATGGGGGCTGTGTGGCACGATACTCCTAATAACGATGTTTTTTATTGTTATCGTGTTGGGCATTTTGACAGCGATGCATTGTAAAAATAAATTTGGCTCCCTCTTGGCTCTGGGGCTGACCTTATATTTAGGCGGTCAAGGATTTATTAATATAGCCATGGTTAGCCGGCTTATTCCTGTCGTAGGCGTGCCGTTGCCGTTTATTAGTTATGGCGGGACGGCGCTGATTGTGAATATGGCAGCAGCTGCCTTGTTATTAAATATTAGCCGGCAGAACTATCGACTGGCTGAAAAAGAGTGTGTTGCCTTTTCCAAACGACCTGTCAAGTCGTTACATGAAGAAACACGAAGTCAATTTCCATTGCATTCGAAAGATAAATAATGGCACTGAGAGGAGGTGCAGATGATGCTGCATGCATTGCTTCAGCAAAAAAAATTCACCAAAGAAGATATGATTACCCTGCTTAGTCTTACGAAACCGGAAGAACTGCAGGCATTGTATGAAGCGGCGTATGCCGTAAAAGCGATGAATGTAGGACGTATTGTGTACTATCGCGGGTTGATTGAGTTTTCCAATCGGTGTATTAAAGATTGTTTATATTGCGGCATTCGCCGCAGCAACAATGAAGTACAGCGTTTTGATACAGCACGGGAAGATATATTAGCGATGGCAAAATGGGCGTATGATAACCAATATGGTTCATTGACGCTTCAGTCGGGAGAACGACAAGATGAAGCATTTATTGCGTATATAGAAGAACTGGTGCGGGATATTAAAGCGTTGAGTCAAGGTGAATTGGGAATCACGCTATGCGTAGGAGAACAGTCAGAAGAAACGTATCGCCGCTGGTTTGAAGCGGGGGCCCATCGGTATCTGCTTCGTATAGAAACGAGTAATCCTGCGTTATATCAAACACTGCATCCCCAGGATGGGCATCATCAATGGACGGTACGAAAGAAGTGCTTAGAATCGCTGCGACGTATTGGCTATCAAGTCGGTACAGGCGATATGATTGGTCTTCCCAATCAAACCATCGAAGATTTAGCAGAGGATATTCTCTTTTATCGAGATATGGATATTGATATGATTGGCATGGGTCCGTATGTCGTTCATCATCAGACACCGGTGGGAAAACAGGTGAGAGAAAAGGGATTGGATTCGCCAGAAGAAAAATTACGACGCTTGCAGCTGGGACTTAAAATGATTGCCGTTACCCGCCTAGTGCTTCGAGATGTCAATATTGCATCGACGACGGCCTTGCAGGCATTGCATCCGTTGGGGCGAGAATTAGGATTAAAAGCCGGTGCCAATGTTCTTATGCCCATTGTTACATTACCCAAGTTTCGCTCACAATACTTGCTGTATGACAACAAGCCCTGTGTGGATGAAGAGCCGCAGCAATGCAAGAACTGTCTCAGTGCCCGTGTCGCATCCGTCGGCGATCGCATAGGACTGGGACAATGGGGCGATTCGCCGCATTTTTATCATAAAAAATAAAAGAATATAAAGTACAACTAGCTAGAAGATTTTTCGATGCTAATTAAAAAATCCGTTACGAGATATAACGTGTCTCATAACGGATTTTTTTGTTAGCAGTATATTATTTTTCGATATTGCCCAACGTATTCGAAATAGTTTGAGCGGCATTTTTTAAATCAACTAACAACGATTCTTTGATAGAGGGGATTTGTTTGACAAATGCTGTGGTACTAATCGTTGCTGTTAACTGTCCGGTTAGATTGAAAACTGGGACAGCAATGCTGCCCACGTCTAGATTAAATTCTTCCATTTCCCAAGCATATTGCTTTTCTTTTATCTCTTTCAGGTGGTTTTGCAATAACGATATATCTGTAATCGTATTCGGCGTATACGGTGTCAGTGTCAGGGTGTCTAAATAATGGGGATTTTCTGCTAACAGCGTGTGTGTTAATAATAACTTGCCGGACGAAGTAGCATAAATCGGTAAATTACTGTATTCAGACAGTGTAATATAGTAAGCTGTACTGCTGGGATACGCACAATAAACTGAAAAGATGTCATCTTGGCTGACTAATTGCAAACTGGATGTGATATGGTACGTATTGGAAATTTTATCTGCCAGAGATTTAAACATGAGAATATATTCTTTCGTCTGTTTTTGGATAATGTCGGCTTTACCGATGAAATAATTTCCTAGACGATAGCAAGCTCTAGCTTCATCATATAATAATAATTTATTAGCGACTAATGTATTTACCAATCCCCGAGCGGTGTTTATATTTAAGTTCGTCATTTCGCTGATTTCATTGATTGTTCGACTGGGGACTACTGCTGTAAAGCAGTCAAGAATATCAATAGCGCGTTGAACTGATTGAATTAATTTTGGAGTATGTGTTGTCACAGATAAAACCTCTTTCAATATATAGTGAACGTACCCCCGCCTACAAAGGCGGGAGTTTCCTGCTTCTGTAGGCGGGGGTACGTTCACAACATTTACATATTTTGTATAACAGAAAAAGACCCAGTATACACGTGACATATGTGTACTGGGTCCTTATGGTATAGGATTCATATTGTTTTTGGTTCTGGTATCTTTGACCTCACTAAAAAATCATAAACAGGTTCGTTCGAGTCGTTCAGTATACATCACTTACGTAAAAACTACATCACCACATTTCGAAAAGTTCGAAGCACTTATTGTTTTACTAAGCTGATTGCTGCGTCTATAGACGAACGGTGTTTCATAATCCTACAAGTCCTATATTTAGTTGTTAATAATTAACGCAATAAACACGAGATCTGCAGTACCTGTGTTTGCTAAGCTATGACCTTTGCCGTCCGGCGTATAAGTAACATCACCTGCTTTGACGGTTCGGACTGTGCCGTTGTCGTCGTATTGGCCTTCTCCGGAAAGGATGTAATATGCTTCTGCGTTATCATGATGAACATGGTAGCCCAAAGAACATCCTGGCTTGATGGTAATGCGCGCGAACATGCCATTCTTACCATTAAGCTGTTCGTCTGTTAGCAGCTTCTGACGTAAAATATATCCTTTGCCGCCAGCTGCCTGCTCTATTTTCTCTGTATCCAATGGACTCACCTCTTTCTAATGCGTTCGCATTTCTTGATTTGATTATAGCATGAAATGTTCTGAATGTCATGCGGTACACACAAAAAACATATTCCATTTTCGCATATATAAGAAAGAAGCTATGTCATAATGTATATGCAGCTGTACTCGTTACATAATAGGTCAACTACTCCCCACCTAACACCTGCAGTGTTTGAGGTGGGAGCTTGCAAGTCGGAGTTACATAGGTATTAGCGATATTATCTCCCTA
>CAKPYN010000041.1 GCA_934202965.1 uncultured Megasphaera sp.
AGATAATGGCTGGAATATGTTCACAAATATATTGGAATACAAATTAGCATGGCAAGGAAAACAGCTTGTAAAGATAGACAAGTGGTATCCAAGCAGTCAGCTATGTCATGTTTGTGGCTTCCAAAACGATGCAACTAAGGACGTATCTGTAAGGGAATGGGATTGTCCTAAATGTGGCAGTCACCATAACCGAGATAAGAACGCTGCGATAAATATACGAGAAGAAGCTAGGCGAATATCTGCCTGACATAACGCATAAAGTACCGTGGGTCGCACGGGAATCTACGCTTGTGGAGAGAGTGTAAGCCGCAGCAGTTCCTCGGAGCTGTAGTGCTGTTCTCGTTGAAGCAGGAAGCTACCGCCTCTGTAGGCGGGGGTACGTTCACTATAAAACCCACATATTGCTAACATGAACCCCTTGCGCTATCTTATCTAGCAAGGAGTTCACCTTGCTTGCCATTCTTCAAGCAAGATGCATACAATTTTGGGGCTTCATTCTTTACATTTTTTAAATCATTTGCTATAATGTATACGCGTCATACATGCGGGTGTAATTCAGTGGTAGAATACGAGCTTCCCAAGCTTGGTACGAGGGTTCGATCCCCTTCATCCGCTCCATAAATAAAAATCCTTTCCCATGTGGAAAGGATTTTTTAATGAGCCACATTCAATATTCAGCGTATTGAACGTGGCTCATTTTAGCAATAAATCTATTCAATTGGTTTTGTCAAAACTTTTTCAATCCATGTGGCAAACATTTCGCTGACAGTCAATCGTTTATCATCATACGAATGACCTGTATTCAACGTATCATACGTCTGCAATGCCGTTGTCTGATGATGCTGTAATTGATTCCACAACGGCTCAATCATTTTATCTGCCGGTGCCACATCGTCTTGCGTTGCGCCGATAAAATATAAATTCCGGTCTTTTAAATCTTCGTAAGCTTGAAAAATTCCATATTGATGCTGGCAGCAATAGTTGATATTCTGCTGAATCGCTTTGGGAGATTCAATATGCAAAGCATATAAATTTTCATCAATGACCTGTTTCATTGGTTCGATTTCTTGGTGCAGCGGCCAATATGGCAAATCATACGGAGACATCACCGCTGTACCGCGAATCCATGGCAGTCGCCGTGTCGCATTGATAGAAACAAATCCTCCCATGCTGTGACCGACAAAGAAAATCGCATCTTTATCGATATGGTATTTTGCTGCTACATCATCTCGATGCGCCCATTCAGCAACACAAACCGCGTCATCAACGGCACCGGAAAAGGTATAATTTCCCTGACTGCCCCAACTGCCGCGATAGAAAAAACTAATAACAACCATACCGGCACGTCGCAGGCTTTGGGCAATATCAAAAGTAGCTGCAAATCCAGGGAACCCATGCAGTAACACAACACATGGATACACCTGATCTTGTTTGCCGCCAGGAATCAATGCCGTTCCATACATCTGCAAACCGTGATTGGAAAACACCAAGGATTCTATGGTTGCGCTACGTTCTTCTTGTTTCCACTGGGGATCTTTATTTATATTTTCTATATGTAATTTCATCGTATTTATCTCCCTCATTGTGAACGTACCCCCGCCTACAGAGGCGGTAGCTTCCTGCTTCAACGAGAACAGCACTACAGCTCCGAGGAACTGCTGCGGCTTACACTCTCTCCACAAGCGTAGATTCCCGTGCGACCCACGGTACTTTATGCGTTATGTCAAGCAGATATTCGCCTAGCTTCTTCTCGTATATTTATCGCAGCGTTCTTATCTCGGTCATGTTAAATTTCTTTATTTATAGGATACGGTTTGCCACCTCGATAGTTGACGATAACAGTTCCTATTATAAATTCTCATCATCTTATATGATATATTGCCATGATAAAGATATACTGTCAACTTTACCATTGTTGCCCCTATACTAACATTCCCCCATTTATTTTTGTCCTTATTACAAGGATATTTGTCCTCAGTATATACCATCATTTAAGTTAACACAATATCAATTATAAAAAAATTGTGATTTTATGACATGTCTATGACAGTTTTTTTACAATTTCTTCCTGTATCTTATATTCGTGAGTTTCCTATGGTATAATAGCTATACTTCTTATTAGTGATGCAATTACGACGAAAGGCGGTTATATACGATGAAAAAATTAAAATGCCTATTAGCAATGTGTTCATTAGTTGCCCTATCTTCCGTATCTGCTATGGCAATGGATTCTACTACGCTGCAACAGAATCCAGCTCGCTATCGCGTTGTAAGTACACAGCCCGACGGCATCGTTTATATGGATATGGATTCCGTACAAGCCCTGCAGACGCGGGATTTGCCTAGCAGCCTTGAAAATATTTCCTGCACTTTGTATGTAGAAAAATATGCTAAAAAAATAGATGCCATGGCATTCCAGCAAAATCAACTCATTCGTCAAATCAGCGAGTACAAAGCAGATATTAACGCAAATAAGGTAAAAGATACCTATCAGATGGACGTCGATTTCCAAAAAGCCTATGCGGCAGACGGCAGTGTATTAAAGGAAAAGAAAGATACGCTTCGCATTAAAAATATGAAAGAATTTTATATATATGCCCATCGGTTAGTTGCCTTGCCTGCTCAAGATACCACAACGACAAAACAAAAACCGGTTTCTATATAACTAGTAACGAATAACGAATAATAAACCGCAACGAGTCCCATGTCTGACCTGCAATGATGTCAGGCATAGGACTTTTTGCATTCTATATACATAAGTCTGTATGATATGTCAAAAGGGAGCGATACCATATAATGATAGGATTAGGGACCTTTATCAATGCATTTGCGATTCTATTGGGAGGAATACTAGGCATTGTATGTAAACAATTTTTAAAAGAAAATTATCAGGATACGATTATTAAAGCAACGGGATTTTCTGTCATATTTTTAGGAGCTGCCGGTACATTATCCAAAATGCTGACGGTCCTTCCCAATGGAAGTTTAGCCAGCAACGGCTCGATGGTTATTATTATATCATTAACAGTTGGCGCACTATTCGGCGAAATCATTAATTTAGATGCCCAATTTGAACGATTCGGCGAATGGCTTAAACACAAAACCGGCAGCGACGGCGACAATCAATTTACAAACGGATTTGTATCCGCCTCATTGACCGTTTGTATCGGTGCCATGGCTATCATGGGCTCTATCCAAGACGGCATGTATGGCGATTATTCCATCCTGCTGGCCAAAGCTATTTTAGATTTTATTATCGTCTTGATTATGGCTTCATCTATGGGAAAGGGCTGTATATTTTCTTTTATTCCCGTAGTTGTTTTGCAAGGATCCATAACCCTATTAGCCGCCAGCGTATCTGCTTGTATGACAGATACCATCTTACATAATATTTCATTGGTCGGAAATATCTTAATTTTCTGTGTCGGCATCAACTTAGTCTGGCCTAATACCATTAAGGTAGCCAATTTGCTCCCTGCGCTTGTAATAGCTGTCGCCATGGTTTGGATACAATAATTCTTATAACGAATACATAGTACGAATAAAAATTCATCTAAAATGCGGGCAGGATACTCCGACCTCTTAGGTCGGGGAGGAATGCCCGCCTCACCTCACTTTCTAAAA
>CAKPYN010000042.1 GCA_934202965.1 uncultured Megasphaera sp.
GCCTTGATTTTCTATGTATTTTCGTATCTCATATACGACTGATTTTACTACATAACTATCTACAGGGCAATGGTATGCGCTCATCCACAGGCATTCTTTGAATTGAAAAACGATAATTTCTAATGTTCAACATACGATACTAAAAACAGTCTGTCTTTTTTCTGTATAGCAGGAGAATAAGACAGACTGTTTTTTGTGCATCATAGTCACACAAATATATCGAATACATATTTTTATGATTTTTCAAGTAAAAAAAACAATATATAAGCACTTTGTCATCTTGCACAAGCATTTCGCCATGTTATAATAATAGCATACTCAAAATTTATAAAAGTGGTGATTATACTATGGCATTAAAAGAATTTACCTTCGGCATTGGAGACAAATTTCAAAAAGTCAGCCTGCCGGAAGAACATATTTCTGACGTAATGGAAGGCAAACATATTCCTGCAGTAGATGTAAAAGAAGCAACTCTTGACTGCATGCGTCATCCGATTGACAGCGCACCGTTACAAGAAAAAGTCAAAAAGGGCGATAAAGTATGCGTCGTCGTAGCCGATGTAACACGTACATGGAATAAATCGAACCAATTCTTAGTTTATATTATTGATGAATTAAATTTAGCCGGTGTCCCAGATGAAGACATTTGCATTGTCTTTGCCCAAGGTTCGCATCGCGCACAAACACCAGAAGAAGACGAACTAGTCTGCGGTAAAGAAGTACTCAAACGAATTAAAACGTATCAGCACGACTGCCAAGATCCGTCTCTCGTCGATATGGGCACTACGAAAATCGGTACGCCTCTTAAATTAAATAAACATGTTGTAGATGCCGATAAAGTCATCCTCGTCGATGGTATCACAACCCATCTGTTTGCCGGGTTTGGCGGCGGCCGCAAATTAATTTTACCAGGTGTTGCCGGTTACGAAACGATTCAGCGCAATCATTGCCATGCCCTTTCTGAAAAAGTCGGCGGCGGTGTCAATCCACACACACGTCCCTTGCTGATTGACCACAATCCATTGAATGATGACATGGTCGAAGCTTGCCAAAAAATTAACCCTTGCTTCTTAGTTCATTCCGTTATTAATGCCGACGGCGAAATTTGCCGCATGATCGGCGGCGACTGGTATCATGCATGGCGTAAAGGCACGGAAGCCGTTCTCGATATTCAGCGCGTTCCGATGAAACAAAAAACAGATGTTGTCTTTGCCTGCGCCGGCGGTTATCCCAGCGACGTTAGCCTGTACCAAGGAAGTAAATGCTACGATCCGGCTGAAATGGCAGTCAAAGACGGCGGTATCGTCATTGCCATCATGGAAGCCCGCGACATTAAAGAACCAGCAGCGTATATGGGAAGTTTTAAATACAATTCCATGGAAGAAATGGAATCGGCATTGCGCCAAAAATTCACGATTCCTTTCTTTGTCGCCTATAATCTCTACTGCCTGGCCCATCGCTGCACCGTAATTCTCGTTACGTTGCCGCGTAATTTTGAAGATATTCGCCGGACCGGTCAAATTCCAGTAGCTACGGTTCAAGAAGCTTGGGATATTGCGCAGAAAAAATTAAAAGAACAAGGAAAAGAAAAAGATTATACCATCAATATTATGCCTCATTGCACAAAAGTCGTTCCTACGCTTGTAAAATAAAATTCTATATATAAAAAGAAGGTCCCAACTAATATGGGACCTTCTTTTTATACTGCAACAAACCATAACCATCTATGCAATCTGACTGACTGGCCGAATGACTCTTCTAAATACCGGCATTGCAGCCAATGTAATCACAGCGGCTACGCCGACTTGTACTACATTGCCGGGAATAGACCCTAGCGGCAATATCCAGTTTTGAATAATGAACACTTCGGCAATATAATATCCTGCAATTTTTATCAATAATGCCAATACTAAGGCAGCAATATCATTTACATAGGTATTATGGATGGGATGATTTTCCGCAAACCAACCAACGACATACCCCATGCAGCCAACAATGACAAACGTAAAAGGAGCCCAAGCCGTCCAGCCGCCCATTAAATCAAACAATCCCATGCCAAATGCACCGGCAATCATACCGCTTCGTTTTCCAAACAATAATGCCCCAATAAATAACGGTACATTTCCTAAATGAATCAATCCGCCTGTACCAACAAAAGGCAGTCGAATATTAATCACTGCCGTAGCAACAAATACCAAGGCAATTAACATCGCGTTTAATATAACCTGATGTACATTGACAGCAGATGCAGATTTTTTTTCACTCATATTAATACCTCCTCTAGGGCCTGCTATATACTCTCTTACGTTGTATATCTTTGCCCTATTCTCTTATTTGTACTATATAATACTATATGTTTGTTTGAATTTAAATGGGACAGATTGAATTATTTCTGTCACGTTCTGTCGTATCGTAACCTTCAATTCATCTAAAATGCGGGCAGGATACTCCGACCTCTTAGGTCGGGGAGGAATGCCTGCCTCACCTCACTTTCTAAAAA